>NZ_JAWRXV010001338.1:0-249 GCF_046534875.1 Paraburkholderia sp. SIMBA_054 | reverse complement strand
ATCCATCTTTTTCGGGAGATAAAAAAGAATAATTTAGGAAAATAAATCAAATACTTAAGCTAAATACATATACTTAGGAGGCATCGATGGTTAAACATAATGTAAGGTTATCAAGCCCCGAAATTGGCGGTTTATGGGGAGTTTATATTCAAGAAACCATGTCTGTTTGCTTGTTAAACTATTTTCTTCATCACCTAAAAGATAATGAAATAGAGCCTATTTTACAAAAATCTTTGTATATCTCTCATG
>NZ_JAWRXV010001337.1:0-249 GCF_046534875.1 Paraburkholderia sp. SIMBA_054 | reverse complement strand
ACGATGCTCGACCGTGCCGCCGACGGCGAAGCGCGCGAGCTCGAGCGCCGCACGATGTTCCTGACGAGTCTGCTGGAGCCGCTGCTGATTCTGGCGATGGGCGGCGTGGTGCTGGTGATCGTGCTGGCGGTGATGCTGCCGATCATCGAGTTGAACAACCTGGTGCAGTGAGGGCGGCGTCGCGGCGCTTTTGTGCGGCGGGTGCTGCGGGTCGATGCGAAGCGGCGTGCGTGTCGCCCCGCTCTGCTC
>NZ_JAWRXV010000219.1:0-530 GCF_046534875.1 Paraburkholderia sp. SIMBA_054 | reverse complement strand
TCGATCATGTAGATGTTCTTGATGGCACGCGTCAGCGCTACATACAGGGCATTGACGAAGAACTTATAGACTTCGAGCGACTTGTCACTCTTGTCTTTGGCGCGTTTGTAATCCAGTGTCTCGACCGCCAGATCGGTCTTGGCGATGCCCTCGACGATGTCGTTGAACTCGCCGCGGTGATCCGAGATGAAACGGTAGAGCACGATGTTCTCGTATTCGAGACCCTTGGCTTCGTGGATCGAGAACAACAGGGGCGTGGCAAAGTGCTTGCGGGCGTCGGCCTTGTCCTCGTCGCGCATTACCAGGACGGCGAACTGGGTGGATTGGCGAATCTTCTGGTCCAGTTCGCGCTTGGTGGCGTCCTTGTCGGGCATCAGCGTAACTTGGCCGGTCTCGCCCCCGACGGCCTGGACCAGGAAGTTGCTCTCGCGGTCGATGGAGCCGAAGCGCCGCTGCTTGATCTTGAGCAACTGATTGGCGACGCGAGTGGCCTCCAGGCCGTTGCGAAAGTTGGTCTTTAGCACGCGCAA
>NZ_JAWRXV010001336.1:0-249 GCF_046534875.1 Paraburkholderia sp. SIMBA_054 | reverse complement strand
CCCTCCCCTCGCCTGCGCCGCCAACGCGGTCATCCCGAATCCGGAGTAATGAAATGACCAAGCAGATCCAGGAAGCCTACATCGTCGCCGCCACCCGCACGCCGGTCGGCAAGGCGCCGAAGGGCATGTTCCGCAACACCCGCCCCGACGACATGCTCGCGCACGTGCTGCGCTCGGTGGTCGCCCAGGCCCCGGGCATCGATGTCTCGCGCATCGACGACGCCATCATCGGCTGCGCCATGCCCGAGG
>NZ_JAWRXV010001335.1:0-249 GCF_046534875.1 Paraburkholderia sp. SIMBA_054 | reverse complement strand
CTTCGGTCCCAACGGCCTGGCGCGGATGGAAGTGGTGGACGCGATCGGCCAGCGCACGGCGATCCGCTTCGACGAGCTCAAGCGCAACCCGACCTTCGCGGCGGGGACCTTCAGCTTCACGCCGGCCAAGGGCGTGGACGTGGTCGGCGAATAACCGTCGTTCCGCGGCACTACTTCGCCTGCGATCGCACCGTAGGAGCGGCTTCAGCCGCGACGCGGGGTCCGGCAGGTCGCGGCTGAAGCCGCTCC
>NZ_JAWRXV010001334.1:0-249 GCF_046534875.1 Paraburkholderia sp. SIMBA_054 | reverse complement strand
CGCGCGATCGGCGGGTTTTACCGGCTCGATCGTGATTTGACGCTGGAGCGCTTGCCGTTGCCCGCGCCCGCCATTTCGAACAGCATCGCGTTCAGTCCCGACGGCGCGACGATGTACTACTGCGATTCGCCGACGCGTGAGATTCGCGCCTGCGACTACCTGGCGGACGGCGGCATCGCCAACGACCGCGTGTTCGCGCGCCTCACCGATGCAACCGGCGAGCCGGACGGCTCGACCGTCGATCGCGAC
>NZ_JAWRXV010001333.1:0-249 GCF_046534875.1 Paraburkholderia sp. SIMBA_054 | reverse complement strand
CGAGCAGATGCGGATACGTGAGCGGCACGCCGTGTTCGGGAATGAAGCCGCACACGCGCGCATAACGCCACGCGGGCCCGGCATCGAGCGCGACGGCGGGGCGCACGAGACGCAACGCCGGCAACTGCGCCGGACGTCCGCGCTTGACGATGCCCGACAACGCGCGCGCATAAAGACGCGCCGGTGTGGGCAAGGTGTCGATAACGACAGTCTTCGGCCGGACTGCATCGCGTTGTGCGAGAGTCGACG
>NZ_JAWRXV010001332.1:0-249 GCF_046534875.1 Paraburkholderia sp. SIMBA_054 | reverse complement strand
ATCCGCAATGCCGGCAAAGGCGAGGCAAAGGCGTTGCTGGTAGTGATTCACGGCTGAGGCATCGAGCAGCAAGAGGCGTCTACGCGGAATCGGGGCTTGCGCGAGGTTGCGCCGGATACTGTATGTTTGTACAGTACAGGCTATCGACTGGAGCCGATAATGAACGACCTGAAAACCGCCCCGACCGACCACGCTCTGGCTGCGCTGCGCTATCAAACCGCGGCGCGCGATCTCGAACGTATCGTCCGC
>NZ_JAWRXV010001331.1:0-249 GCF_046534875.1 Paraburkholderia sp. SIMBA_054 | reverse complement strand
GATCTCGCCGTTGGCGGCAGCGAAGGTCGGGATGAAATCCTGCAGGGAGGCGATGTCGTTGATGACACGGCCGGACTCGACGACTCCGGGCCAGCGCAGCACGCAGGGCACGCGCCAGCCTCCCTCCCAGTTGGTGTCCTTCTCTCCACGGAAGGGCGTGGTGCCGCCATCCGGCCAGGTCATGACCTCGGCGCCGTTGTCGGTGGTGAACACCACCAGGGTGTTGTCGGCCACCCCCAGCTGGTCCAG
>NZ_JAWRXV010001330.1:0-249 GCF_046534875.1 Paraburkholderia sp. SIMBA_054 | reverse complement strand
CCCATGCCGTAGGCGATGGCGACGTGGTCGTCCTTGAACACCGACGGCGACAGCGCGACCTTGTTGCCCATCATCGGCACCATCGACATCGACTCGGTGCCACCGGCCAGCATCAGGTCGGCGTTGCCGAGGCGGATTTCATTGGCCGCCAGCGCCACGGCCTGCAGGCCCGAGGAACAGAAGCGGTTGACGGTCTGGCCGGCCACGGTGTTCGGCAGGCCGGCCAGCAGCACGCCGATGCGCGCCACG
>NZ_JAWRXV010001329.1:0-250 GCF_046534875.1 Paraburkholderia sp. SIMBA_054 | reverse complement strand
AGGTGTTCCAGAAAGGGGACCTGGTTGCTAAAGCGTTGAGGCGTGCGTGTTTGCAGCCTGGCGATGACTGTCGGATCCACGCCATGTCGCGTCTTCAGATAATCAGAAGTAGCATCGTTAAGCACATAATCCTGATAATTGCCGCGCAAGAGCGACAGGAAGTTCAGGCGGGATTTTGTTTTCGTGGTGCGAAAGACGGTAAGATGCTCGCCGCCAATATGGGTGGTATAGAAGTTATCACGCGCATGAC
>NZ_JAWRXV010001328.1:0-250 GCF_046534875.1 Paraburkholderia sp. SIMBA_054 | reverse complement strand
GCTCGGCGCACAGCGCGAAGATGCGAGCCTCCCCTTGCGGGATTCCTATCGCAGCGCCTTTGCGGCAATCGATGCCGATCCCAATCAGCTCCGGGCTGTCGTTGAACATGATGGCGAGATCATTGGTTGCATGCAAATCAGCTTTATACCCGGCCTGTCGCGGATGGGCATGTGGCGCGGACAGATCGAAAGCGTGCGGATTGCGAGCCATATTCGTGGCGGCGGAGTAGGCCGTCAGATGATCGTTTGG
>NZ_JAWRXV010001327.1:0-250 GCF_046534875.1 Paraburkholderia sp. SIMBA_054 | reverse complement strand
AGTCCATCGGGCACTTCGAACTTCCGTTGGGGGCGCTCGCCCAGCCGGCAACGCAGCGCGATGTGGGCTGGAAGGATGATCCCTTCGCCGGAAGCCCGCTCGCAACACCGCTAGGCCATAGTCTGCAGCCCGGGCTTTTTGTTGCCCATCAGTTCAGCGTTCGCCTCAAACAACATATGCTGCTCGCGTTGGTGCCCGCCGCATGACGGCAACCGCGCGTCGATAGCCGATATCGACGCGCGCAGGCCGG
>NZ_JAWRXV010001326.1:0-250 GCF_046534875.1 Paraburkholderia sp. SIMBA_054 | reverse complement strand
GCCCAGTTCAGCGCGGGCAGCCCGTTGAAGATCAGGGCCGACAGGTTGGCGGCATTGGCGATGCGATCGCTTTCGCCGTGGACCAGCGCCTCGGCCTGGGCCTTGAGCTGGGCGTACTGTTCCGGCTTGCTGCCGGTGAGCGTGGAGGCGGTGAACATGGCGGCAGTCTAGCAGCGCGGGCCGGCGCCGCTGACGCCATGGCCGGGACGGCTTATCCTGCGCGCCCACCGGTTGGAAGCCGCCATGATCC
>NZ_JAWRXV010000218.1:0-533 GCF_046534875.1 Paraburkholderia sp. SIMBA_054 | reverse complement strand
GCCAATCGGTGTGCGATTACAGAAAGTTCCTCAAGTTTTTTTTAGGAGGGCCGTCAACCTTCACTGAGGCGGCCAGCAATGAACGAAGCTTCCGCCGATGCCAATATGGCGTATTGGGCTCAGGCTTATTTAGGAGATTTTCCATGCTCGGAATCAATAGCAATATCAACTCGCTGGTTGCACAGCAAAACCTCAGCGGCTCGCAAAGCGCCCTGTCGCAAGCCATCACCCGCCTGTCGTCGGGCAAGCGCATCAACAGCGCGGCTGACGATGCAGCAGGTCTGGCGATCTCGACGCGTATGCAAACCCAGATCAACGGTCTGGGCCAAGGCGTGTCGAACGCGAACGACGGCGTTTCGCTGATTCAGACGGCGTCGAGCGCGCTGTCCTCGCTGACTTCCAGCCTGCAACGTATCCGTACGCTGGCTGTGCAAGCTTCGACGGGCACGATGTCCTCGTCGGACCAGGCAGCTCTGCAGAAAGAAGTTGCGCAGCAAATCCAGGAAGTGAACCGTATCGCGTCGCAAACGACG
>NZ_JAWRXV010001325.1:0-250 GCF_046534875.1 Paraburkholderia sp. SIMBA_054 | reverse complement strand
ATTTAATTTCACCATCTATTTCCTTTAAAATTACCTTAATTTTCATATGTAGATATATACATAAATCCTCAATTTATATATTATTTTCACTATAATACAATAATATGTAATTTGGAGGTATTTATGAAAAAGAATTTTATTTTAACAATGATATTTACTTTGTTATTTTCGACTATGCTTTTGAGTATTGGAACTGGTGAAGCAGAAGCTGCTACTATGAAACAAGTACCTGGTTCTCCTGGGTGGAAAT
>NZ_JAWRXV010001324.1:0-250 GCF_046534875.1 Paraburkholderia sp. SIMBA_054 | reverse complement strand
GCACGGGCAAGAACCCATCGACTGGTGCTGCGCTCAAGATCCCTGCGAGCACGGTGCCGAAGTTTGTGGCGGGTGCGAAGTTCAAGGCGGTGGTGGACCCCAAGGCTGCCAAGCGCAAGGCGGACAAGGCTGGGAAGTAAGTACAGCGTTCTCGGTCGCTACCAAAACAAACCGCCACAGGCTCTTGCCGCTGGCGGTTTTGTTTTTGGGGGGCGCAGAAGGATTGCGACACCGGCTGTGCACCAGATAC
>NZ_JAWRXV010001323.1:0-250 GCF_046534875.1 Paraburkholderia sp. SIMBA_054 | reverse complement strand
CATGAACTGGAGCCGATGTTCCAATTTGAGGCGAAACCGAAATTGGTGCGTATGCTCAACAAGGAGAACGTCATCCTTTCACATGTGTTGCGTTTCTATGGCATCGGGGAAGCGGAACTTGAGGACCGCCTGCAGGATATTCTGGACAACCAGACCAACCCGACGATTGCCCCGCTCGCCTCGGCTGGTGAAGTGACTTTGCGCATCACGGCGAAGACCGATACCACCGATGAAGCCTGGAAACTGATCG
>NZ_JAWRXV010001322.1:0-250 GCF_046534875.1 Paraburkholderia sp. SIMBA_054 | reverse complement strand
CGGACGGTCGCGACATGGGCACCGTCATCTTCCAGGACGCCGTTCTGAAGGTGTTCATGACCGCCAGCGTGGAGGCCCGCGCGGCGCGGCGGCATAAGCAATTGATACAAAAAGGCTTTTCTGCTAATATTGATGACTTGCTCCGGGATTTGCGCGAGCGTGACGAGCGCGACAGTCAGCGCTCAGCCGCGCCGCTTAAGCCCGCAGCGGATGCAAAACTGCTCGACACGTCCGCCTTGTCGGTCGATCA
>NZ_JAWRXV010001321.1:0-250 GCF_046534875.1 Paraburkholderia sp. SIMBA_054 | reverse complement strand
AACTAACAAAGTAGAGATTTATTGAATGAATGATAAATTCTATCTAACAAATGTGAATGATAATGTGAAAGTTATTCTATATTAGAGGATAACTATATTTTTTGTGCTTATAACCGTTAAATGAAATGTGTATGCTTTAATTTATGATGACAAAATGTAGAAAATGGAGTTATTGCTGTAGTTAAAAAGGAGTTTTGTACAAAAGTGATTCGAGTATTTCAGTATGAATATCAATTGATTGTAACGTTAC
>NZ_JAWRXV010001320.1:0-250 GCF_046534875.1 Paraburkholderia sp. SIMBA_054 | reverse complement strand
CGATGAGGAGCGGAAGGACGAGAAAAACGCCCAGTATCAAGTTCTCGATCACGGTGGCCTCCGTTTGCACGAGCATCGAATTCATTTTAGAGCAGCGCACGTACCTGCGCTGCCGGCCACCGCGCATTAACTCTAGCGCATAACGCGCGACGTCGCCTGGCATCGTTTATCTTCTGCACGTGCACCGTTATTTCCCAATTTCGACGCGAGTAAGCAAATGACTTTGTGTGCAATGCACCAAGCGCATTCC
>NZ_JAWRXV010001319.1:0-250 GCF_046534875.1 Paraburkholderia sp. SIMBA_054 | reverse complement strand
AGTCCTGATAGCAGACCGGGCGCAGGAAGCGTTCGATCGCGGTCGTGCCGACCGAGGTCGCGCGGCTGTCGGAGGTCGCCGGGAACGGGCCGCCGTGGACCATCGCGTGGCAGACTTCGACGCCGGTCGGAAAGCCGTTGACCAGCAGACGCCCGGCCTTGCGCTCGAGAATCGGCACGAGCTTCTGGGCCGCGGGCACGTCGGCGGCGTCCATCTGGATCGTGGCCGTCAGTTGGCCGGCGAAGTGCTC
>NZ_JAWRXV010001318.1:0-250 GCF_046534875.1 Paraburkholderia sp. SIMBA_054 | reverse complement strand
ATGCAGCTGGTCAAACCTTGATTGCGAAACCTGGTACAGATTGTATCAATTTCGTGAGTCATCGCTAAAAAGGAATATCGTCGATGAGCCAGACAAAGCTGTTTTCTCCAATGGAGGTGGGCGGTTTGCATCTGAAAAACCGCATTGTTATTGCTCCGATGTGCCAGTATTCCGCCGATAACGGCGAGATGACTGACTGGCACCTGATGCATCTGGGCAGTCTGGCCCAGTCAGGGGCAGGGCTGTTAAC
>NZ_JAWRXV010001317.1:0-250 GCF_046534875.1 Paraburkholderia sp. SIMBA_054 | reverse complement strand
CACACGCAGGTATTGCAGATGCCCATGCGGCAGCCATGGCGCGGCTTGATGCCCTGGGCTTCGAGTCCTTCCAGCAGCGACAGTGCCCGCGGCAGGCGCAGGGTACGGCCGCTGCGTGACAGCACGACCTCGACCTCGCCCTCCTCGCCCCCGGTATTGGCCGGCACGCTGAAGGCCTCGGCCTGGAAGCCGGCGACCCGGCCCTCCAACCGCGACCGCGCCGCCTGCACGAAACCGCCCGGGCCACAGG
>NZ_JAWRXV010000217.1:0-533 GCF_046534875.1 Paraburkholderia sp. SIMBA_054 | reverse complement strand
GTCACCAACCAGGGCGTGCAGGTGCAGAAGAAGTCGCAGGCGTTCATGATGGTGATCGCGATCTACTCGCCCACCGAGCGCTACGACGCCACCTACATCGCCAACTACGCGAACGTCTACGTGCTCGATGCGCTCAAGCGCATCCCGGGCGCCAACCAGTCGAGCATCTTCGGCACGCCCGACTACGCGATGCGCATCTGGCTGCGCCCCGACCGCATGGCGCAGCTGGGCATCACGGCCGCCGACGTGCAGCGCGCGGTGGCCAACCAGAACCAGCAGTTCGCCGTCGGCCGGATAGGCCAGTCGCCCACGGGCAACGCCGTCGAACAGTCGTTCGCCGTCACCACCACAGGCAGGCTGACCGAACCCAGCGAATTCGAGAACATCATCATCCGCGCGCAGAGCGGTGGTGCGGCGATCGTGCGGCTGAAGGACATCGGGCGTGCCGAACTGGGCCAGAAGGACTACTCGATCCGCAGCCGCTTCCAGGGCAAGCCTGCCACCGTGATCGCCGTCTACCAGCAGCCGGGCGC
>NZ_JAWRXV010001316.1:0-250 GCF_046534875.1 Paraburkholderia sp. SIMBA_054 | reverse complement strand
CGGAAAATCAGCGCGCACTGCGTTGGTCTGGTCATCGACGCTCTTTCCCGCATTGAATTGGTTCTTGATCGCGTCCGGCGTCACATCCCAGTTCGGCGGATCAGGCATCCGAACCCATTGCGGCTTTGCGTAGGAATTGCCGAGAGCGAGGTTCTGCGTCACCGCGTCGGGCGCCTCAAGCCCGGCCTTGTCCGGCGTACCTCGCTTCGCTTCGCCGCCGTACATTTGCGGCACAAACGGAGGATTAAGC
>NZ_JAWRXV010001315.1:0-250 GCF_046534875.1 Paraburkholderia sp. SIMBA_054 | reverse complement strand
CGCGTCGCCCAGCTCCACCAATTTTAATGCCAGCTCTTCATCTACAGTATGAATAAACATCCAACATCCCCCTTTTTCTTTTTATAAGCCTAGCATATCCCACTTGCCATATGGGATAAATTTCCTCCTCCTGTAAGCGGACGAATTCATTTTTCTTGTTTAGTTTTCTGTTATTTGGGAAATCCAAGAAGTAAGAGATTCATTACAAATAATGCAGGAGGTTTTACAAAATGGTAGAACATGCAAAACA
>NZ_JAWRXV010001314.1:0-250 GCF_046534875.1 Paraburkholderia sp. SIMBA_054 | reverse complement strand
CATGAGCGTCGTCCAAAGGATGCGGGGAAGACGCTATTATGCCAGCCCCTTGGGGCACGAGGCCGCCCGCGGCGCCGGCTTATGACTTCCGGACAAGCCGGCCTATTTGCGCGCGCCGCGCAGTTCCGTGACGGTTTTCTGCAGCAGTTCCGGCGTGGCAAGCGCCGGCTCGATCGGCTCGCCGACCGCGAGCGTCAGCCGGCTCATCACGCCCTTTTGCACCGGCCGCGGCCAGCGCGCGTCGTTGGCG
>NZ_JAWRXV010000022.1:0-169514 GCF_046534875.1 Paraburkholderia sp. SIMBA_054 | reverse complement strand
TTGCCTACTTTTCTTTGCGGCGGCAAAGAAAAGTAGGTGCCGCCCCGCACAGGGGCGACGCTTGAAGCACGAAGGCAAATCGCGGATGCCAGCGCAAAGGCCAAACACGGATGCCAGCACAAAGACCAAAACACCAATCCGCCCGCGCCGCGAAAAAACACCATCCCAGACTTCAGATAGTTTTTCTATCCCACCCCCAAAGATCTTCTCATTTGTCGCCAAGCGCGCCAGCGCCGATAGTTCAGTCACCGAGACGCGAACAGATTTCAGATCTCAGGTCTCTCAAACCGAACACCGAACTGGAGCACATCATGAAGCTTGCAAACAAGATCGCATTGGTAACGGGCGGCACGTCGGGAATTGGCCTGGAAGCAGCCAAACTCTTCCGCAACGAAGGCGCCAAGGTCATCATTATCGGTTCAAATGCACAACGCCTGAAAGAAGCAGAACAAGCCCTCGGCGAAGGGATCACAGCACTCCGCGCCGACCTCCGAGACCCATCGCAAATCGACCGCGCCATCGCAGAAGTAGTCGAAACACACGGCCGCATCGACGTGGTGTACGCGAACGCTGGCGCAGGCAAGGCCGCACCCCTCGAAGCCGTGACGCGTGAACAGATCGACGAGCAGTTCGGGCTGAATTTCAATGGCCTCTTCTTCACGATTCAAAAGGCAGCGCCCTATCTGAGCAATGGCGCCAGCATCGTCGTGACGACATCGTTCCTCAACGCCGTCGGCACACCGGGTCTCTCGATTCTGTCCGCAACGAAGGCCGCTGTACGCTCGCTGGTTCGCTCACTAGGCGCGGAACTCGCGCCGCGTGGAATTCGCATCAACGCCGTCAGCCCCGGTCCGATCGACACGCCTTTCGCAACCAAGCTGGGTATCCCGGATGCCGACTTGCAAAAGACGGGGGAGGCGCTCACCGCAGCAGTGCCGCTCAAGCGCTTCGGCACGGTGGCCGAAGTCGCAAAGGCAGCGCTTTTCCTCGCGAGCGACGACTCGTCGTTTGTCACGGGAACGGAAGTGGTCGTCGACGGTGGTCTGTCGCAAATCTAGATTGTCAGTTGAGACGCCGGCGCAACCGTATTGCGATTTCGCCGGCGACGATTGCCAGTGCCTCATTTGACCGCTGCCGGGCTCGCCGCCAAAATCGGCAAGACGCCAATCTTCTGTCTCTGAAAATGCGAGCTCCGAACAATCTGAATGCCCTGCGCGCCTTCGAAGCGGTTGCGCGTCACTTGAGCTATCCGGCGGCAGCCGCTGAGTTGAACGTGACGCCTGCCGCCGTCGGTCAGCTGATTCGTGCATTGGAAAGTTATCTCGACGTCGAGCTGTTTCATCGGTCGACATCGGGTCCGTCGCGGCTAACCTTGACCGACGCCGCGCGGACCGCGCTGCCTGATCTGCAAAGTGGCTTCGACCTGCTCTCGACGGCAGTCGAGCGACTCAGGGCGAGCAAGTCGCGCATCATCTTCACCGTGACCGTCCCGCCTGCTTTCGCGGACAAATGGCTGCTGTGGCGCCTCGAGTCGTTCCAGAAGCAGCATCCGTACTACGACCTTCGAATCGACACGAGCCGGCATCTGGTTGATTTCACCGCCGACCGGGTTGACACGGGCATCCGCTACGGCGCTGGAGCGTGGCCGAATCTGGTCTCGATGTTTCTGCTCCGAGACGAGTTTTTCCCGGTGTGCAGTCCCGCGCTCCTGAAAGGAATACACGCTTTGAAGGACCCTGGAGACCTTCGACATCATCCGTTGATCCATGACATCTCGATGACCAACTTTGGCGTGTTTCCGACATGGCGTTCGTGGCTCCAGAAAGCCGGATATGGAAAGACCGTCGATTGCGATCGCGGGTTGCAGCTCAATGATTCGGCTGCAGCGATCCAGACGGCCATCTCGGGAAATGGCGTTGCACTCGGCAGAACCACGCTCGTCGAACGAGACCTCGCCGAGGGACGACTGGTGCGGCCTTTCCACGAGATTCAAGGCTGCGAACTTGCCTACTATCTGGTGTTCCGAAAGGAAAGCGAAAACTCAGCGCCCGTCGTGGCGTTCAGAGAATGGCTACTCGCTGAAATTGGATCGCGGTGAATGAGCGTCGGCAACGAACTAGCTCAAATGCTCAGCGAGCATCTCCCTGACACCCGATACAAACGACGGCTCGCCGCAACGTGGCGGAACCAGGCTGAACTCGACTTCCGGCAATTGCGGCAACTGCATGTGGTGTTCGAAAGGCGCAGCCGTCGAAGGAATCGCAGAAGCATTCACACAAGCGACGCCGAGTCCCGCCGCCAGCGCCAAATGCAATCCACCGATATTCGTCGCCGAATGCGCAATCGAATACGCAATGCGATGCTCATCCAGCATCCGTATGACAAATCGCTGCAACGAGCAGGTTTCGGGCAACACAATCAGGGGAAGCGGAACGCCGTCCGGTAAAACAAAAGACTTGTCCGCAACCCAGTGCATAGGCTCGCAGCCCAGCATTCGGCGCTCGCCCGGCGCGACATCCAAAGAATATTCATCGTGCAGCACCCTCATCGACAACCCAATATCGAAAGTGCCCGTATGCGTCTGCTCTTCGATCAACGCGCTATTTCGAAGCGCCACACGAAGCCGCAACTGCGGAAATTGCGCGCCTACGCGCTCGAAAATACCCGGCAAGGCATGAGGGCGAAAATAGTCGGTGACTGCGAGTCGTAGCTCAGTGCCCGATTCTGCACCGCGCAGGTCTCGCAAGGCGGCATTGCTGAGTGCCAGGATCTTGCGCGCATGCACGACCAGTCGTTCGCCAGCGGGTGTGAGGCTCGCACCCATCTTTCCGCGGACCATCAGTGACAGACCGCATACCTGTTCGAGTTTTCGCAACCGCTCACCGACCGCAGAGTGAGACCGGTACAAGCGAGACGCTGCCGCTGACAGACTGCCGGAGTCTGCGACGACAACAAGCGTGTTGAGAAGATCCAGATCCAAAGCGCGAGGCATCTATCCACCAAAAGGCACACGTCGTCGCGAATGGACGCGGCTATCCGCGCTGAGGAAATGCCTGCATCAGTGATGCGCAGCGCGCAGAGGTGGGATGCAATGGGAGAGCCGCACGCAATCCGTACGCGACGATTGATCCCGCAAGAATATCACTATGATAATCATAGTGCAACACGACGCGATGAAGGTAGCCGGAACCTCGACGGCCCCGGCCTACCGGAATGCACGCAGTGATCGTTCTGTTCCGGCGACTTCACCGCAAACGCTCAGCCCGGCAACTTGCTAGCCGGCCTGCTCGCGGACGATGAATTCGGCGTACCAGTCAGGCCAGTTTTCATCGTGCTGACCGGTCGTTTTCTCGTGTTCGCCGTGCGCGGCGGCAGCGCGGCGAAGCGCGCCCGCAAGTTCCTTGGACGAACCGAATGTCGTGTCGCCCGCCTCCACCCGGCCGGGGAGCCGTGTCGTCACTTCCTGGAAAACCCAGCCATTTCCATCTGGGTCGCTGAACGATGCGAACGAACCATAGGTGGCGCGCGACGGATGCGGGCCGCTCAGACGCCCTTCTTCACCAGCATGATGGAATACGCCGCCGACATCGTGGAAGACTTCGCTCACCTCGACGCCCCGCTCCACAAGCTCCGCGTGCGCGGCCTCCACGTCCGACACGATGAGGTGAAGTCCCTGCACTGAGCCGGGTTCTTCCGTCGTCACACCCTTGCCAAACAGGACCGAGCAATGCGAGCCTGGCGGCGTGAAGTGCACGACCCGAAACTGATCGTCTTTCACGAGATCGATGTCGAGCCTCCAACCCAACTGCGTGTAAAACTGCTTCGCGCGGTCGACGTCCGCCACGGGAATGACGACAACCTCCAGTTTCATGTCGACCGTTCTCTGTCCATTGCTCATGTCTAGCTCCTCACGATTGGCCAATCCAAGGGGGCAAATGCAAACAGGCAAGCTACAGCGGGGGAAGCAGACGGCCGGATCGAGTGGACGGGATAGCGGTCGGGTGCTGGCTCAGGGCTGCGGCGGCTTGCGCACCTGATAGGCAAGCAGCGCCAGCACCGATTGACCGACCGAATCTTCGTACAAGCGGGATCGCCACGGATCGCTGCGCCTCACTCAAAGTCTGTGAAAGACATCCAGATTCGTCAAGAGAATTTCCGGTGAAAACCCTCTGTTGTTATGCAACACATTCACGCGTCCGCAGCTTAAACATATCGTCATTAGCACAATCGTGCAGACAAGCGCCTTCCCGCCTCTCGCCGCGGCGCAGACGGAACCCGCCTTCCATCGACAGCTGAGACGCAACGAGTCTACAGCCAGCCCGTTTCAAATCCGCATGATGTGAGCGGCTCGCAACCGTGCTCCGTGAGGACGACCTGCTGTTCGAGTTTCACGCCCTCGCTGCCGCCATCCGCGCCGATATAACTCTCGACGCAGAGCGTCATGCCGGCTTCGAACTGGCCGTCGTAGCCACCGCTTTCCCAATCGACCTGATGCGCAATGGACGGATATTCGTCCACCATACCGATGCCGTGCGCAATGCAGCTATATCGGTTCTTCAGATACGCATCTGGGATCTTCCACGCTTTCTCGGAGAACTCACGGAATGTCATCCCCGCACGCAGCAGACTCATGTTGAAATGAACCTGCGAATAAGCGGTTTCATAGAGTTTGCGCTGCTCGTCCGACGGTCGAGTGTGGCCGACTGTCCACGTCCGGGAGATATCCGCGCAGTAGCCATTCGGCCCGACCATATCGGTGTCGAACGCCAGCAATTCCCCATGCTGCAGCACACGCGCAGAGCATTCCTGCATCCACGGATTGGTCCGGTCACCCGAAGACAGAAGGCGCGTTTCGATCCACTCGCCTCCGTGGCGGATATTTTCATAGTGAAGATGCGCCCAAAGATCCTGCTCGGTAATGCCCGGCCGAAGCTCGTGATGCATGCGCTCGATGCCCTTCTCGCACGCACGGATCGACTCGCGCATCAGCACCTGTTCATCCAGCGACTTGATGCTCCGCGCCAGCTCCATCATCGCTTGCCCGTCCAGCAGCGTCACGCCGCTTTCGACAAGGCAAGCCGCACCGAATGGATCGAGCCGGTCGACCGCAAGACGCGATTCGTTCGGCGCATGTGTGCGCAACACATCGATGATTTCCGCGCTCCAAACCTTCGCACGACGTTCAGCATCGTGCCCCGCGTTGAAGAAGGTCCAGCTGATTGCATGACGCAACTCGACGTTCAGGCTCAGCCCTTTCCACACATGCTCACAGCTATGAAACTCCCAACCGATGACGCGGCCATCGGCGAATACCATCACATACCGCGACGGGTTTCGCCCCGTCCATATCTGCATGTTCGACGTATCCGTGGCGTAGCGGATATTCACCGGGTCATAGAGCAATATCGCGGGACAGTTGGCCTTTCTTAGCTGCTCCTGCACGCGCGCCAGGCGGTACGCCCTGACATCGTGCAGCGTGTGGTTCGTTCTCGTCGAATCGACAAGCGCGTCGATGACCTCGCATTCAGCCATGCGCTCGCTCCAAACGTGTCAAAGTTCCAGCACCAGATCGGACGTCGGACGGCTGCAACATAAAAGCCTGAAGCCCTTGACGACTTCCCGGTCACGAATCCCGCCGTTGTGTTGCATATCGACGCTACCTTCAAGCAGCTTCGTCTTGCAGGTTCCGCATACGCCCTGGCTGCACGACGATGGGATCGGCACGCCGGCCTTTTTCGCTGCGGCGAGCACCGTTTCCGTCGCGGTCATCGTGAACGACCTCGCCGAGCGGGACAGCTTGACCGTGTACGTTTCCTGGCTCACAGCGCTCTCGGACGGACGTGACGCCGGCGCCTGCACGACGACATCGGACGCGATGTCGAAACTTTCCTGGTGGTAGCGCGCCGGATCGTGACCGCCTTCGCGGAGAATCTCCCTCGCCGCGTCCATATAGCCTGCCGGCCCGCAAGTGAACACCTCGCGCTCGGTGTAATCGGGAATCCACTTTGCAAGAAGCGCGAGACTGAGCCTGCCTGTCTCCCCCGTCCAGTCGAGTTCATCGCCGACGCCTTCGCATACGAAGAACAGCCGAAGACGCGGCGACAGCTTCGCGAGCCTGCGCAGCTCGTCGCGAAAGACGATGTCGGCGGGCGTTCTCGCGCTGTGCACGAACGCGATATCGCGGTCGAGGCCAAGGTCGATGCTGGCGCGCGTCATCGACATCAACGGCGTCACACCCGAACCCGCCGACAGATACAGTGACTTCACCGCGCAAGTACCCGTCGGCGTGAAGGTGCCGGAAGGCCCGTACGCCTGCAACTGGTTCCCCGGCTTCATATTGTCGTGAAGCCAGTTGGACATGACGCCGCCCGGAACCCGCTTGACCGTAATGGACAGCAGCCAGGGACGCGTCGGCGGCGACGAGATCGTGTAGCAGCGCTCGACAGGTTGCCCCTCCACATTCGCCGACACCGTCAGGAATTGCCCTGGCTCGAAGCGCACCGGCAAGCCGTCACCCGTGCGGAACTCGAAGCTCTTCACATCATGCGTTTCGTCCACCACGCGGCAGCACGTCAGCACCTGCCGCTCGTTGCTCGGCCAGAGCCTGCCGCCGGACTCCCACGTGCTGGCATCAGTGAACCGGTCCGCTGCATCGGGCGCCGGGTCGAATACCCTTTCGACAGAATTCATGACAGTGACCTCGCTCAGATGCCGTGCGCGCTCAAACGCGCTGCATACCAGCGCGAGAACTGGTCCACATAGGTTTCGGTGAACGGCGAGAACGTGCCCGGCGTGTAGGCCGGATCCTGCGTGCCCTCATGCGTGATTTCGACGAGGTGCTTGTCTTGCGTGTTGGTCGCGACCCACACTTCGGTCAGGTCCGACACCTTGTAATCGACGCCTTCCACTGCATCGGCATGAACGAGCCATTTCGACCGCACCAGCGTCTTGTCCGGCGCTAGCGGAATGATGTAGCTGATCACTGCGTGGTCGCTCATCACATGGGTCCATGAGTTGTGCGTCCAGAGGTGCATATCGCCGAGATCGCGGCGCTGCAGATTGCCTAACAGCCTGGTACTCGCCACTTTGGTGCTGAGCGTTTGCGATTCGCCGTTGCCCGCAATGACCAGTTGCTGCGTTCTGAACTGGGTGACGGCATCCTCGTCGAGCCGCTCGAAGGCGGCACTGATAAAACCGTCCCGCTCCCAGCTTGCCTGACACGCCGCGTTGCGCGATTTGTATTCGTCCAGCGCGCGCAGCGATTCTTCGGTCAGATTGTCCGGGCAAAAGCCGAAGTCTTCAGGAAGAAACGAGGCCGTCAGTTCGGGATGCGTGGCCGCGCAGTGATAACACTCGCGGTTGTTTTCCATCACGAGTTTCCAGTTGCCTTCTTCGATGATCTCCTGCTCGAAAGCAATCTTCGTATTCCGCAGGTCATACGGAGCGAAACGCGGCACCATGGTTTGTTCGAGTTTCGCGATGTCTTCGGGCGGTTCCGCGGCGAGGCACACGAAAATATGCGTGCCGACAATTTTCGTATGCACCGGGATCAGGCTGCGACACGTGGCATCGAAATCCTTGCCCATATGCGATGCGTGGCGCAGGCTGCCTTCGAGGTCATAGGTCCACTGGTGGTAAGGACAGACCAGCATGCCCACCGTCGACTTCCCCGCCTCCTTCAGGCGCGCGCCGCGATGGCGACAGACGTTCCGGTAGGTGCGGACGTTTTCATCGTCATCCCGCACGATCATGATCGACGCCTTGCCGATATCGACGACGGAAACGTCGCCCGGTTCGGGAACGTCCGCTGTCACGCCGACGAGAATCCAGTGCCTGTGAAAAAAGACCTCGACGTCCGTCTCGAACACGTCCTGACGGCCGAACAACTCGCCAGGCATGCCGTGACCGGACTGACGGCTGCGGATCAATTCGCCATGGGTTTTGAATGACACTTCGGACATCGTCTTCTCCAACGTTCGGGGGATGTGGGAACGTCGAACGTTCCCGCGATGAACCCAGTATTGGATTGACGAAAAAGAGCGTCAATGCGCTTTATTTTCGGTCTGGCATTACTTTGGATTATGTGAGCGAATCCTGCCGCAGCCAGTCGATCAGGCCGTCCGTGGCGGCCGTGATGGTGCGCCCATGCGGCACCACGATGAAGTACGCGTCGTTCGGCTTGAGCGACGCGACGGGCAGCCTCACCAGTTCACCGGCTTCGACGAGATCGTGAACGAGCCTTCCCCAGCCAAGCGCGATGCCCTCGCCATAACGCGCGGCCTGGATCGCGTCCGTGTAGAGGCTGCAGCGCAGCGCGAAGTTCAGACGCAGCGGCCGCAGGCCCACGGCGTTGAACCACGCTTCCCACCCCATCCAGCCTTCCGACGTCGAATCCGACTCGATCAGCGCCGCGTTCGCGACGTCCTGCAGCGATTCCGGCATGCCGCGCAACTCCACCCACTTCGGCGAGCACACGGGAAAGACTTCCTCGTCGAACAGCAAGGTTGCCGTGCCGTCGCTCCATCGTCCGTTGCCGAAGCGCACCGCGACATCGATCTCCTTGTGCCGCAGGTCCGCCGTGAACATCTGGGTGGAAAGGCGAAGCTGAAGATTCGGCTGCGCTTTCTTGAGCGAGGCGAGACGCGGCAACAGACGAAAGTGCGAGAACGCCGACGTCGCCGCCAGCACCAGTTCCTGCTGCACGGGGCCGCTGGAAAGCCGGTCGAACACGCCGGCAATTTTCTGCATCGACTCGGCGACGACGAGGTACAGCGCCTCGCCTTCGTCGGTAAGCTCGATCGAACGATGCAGGCGGTGAAAGAGCCGCACGCCGAGCGTATCTTCGAGGAATTTGACCTGCCGGCTGACGGCCGCCTGCGTAACGCCGAGTTCGTTCGCCGCGACCGTGAAGCTGCTCAGGCGCGCGACCGATTCGAACTCGACGAGGGCCGTCATCGACGGAATGAGACGTCGGTATCCTTTGGTCCCTGCAATGGCCGGTTTCATCTCGACTCTCTGGTCAAATAGCTGAACTCATTCGGCGCTTATCGTCGTCACGGGTACCCATTTGCCGTTCTTCACCTGATACAGCGTCGACGTCGGATGCTTGAGGTCGCCGTATGCATCGAACTCGATCTTCCCGGTGATCCCGTCGTATTGCGTCGTGCGCAGCGTGGGCATGAACACCTCGGGCTTTGCGGAGTTCGCCTGTTTCATCGCGTTGATCGCCACCCATGCGCAGTCATAGGCGAATGGCGCATAAGTCAGCGTGTCCGCGCCGAAGCGCTTCTTGAACTTTTCCGCGAACGCCTTGCCTTGCGGCAGCGACTCGACAGGCCGCCCGTACTCCCACGCCATCGCGCCTTCGGCCGCACTGCCCGCGACACTGAGGAAGATGCTATCGGCGATGCCGCCGCTGCCGACGAACTGCGCGCGCATGCCGAGCTGTCTCATGCGCTTGGTCAGCAACGCGGCCTGATTGTCGAGTCCGGCGAAGTACAGCAGATCGGCATTGGCCGCCTTGATGGTCGTGAGTTGCGCGTTGAATTCGACGGCCTTCTCTTGCGTGTATTCCGACGCGACGATCTGGCCGCCCGCCGCCACCGCGGCCTTCTTGAATTCGTCCGCGGCGCCCTGGCCGAATGCCGTGCGGTCGTCCATCACGGCGATCCGTTGCGCCTTGGTGACGGTGACTGCGTACTTACCGGCATTGCCGGAGTTTTGCGCATCGGTGGCGATGATGCGGAACACGTTCTTCAGGCCTTGTCGCGTGATCGCGGGATTGGTCGCGGCGGGGTCGATCAATGGGATGCCCGCCTTGGCGAATATCGGCGATGCGGGTAATGCGACACCCGAGTTGTAATAACCGACCACGGCCACCACGCCGTCGTCGACCAGTTTCTGCGCCACCTGCACGCCGACGCGCGGGTCGCCCTGATCATCCACGGAGGCCATCTCGAAGCGCACGTCCTGCCCGCCCAGCTTGATGTGCTGGGTGTTGGCTTCTTCGATGGCAAGCCGGACACCGTTTTCGATGTCCTTCCCGTTGGCCGCTCCGACACCCGTCAACGGCGCTGACACGCCTATCTTGACGATCTGCTGTGCAACGCATGGGTGACTTGCAAGCGTCATCGCGACGGCAGTCAGCGAGGCGAGAAGAAATCTTCGTGAAGTATTGACCATCGGTTCACCTCCGTTTGTGGGCACATGAGGCGCAAGACCCACTGAGGTTGCTTCCTGCTCAGTCTTGCGCGCGAGAAACGATCGTCGAGCCGGTATGCGCGACCACCAGCACGGTGCAGCCGCCTTCTGACGACGTGCTATGCCGCGAACCCGCCGCGTAGCACACCGTCTGGCCGGGAAGGAAATCGGTGCCGTCGTCGTCCGTGAACACGCCGTCGAGAATCATGATCAGCTCGGTTGAATCGTGCTGATGCTCGAAAGAGCGCGCGCCCGGTTGCAAACGCATCCAGTAGCTGCTCCACGCGCCGCGTTCGTCTTCGGCAACGGGAATCCAGAAGAAACCGGGCAGCACCGTGTCGCCGATCTTCATCGCGCGCCAGTCGCGCTCGTCGATCGAATACCAACGGCGCGCGTCCTTGACGTTCAGGCCGAAGAGAACCAGTTCATCACGCAGTTGCGCGGTCGTCATGGGGTGTCGTTCCTTTTGCCTGGGTTGTACGTGCTCACCGCACCTGTCAGCTGGCGGCCAACGCGGGTGAGTGGCTTTGCGGCCTCGCCACGCGATACGCGTTTGGCGATTCGCCGAATTCTTTTCTGAACTCGCGGCCAAGATGCGAAGCGTCGGAAAAGCCACACGACGCGGCGATATCGGCAACCGTGCGGTCCGAACTCGTCAGCAGCCACGACGCCATGCGTATGCGAATCTGCCGTCCATACGCATGCGGCGACTTGCCCGTTTCGGCCGCGAACAGCCGCTCCAGTTGCCTGACCGACATATCCAGCCGTCGGGCCAGTTCCGCGAGACTCAACGGCTGCCCGATATGCTGCTCCATCAACAGGATCGCGCGCCGCACCTTCGGGTGTGTTGCCGGTTCGAGCCCCGGCGGATGCGGCTGCGGCGCGTTTCCTTTTTGCGCATCGTCGACCAGCATGATGCGCAATGCCTTCTGTACGATCGTCGCCTCGACATGCCGCAGCAGGATCGCGGCAGCGACATCGATCGATGCGCGCCCGCCCGAACAGGTAATACGCCGCCCGTCGATCACGAACAACCGGTCCGCAACCAGATTGCGCTCGTCGACGCCTGGAAAGCGTTCGACGAAATCCCAGTAGTGGAACCAGCTCACGCAGAGGCGATAGCCGTCCATCACTTCGGCTCGCATCAGCGCGAACACGCCCGTGCATATGCCGACCAATGTCGCGGAGGTTTTCGCGGCGTCCCGGATGAACTGCAGCGTGGCCTTGCTGGCGGACGGCCCCGAATGCAACAGGCCGCCGACGACCACCACGTAATCGAAGGCGCCCGCTTCATCGAACGTGATCCACGGCGCGACCTGGATGCCGCAACTCGCCCTGACGGGCACCAGCGATTCCCCGACGATGGTCCACGAACAGCGCACGGGCCGGCTCATGTCGCCTTCATCGCTTGCCAGCCGGAGCAGATCGACGAAACCCGAAAACGCCGTCAACGTGAAATTCGGCAGCAACACGATCCCGAAGCGCAAGGGTCGGGACGTTCGGCTTTCGGCGTGAAGGGTGTCGCTCAACATGGCACTGCCTGCGTCGACGTTTTGTGAATCGTGGCCGCTCACGCGGCCTGAACGGATATCGGTCAATCTATTTCGCAGCTTCGGTTTCGACGCTTCGCCATTCGCGCATCATCGCGCCGACTTCTTCGCCGAGCCATTCACGGAACTGCACATACTCGGGCCGTAGCTTCGCGTTCTTGTGCGTGATCACATAGTGATGACGGTCGTGGAATTCGAGCGCGTCCTGCACCGGACGCAACAGCCGGCCCTGCTCGACCTGACGATGCACGAGATGATGCCAGCCGAGCAGCGTGCCCTCGCCCGCCTCGGCCTGCGCAACCAGCAGCCGGTAGTCGTTGCTCTCCAGGTGCTCGTTGTCGACCAGCCGGTCCGAACCGTCGCCTTGCTGGAACCAGTTGCGCCACACGCGCCAGTCGACATGCTCGCAAACCTGAGCGCGCCCCAGCAGCGACAGATTCAATGTGGGATACGACAACAGATCCAGCGGCTTCAACGATCTGCCGTGAAAATGCCGTTCATGAAACGACGGGCTGCACACGGGATACACCACGTCGTGAAAGAGCGGCTCGATTTCGTACTCCGGCTCGCGCGGCGGATTCTTCGTGATGATGACGTCGGGTTCCATGAGGTCGTCCAGCTCCATGAAATGCTCGGTGACCATCACGTGCAAACGGATGTCCGGAAAACGCTTGCGAAACGACGGCAGCCTGAACGACAGCCACAGCGCCGAGAAAGTGTGCGAAACGCACACCGTCAGCGCATGCCGGTCGGTGCGGCGCACGGCTTCGGCCGCTTCGGCGATGTTCATGATCGACAGATAGGACGCGTTGTACAGAATGCGCCCGGCATCCGTCAGCGCGATATGCCTGCCCGTCCGCTCGAACAGCGCCACCTCCAGCGAATCCTCCAGTTCCTTGATCTGCCGGCTGATGGCGGCTTGCGTGACGCACAGCACTTCGGCGGCTTGCGTGAAGCTCTCGTATCGGGCAGCCGTGACGAAGCATCTCAGTGCCCGCAGAGAAGGCATCTGCGCGAGCAGCCGGTCGGCGAACAACTGTTTCTTTTGCATGGCTTTCACCTGTGAAGCGGATGCGCAATGCGGCGACGGCGCGTCGAGCAGACAGCTCCCGCGAAAAATAGTGTGCGATTCTTCCTGGCAACTGGCAATGGCGGGCAACCCGAGGATGCAGCCGCATCCGCCGCGCCCGCAATAGCCTGCAGTCGCCTGCGTCTAACGATTATCCGCTGCTGCCGCGCTCACTGCGCATTCGCGCGCCAGCCGCTAGGCGCGGCCCCTGATACGCCGCAGCACGCCGTCGAGCGCTTCGCCGTAGTAAGCGTATGCCCCACGGCGGGAAAGCTCGGTATGTACCTGTTCGTTGATGCCGCCCGGTGTCATGCAATGCATGACCATTGCTGAAAACGGTTGCTCCGTCCGGGTCGTGTCGTGGGCGAGTCCCACACAGTAGCCGGACAAAAATGCCCGCGCGTCGGCGTAGTCGATGCCCTGCTTGGCAAGCCACGACGCCTGGGTTTCGAGCACGGCGTAGAAACTCGCCATCGTCGCTGTCACGGCGGACAGCGCATCGAACTTGTCTTCGCTGTCGACTTCGACGGCTTCACCGAGTGCCGCGAAGATCGCTTTGGCGACCTCGTCGGCGGGGCAGATCGCGGTGCTGCCCTTACCCTCGGCGACGGCGGGCAGCGGCACGGCGCGCGCGATCTTGCCGCTCGTGCGGACAAGGCCGCGCAACTGATCGAGAGAAATGCCTGCCATGAAGCTGATGACGTGATGACGCGCGTCGAATTCAAGTTCGCCCAGCACCTCGGCCGCGATTTGCGGCACAACCGCAAGACAGGCGACATCCGAGTTATCCAGCACTTCCTGGTTGCTTGCGCAAACGTGGATGCGCCCGTCGAGCGCGGCAAGTTCCGCCGCCGTTCGCGCGTTGCGCGGCGACAGCGATATCCGCTCGAACGGCACGCCGAATCTGAGCATGCCTGTCACGACCGCTTGTGTGATCGTGCCCGTTCCGATGAATCCAGCTCGCATTTGGCCTCGCGTGTGTGTGATGCGGACCCAGCCTGCATGGCTGGGTCATCAGTTGTGTCGAACCGGTCTAGTCGAGCTTCAGCCAGGTGGTCTTCAACTCGCAGTACTGGTCGTGTGCATAGACGGATTTGTCACGGCCGCCGAAGCCCGATTGCTTGAACCCGCCGAACGGCGTCGACAGGTCGCCCTCGCCGAAACAGTTCACCGTCACCGTGCCCGCACGAATCCGCGCCGCGATCTTATGCGCGTGGTTCACGTTGTCGGTCCACAGCGAGGCAGCGAGGCCGTAGCAGGTGTCGTTGGCAATCTGCACAGCTTCGTCGATATCCGCATATTCGATGAAGCACACCACAGGGCCGAACACTTCGTCGCGCGCGATGCTCATTTGCGGCGCCACGTTGTCGAAGATCGTCGGCTCGACGAACCAGCCGCCCGAGTCGGTACGCGTAGCCTTGCCGCCGCATGCGACGCGCGCGCCTTCCGCCTTCGCTTTTTCGATATGTGCGAGCACCTTTTCGTAATGCTTCTCCTCGATCAGCGAGCCGAGTTTGACGTCGGGGTCGAGTGGATCGCCCGTTTTCCATCCTTCCAGAACCGCTTGCATTTTCTCCAGCAAGCTCGCCTTCAGCGACGACGGAACCAGAATGCGCGAGCCTGCGCTGCAGTTCTCGCCCATGTTCCAGAACGCGGCGGCGACGGCCTGCTCGGCGACGGCATCGAGATTCGCGACGTCGGGCAGCACGACCTGCGGGTTCTTGCCGCCGCATTCGAGCACGACGCGCTTCAGGTTCGTATCCGCCGAGTAATGCAGAAACCGCTTGCCCGTTTCCGTCGAACCGGTGAACGCCACCAGATCGACGTCCGCGTGGCGGCCCAACGCCTGACCCGCGCTTTCGCCGAGGCCGGTCACGACGCTCAACACGCCTGCGGGCACGCCCGCTTCCAGCGCGAGATCGGCGATGCGCAGCGTGGACAGCGAGGTCTGCTCCGCAGGCTTCACGATCACGCTATTGCCGACCGACAGCGCCGGGCCGATTTTCCACGCGAGCATGAGCGCCGGAAAATTCCACGGCAGCACCGCGCCCACGACGCCGATCGGTTCGCGCGTGATCATGCTGACGACGCTCGCGCCCGACGGCGACAGCGCGTCGTATCGCTTGTCCGTGACTTCCGCGTGCCAGCGGATGCACGCCGCCGACTCGGGAATGTCCAGTCCCAGGCATTCGCTGATCGGCTTGCCTGCCTCGAGTGCTTCTAACAGCGCCAGTTCTTCCGCGTTGTCGTCGATCAGTTGCGCGAGCCGCAGCAGCACCGCTTTACGTTGCGCGGGCGCGGCCTTCGACCACACGCCGGATTCGAATGCCTCCCGCGCCGCCGCGACCGCGCGGTCGATATCTTTCGCATCGCACTTTGCGATGTCGGCCAGCACTTTACCCGTCGAAGGATTGAGCGTCGCAAACGTCTCATTCGACGCCGCGTTTGCGCGTTGCCCCGCGATAAAGGCTCTACCGTCGAGCGACAAGGCTTGCGCTTTCTGCTTCCATTCCTGATACGTCGTCATGTCCTGTCCTCACAGATTTAAAGCTCGGCCCCGGCCGAAAATTCCTTGACCCAGATCGCCGCCGACACCGCGACGTCCGCAATGGGACGCACGGGCAGCGAACGCGGATGCGGCTGATTCAGAAGCTGACGGACGAGATCGCTGGACTGACCGAGCGCGTATTCGGCGATCAGCTTGCCTGACGCCGACCCTCGGCTTAAGCCCAGGCCATTGCATCCAACCGCTTCGAACACGCCATCGGCCCTGCGTCCGAATAAAGCGCCGTTGTTCGCCGACAGACACAACGGACCGCCCCACGTGTATTCGAGTTCGACGTCCTTCAACATCGGAAAGCGCCGGTCGAATGAGCGTTGATGCAGGCTCTTCGCTTTCGCCAGATCGGCTGGCGATACTTCGAGGTTCGGCCGGAACGCAAAGTGATTGCGAACGCAAATGCGGTCCGTGATCAGGCGGCGTACGGTCGAACCCATCGGGTCAGCGGGAATCAGCGACCATGAGCGCGTGCCGCCGAGCCGCCGTACTTCTTCCGGCTTCATCACGCGTGTCATCGACGCGAACGTGTACACAGGCAATAGGCCGTTCGGATGTCCGCCGAACGTCGCCGCGTAGGCGTTGGTGCAGAGAATCACACGCTTCGCGACGATCTTGCCTCCCGCGAAGGTCAACACCTTCGAAAGCCCCTGGTCTTCTATCCGCGTCGCCGCGCTGAGTTCGAACACCTGCACGTTCGCGGGCAAGCTCGCAGCGAGACCGCGCATCAGCGCCGCGGGCTGTACCGTGCAGCACCCAGGCGTAAAGAGCGCGCCCTCGTAGAAGTCCGTGCCCGTCACCTTCGCGATGGCGGCTTCGTCGAGCCACTCGAATGCTTCGTCGATGCGTTCCAGGCCTTCGGCGAAATGCGCAAGCGCCGTATGTCCCTTCCGGTTCACCGAAGCGTGAAATTTCCCGTCGTCGCGCCAGTCGCACTCAATGTTGTGTGCCTTCACGACCGAGCGCACATAGTCAATGCCGTGACGCTGGAAGCGGACGTCCGCCTTGTCCGCTTCCACGCTGCGCGAATAACTCTCGCTGCTGATGTCGTGCGGCAGATCGACGAAGAAGCCGGAATTGCGCCCGGCCGTCGTGCGCCCGATACGATCCGCCTCGACCAGCGCAATCGACGCATCGGGCGCAAGCTCGGCCAGGCGCCGGGCCGCGCACAAGCCCGTAATACCGCCGCCGACCACGACCCAGTCGTAGCTGCGCTCAGACGACACCGCGACCGCAGGCGCGGGCGGCGGCAGGCTTTCCCACCATCCGTTCACACCATCGGGGGCGGGAAACCGCGCGAATTCCAGTTTCGAGGTCATGCACGTTACTGAGCGTTAGGCAACAACGGGCGTACGAGCTTGGCGAAGCCGCTGCGTTCGTTTTCATCGAGCGTGCCGAGCGGCGCGCGTGCGACGCCGACGGGCGTGCCTGCCAGCTCGCAGCCGTATCGGACGTATTGAATGAACTTGCCGCTGCGTTCCAGCAGCTCCAGCACGGGCAGCAACTGCGCCATCAGTTTGCGGCCGGTTGCGAAGTCGCCTTGCTTCACGCAGGCATCGAAGAGCGCGGTGTGCGCTTCGGGCAGGAAGTTGGACGCACCGCCCACCCAGCTCTTTGCGCCCCAGACGAAGAATTCGAGCGCCTGGTCGTCCATCCCGCAGCTCAGCACCAGTCGCTCCTTGAAGTGCGTCGCGAGATGATGCAGATGCGAAATATCGCCCGTGCTCTCCTTCATCGCGATGAAGTTGGGACGCTCCAGCAGTTTCGACAGCACGTCGTCGCTGATGTCCGTTCCCGTGCGCGCCGGAAAGTTGTACAGCATGACGGGCATGTCGAGGCTGTCGTCCACCTTCAGCAGATGGCTCAGCAGTTCGTCCTGAGTCGGCTGCGCATAGTACGGCGCGGCAAGCAGCAGCGCGTTCAGACCCGCGCGCTTCGCTTCCTCGCCGAGGCGGATCACTTCTTTCGTCGTCGTCGCGTTGATGCCGGCCGTCAGCCAGGTCTTGCCACCCGCCGCTTCGGCGACGGTATTGAACGTCTGCACGCGTTCGTCGAAACTCAACGCGTAGTATTCCCCCGTCGTTCCGCCAATGCCGAGGCCCGAGACACGCCCGGCGAGATTCGCGGCGTGCTTGCCGAGCAACGTGTGATCGATTTCGCCATCCGCCTTGAATGGGGTGACGAGCGGTGTGTGTACGCCCTCGAAGCTCATTTCGATTCTCTCTTGAGTAGGTAATCGGCGAATCGCTTTACACAAGCGCTTCGGCATGCGAGTAAATGGGGAACTGGCTGCACAGGTCTCTCACGCGACTACGGACAGCGCGCTCGACCTGTTCGTCGCCCGCCGGTTCGTGTTCCAGCGCGGACAACACTTCCAGAATCATCTGGCCGATCTGCTCGAATTGCACAGTGCCAAAACCGCGCGTCGTGCCTGCCGGTGTGCCGAGGCGAATGCCCGACGTGACCGTAGGGTTCTCCGTGTCGAACGGAATGCCGTTTTTGTTGCAGGTGATGCCGGCCCGCTCCAGCGCCTTCTCGGCCTGCGTACCCGTCAGACCCTTCGGGCGCAGATCGACGAGCAGCAAATGGTTGTCGGTGCCGTCCGTCACGAGGCTCAGTCCGCCCGACTTGAGCACATCGCCGAGCGCCTGTGCGTTGCGCAGCACCTGGTCAATATACGCGGTGAACTCCGGCCGAAGCGCTTCGCCGAATGCGACCGCTTTGCCCGCGATGACATGCATCAGCGGCCCGCCCTGCAAGCCGGGGAAGACGGCCGAATTGATCTTCTTCGCGATGTCGCCGTTGTTGGTCAGGATGAAGCCGCCACGCGGACCGCGCAGCGTCTTGTGTGTCGTGGACGTCACGACGTCGGCGAACCGAACCGGGTTCTCGTGCCGCCCCGCTGCGACGATACCGGCGATGTGCGCCATGTCGACCATCAACAGCGCGCCCACGCTATCGGCGATTTCGCGGAACGCGGCGAAGTCCAGCGCGCGCGGATACGCTGAATAGCCCGCAATGATGAGCTTCGGCCGATGCTCTTCAGCCAGCCGGCGCACCTGCTCATAGTCGATGCGATACGTTTGCGGATTCACGCCGTACTGGACCGCGTTGAACCACTTGCCGGACAGCGCGGGACGCGCGCCGTGCGTCAGGTGGCCGCCCGCATCGAGCGACATGCCCATCACCGTGTCGCCCGGCTTGACGAGCGCGAGCATCACCGCGCCGTTCGCCTGCGCGCCCGAGTGCGGTTGCACGTTGGCGAACTCGGCTTCGAACAGCGCCTTCACGCGGTCGATGGCGAGCGCCTCGATGCGGTCCACATGCTCGCAGCCGCCGTAGTAACGCTTCGACGGATAGCCTTCCGCGTACTTGTTGGTCAGCACGGTGCCTTGCGCTTCCATCACCGCCGCCGAGACGATGTTCTCGGAAGCAATCAGTTCGATCTGCGTTTGCTGGCGGCGCAACTCCAGCGCAATCTCCGATGCGATGACAGGGTCGCGGCTCTGGAGCGGTTCTGCAAAAAAGCGCGAGTTCTCGTTCACGTGGTTACTCCGGGAAAATTCGTGAAGCATGTAGTGCAAGACGGCAACAACCGGTTGATGCCATACGGGGTGCTCTGCGGCTTATTGCTGCAACCAGGCCTTCAGCTTTTCCGGATGTGCATCGACGAATTTCTTCGCCGCCGTCGCGTAGTCGTTCGTGCTGTTGCCTTCGAATTCAATCGCCTCGACGTCGGCGAGGCTCAGCTTGAAGTGCTTGAAGAACACGTCAGCACGGGGGAATTTCGTTGCGAACTGCTTCGATGCGAACGCGTGTACCTGCTCCTCGCCGCCCAACGTGCCTTTCGGGTCCTTCAGGTAACGCATCTGCCATTTCTGGAACAGCCAGTGCGGGCTCCAGACCGTGGCAACGATCCATTGTTTCGACTGATAGGCGCGCGACACGCCCGCGAGCATGCCCGCCTCGCTCGACGATTGCAGGTTGTAACCGTTCAGGTCGTACGCCTTGAGGGCTTTTTCGGATGCCTGCATCAGACCGCCGCCGGGTTCGATACCTTGAATGGTGCCGTTCAGCTTGCTCTTCACGTCCGGCTTTTCGAGGTCGGAAATCGTTGCAACCTGCGACTCGGGAATGTAGGCGGGGACCGCCCAACCGTTCTTGCCGCCCGTATAGATTACGCCGACGTCGTCCATGTCGTTCTTGTACTTCGCGTAGTAGGCGCCGTGCGTCACTGGCAGCCATCCGCCGACCATGATGTCGAGATCGCCGCGTGCAACGCCCTGGTACTGGATGCCGATATCCGCCTGCACGAACTGGACGGGCTGCTTGAGACTGGTCTCGAGCGCGTACTTGGCCACGTTGGCGACGGCCAGCACGTCCGCCCAGTTGGTCACCGCAATCTTGATCGGCTCGGCCGCCACAGCGTGGCCAGCGCTTATCGCAACCATCGTCGATACAGTCAGTTTCGCAACCAGCGATTTGAACAGATTGATCTTCATACAGTACTCCTACGCGATTATGAAAATTTTAGAAAAATGGACAAACTTAGCGTTGTGGTGTGTTGTTGCTTTACTGCGAGTGACGGTGTGCGCTGGCGTCAGGTGCGCACCGCCGCGTTCGTGCCGGGTTTTGCGGTTCGTACGGTGCGCTTCGCCTTCTTTGCCTTCACGCCGAAGCTCTCCGTGAGGCGGTCGAGTACGATGGCAAGCAGCACAACGCCCAGCCCACCCTCGAAGCCGATCCCGATGTCGAGCCGCTGGATGCCGCTCAACACGTACTCGCCGAGACCGCCCGCGCCGATCATCGATGCGACCACGACCATCGAAAGCGCCATCATGATGGTCTGATTCACGCCGGCCATGATCGACGGCAGCGCATTCGGCAACTGGATTTTCCAGAGCAGTTGCGAATCCGTGCTGCCAAACGAGCGTCCTGCTTCCAGCAGTTCTTCGCGCACCTGGCGAATGCCCAAGGTGGTGAGGCGTACGACGGGCGGCATCGAGAACACGATGGTGGCGATCACGGCGGGCACCCGGCCCAAACCGAACAGGATGACGGCGGGAATCAGATAGACGAATGCCGGCATCGTCTGCATGAAATCGAGCAGCGAGCGCAGAACCATTTCAACGCGTTTGTTGCGCGCGCCCCAGATGCCCAGCGGCACACCAATAACAAGACTGAAGACCGTCGCCGCCATCACCAGCGCCAATGTCGAAACGGTCTGCGCCCAGAGTCCCATGTAGTGGATCGCCAGCAGCGCAATGCCCACGAAGACCGAGAACACGACGCCCCGCCGCCACAATGCGAACGCGACGAGAAGCACGAGCATCGCGACGAACGGAACGGCAGCGAGTCCATCTTCCAGCAACTTGATGACTGCGCCCAATGCGGCAGAGAAAGCGTCGAAGCCGCCGCGGAAATGCTGAAAGAGAAAGTTGACAGCGTTTTCCGCAAACTTCCCGATGACTGACGAGTTCATGCTGCTCTCCGTTCCATGACCTGCTTGAGAATCGTCCGGCAGGACACGACGCCTGCGAGCCTGCCGGCTGTATCGGTGACGGGTACGTCGTGTTGCTGGCTCAAGGCGATCGTGGCCAGTTGATGCAGATCCGTATCCAGCGCAACAGCGTTCACGTCGTTCACGAACGCTTCCCGGATCGAATGGGCACCCGTCTTGTGCAGCGAAGCCGGCGTGACGCAGCCCTGATATCGACCCGCTTCGTCGCACACGTAGCCGCATTCGACGCCGCTATCGATAAGCTGATTCAGGTAGCGCTCCGAAGGCGCGGCGACGTCGCAGGAAATCAGCCCGCGCTCGACCGTCGTCATCAGGCTTGAAGCTTTCAGAAAGCGCGAAACATCGACATTGCGGAAGAAGTCGCGCACGTAGGCATCGGCGGGCGACTGGATCAGTTCGGCAGGCGTGCCGACCTGAATGAGGCAGCCATCTTTCATGATGCCGATACGGCCGCCGATCTTGATCGCTTCTTCGATGTCGTGCGAAATGAACACGATGGTGCGCTGCTCTTCTTTCTGAAGCCGCAGCAGCTCGCTTTGCATTTCGAAGCGGATCAGCGGATCGAGCGCCGAGAAGGCTTCGTCCATCAACAGCACGGAAGGATTCACCGCAAGGGCGCGAGCGAGGCCGACCCGTTGCTGCATGCCACCGGAGAGTTCGCCCGGCAGCAGCTTTTCATACGAACCGAGACCGACCCGCGTCAGCGCGGTGCGCGCAATGTCGTATCGCTCGGCCCTCTTGAGACCCGCGACTTCGAGTCCGTAGGCGATGTTGTCGAGCACCGTGCGGTTCGGCAGCAGCGCGAATGACTGGAACACCATCGCCATCTTCTTGCGGCGCACATCGCGCAGTTCCGGCGTCGACATGGGTGCAATGTCGCGGCCCTCGAGGATGACCTGGCCGGAGGTCGGCTCGATCAGCCGGTTGAGCAGACGCACCAGCGTCGACTTGCCCGAACCGGACAGGCCCATGACGACGAAAATTTCGCCTGCCTTGACGCTGAGGCTTACGTCGTTGACGGCAACCATGTTGCCCGTCTGCTCGAAGATTTCATTCCGGCCGAGACCTTGCCTGATCAGTTCAGCGGCACGCTCGGGCTTCGGTCCGAAGATCTTCGACAGGTTCTTGACCGTGAGAATATCGGTCCCGGAGATAGCGACAGGTTTCACCGCTGCGGAAGTATCTTCCGCTCCGAAGGTACCCGGATGGATCATACTGTCCGGCGCGAATGTCAGGTTTGGCGTCATTCTGTCATCCCAACTGGCGAGTTCAGGAAATCGGCGCCGCGCATTGCGTTTGCTTGATATGCGGCAGCACTCGATTGCGAACCCGGGTTTCTCCGCGCAATATGCCGCCTGTCTTCTGACGGGCAGAAGATTTGTGCGTCACATCCGGCGAACCGCGGGCTTAATGCATGAAGTGCAGCGTATCAAGCCAATTTGCTTCATCCAGCTACATTTTCTGCGCTCTTTCCCATACCTCAGGTAATGCAAGGTTTTCGTGCATTGGGTGCAAGAGCGTGCATTCGACGTTGCAATGACTCGCGCTTCGAGATGGGGCGGGGGTTTGCGGGCGAATGACTCGCCCGGCGGCGGGGGAATGGGTCGCGAGGGACCCGCGCTGTTCTAGCGGCTTTGTAGGGAATGTACCAGGGCGGGGTAGTTATATAGCGGAATTGCCCCGTGGGACAAGGCTCTCAGCCGGCCGGAAGCGTGAAGCTTGCAAATCACTTCCGGCCTGTGGCGCATGCGGCGCCGGTGTCGCGATTCAGCGAGCCGGACCATCCTCGATGAATGCCGGCGGATCGCTCGCCGGGAACGAGTCGTCGAGCGCTTCGTCGAGGCGCGCTTCGGAGTGCTCCTCGGCTGCTGCCTTCGCGCTTCGACGCGGCTTCCTGGCTTTGGTCTTGCCGCTGCTTCCGCCTGCCTTCGGTGCATCTTTCGCGGTGACGTCTTTCGACGCAGTCGGCGAGGCAGTCTTAGAACGCGGCCGGCACCGCTCCAGCCGGGTGGAAGTCGCGTTCGAGCTTCTCGCTTTTATAGCGTTGGAAAGCTTGCTCGTCGCCCTTCAGCAGACAAGCACATGCATTGGCGTCTCGATAGAGAAAAACATCGACATCGCCTCGTTTTATCTTCACGATGCGCCCGGACGGCAAGCTGTCTACTCCGAGTTCTTTTAGTTCGTTAGCCGGAACCGTCTTGAAGCCCGCCGTTGATAGCAGGTTTTCCTTCGCGCTCGCGCTCTCGCCAACACTCGTGCATGCGCCAAGCAGCAATGCAGCTATTAAGACCGCACCACGTATGATCGACGTTCTCATCAGAAAACCTCTTGAACTGCTATCGCATCTGCCAATTGCAAGCATCGAGATCACGCGTGACGTGATCCTCGGCACAGTAGAACGAGATCGATACAGCCGCCGTGGTCTTGACCACAACTTCCACGAGCGACAGATAGAAGAAAGTGCGCGACAGCGTGTACAAATCAGGCAGCGTCACGCCGATCACGACGATGCTAACCACGCAGAAGAATGCACACGCCGCAAGCGCAATGAACGAGCCGCACAGCGCGGCCAGCGCAATGCCCGCGATGATCAGCTTCGTGAATAGGATGATGGCAATGTGGATCTTACCCATCGGGTAAAGCAGATCCCAATACGTTTCGACAAGCGACCACAACAACATCGCTGCAATGGACGCTCTGCATGCGATGCCGGGCGTGGCATGCGAAGGTTGCGTAGCTTCGTCGCGCTCAAGCTCCGCGACCAAGGCATATTGTTCGGCGCGCATGGCGACCTCCTTCCAGACACAGCGAGTGAATCGATTTCACCGAGTATCCAAGGATGGTCGTGCGCGCAAGCTCGCGTTCTCTACGGAAATTGCCGATATGAACGGCGTCGTGCGCGTCAGATCGTGCTCTATTTGTTCGCGGGCTCGGGACGCCGCAATTCCTCACGTCCATCGTCATCGCGCGCGGGGTAACGATGCTGGCCATACCGAAGGATGTACACGCTGATCGCGAGCACGGCGATACCTAACGTGGTGAGCAGAACGTGCTGGTCAGCCGTGTCACCAGCGCGGAGTATCAGGTCCCGCGCAAGCGACGCCATCGCGATGTACAGTGGAAAGCGAACGGGCATTTGCCCGAGACGCAGATAGCGCGCGTCCATCGCCAGCACTTCCAGATACAGAAACATCAGCAACAGATCGGTCAGCGAAACTTGCCCGGCCATCAACACTCGCCAGGCTTCGATCGCCATCGCATACGCGGTCGCAAGACCGATCAGGATCAGGCCCGCAAGTTCGACGACGTTGATGAAGCGATCGAATCGGCGCCGTATGTTCTCGGTCAGATTCTGTTCAGGACAATCTTTCATATCGACAATCTCGCCATCTCAGCATGCAATGGCACAGAGCTTATCGCGTCCAATTAGTCCGAATGACGTACACATCCATCGCTTCATGTGAAGCACAGAATACGTGTCACGACGGCAGATCTTCCGTCGAGGCATGTTGTGCAACGGTGAGATTCGGCAACTGTTCACGCAAGAACTGAATCCACGTCTTCAGCCTGGTATTGAACGAGTGTCGCGGTGGATAAATCGCAAAGTACTGAACCTGTTGCGTGCTGTACTCGGGTAACAGATGAACGAGCTTTCCAGTGCGCAAATACGGCAGCGCATCCGCGATCGGCAGAATGCCCACACCCATCCCGCGACACAATGCCACTGCCATCGCATCGGCCAGATTGACGGAGAATACGATCCTTCCCGGCACGGCCGATTCTTCGCCATCTGGTCCGTCGAAATGCCACTCACTTTGTGGCGCAAGCGGCGACCGCAATTCGAGGCATGCATGCTGTTGCAGCTGGGCAAGCGAGGCCGGCGAACCGTGACGCTCCACATACTCCGGCGACGCACAAAGAATGCTGTGCGCGCTGCCGACACGTTGCGACAACAAGCCGCACTCCGCAAGCTCCACCCCCTGAACCAGCGAGACGTCATACCCTTCCTCGATCAGATCGGGCACTCGCTGAGCCAGCGTGAGTTCGATCTGCACATTCGGAAAGCGTTCGCGATAACGTGAGATGACGGGAACGACATAGTGTTGCCCGAAGCCCGTGACGCAATGAATCTTCAACTTACCGGACGGGTTCGGCAGACCGCTTTCCGCTTCTGTTTCGGCTGCGTCGACGCTAGCAAGAATGTGGACGCACTGCTGCAGGTATCGCTGGCCTGCTTCCGTCGGCGAGATGCGGCGTGTCGTGCGATTCAGCAAGCGGGTGCTGAGGCGCAACTCGAGATCGCTCACGGCTCTCGATGCATTCCCGACTGTCGTTCCGACATCACGTGCGGCCGCCGTAAAGCTCCCTGTTTCGACGACGCGCATGAACATGCGCATGTTTTCGAAAGTATCCATCGTGACGCTCTTCAATGTTCATCTGCGTCGGATTCTTGCATGAAGCACTCGCGATATTGCGCGACATTTCAGCAAGATTGCCTTGTCCATCGAGAGGTAATGCGCTGACCGGATTCCACGACATTCGGCAAAGCAGATTTCAAGGCGAGCGGGTTTATTCCCGCGCGCTGGGCGCCTAGACTGAACCTCAGATTCGCGAACAAACGCTTCGCGATGTTACCGGCCCAGCCACGAGGTAGAGATCATGAAGAACTTGTTGAAGGCTGCTGCACTGGTCGCAGCGATTGCAATGCCGCTGACGTCTTTCGCGCAGACCACCCAACCCGTCACACGCGCACAGGTAAAAGCCGAACTGGTGCAGTTGGAAAATGCGGGCTACCACCCGTGGGACTTCAGCGACACGGACTACCCCGACAAGATCCAGGCGGCCGAAGCGAAAGTCGCCGCGCAAAACCAGCAAGCACAAAACAGCGGATATGGGCCGTCCACGACTGGAGACTCGCAGTCGGGCCATCGTTCAACGGACACACTGACTCCGTCTTCCAACCCAACCTATGACCACCACTGAAAGCAATGCCGGCTGCTCCATCTTCATGACGGATTAGCCGGCAACATCGAACGCCATAATTCGCCCTCCAGCGTCGCAATCACTGCGACTGCTTCGACATCACAAACCCAAACAGCTCTTCGCTCAACAGCGCGCCTTCTTCGGATAGCGCCGCATAGCCGCGCCCATCGTCTGCGACTTCAAACCTAACCAGATCCGCCGACTCAAGATCGGTCAACGCCCTGCGCAACGTGCTCATCGGCAACGCGCTACGCTTCGATAACTTCGCAAGCGACCAGGGTTCCTCGCGCTCCTCATTGAATGCAGTCCACAGCTGTTCGAGCACATCGATAAACACCGGGTCGAATTCGATGCTTGCGGGTCCGGCTTCGCTATCCAATTCCATCTCCATCACGGTTCACAAAGACGGCGCGATTGTAGTCACGAACGTGCGGCTCGCACTTTCTCCGAAGCACTGCATTGCGCAGAGGAACGAAGCGTGCATTTACGAAAGAACGCGCGCTATCCGGTCTTATTTCGCAGTGAAAACGGCAGTACGGCTGTGCTTTTCCAACTGTACTCTTCAGCACCCCGTCAATGTGTGCGCTCCGGTCAACTGTATTTGAATTTATTCTTCCCTCCAGTCGGATGCGTGAATGAAGAACCTGTTTCCAGGCTTCAGCGCAGCACAGTCAACGGGAGCCGAACTCATGGACAAACCGAAGCAGCAGGGCCGTATCGAGCCATATCATCACCCCGCAGCAGGCTGGGGCGCACTCAAGTACGTCGCCATCAATCTGATCAAGGAGCGGGTGGCAGGCGGAAGCTACCGCACGCTCTTCAAGCAGAACCAACCCGATGGTTTCGATTGCCCGGGTTGTGCATGGCCCGATCGCGAGCACGCATCCACCTTCGAGTTCTGCGAGAACGGCGTGAAGGCCGTTGCCGCCGAAGCGACGACCAAGCGCGTCACGCGCGACTTCTTCGCGGCGAACACGACAGAAGCGCTGATGAAGCAGACCGACTACGAGCTTGAGCAGCATGGCCGGTTGACCGAGCCGATGGTGTACGACCCGATGACCGACACGTACAAGCCGATCGAGTGGAACAACGCATTCGCACTGATCGCCGGGCATCTGAACAAGCTGGCGTCGCCGCACGAAGCCGCGTTCTACACGTCGGGCCGCGCGAGCAACGAAGCCGCGTACGTGTATCAACTGTTCGTGCGGATGTTCGGCACCAACAATTTCCCCGACTGCTCGAACATGTGCCACGAAGCAACGAGCCGAGGCCTCCCCGGCACCGTCGGCGTCGGCAAGGGGACTGTGACGCTCGAAGACTTCGAGCACGCTGACACGATCATCATCTTCGGCCAGAACCCGGCGACGAATCACCCGCGCATGCTCGGCGAACTGCGCGAAGCCGCGCGTCGCGGCGCAACCATCGTGTCCGTCAATCCGCTGCGCGAGCGCGGACTGGAACGCTTCGCGAGCCCGCAGCACCCCGTCGAAATGCTGACGATGGGCAGCACGAAAATCGCATCGCTGTTCATCCAGCCGAAACTCGGCGGCGACTTCGCGCTGATCAAAGGCGTCGCAAAACACATCCTGGAACTGGACGACATTGCCGTCGAAAACGGCACGGAACGCGTGCTCGATCTCGACTTCATCGCGCGTCATACGCTCGGCTTCGAAGCATTCGCCGAAGACTTGCGCAATGAAGATTGGTCACTGCTCGAACGCGAATCGGGTGTCGCGCGCGAAGACATCGAAGCACTCGGGCGCATCTATGCGAACGGCAAGCGCACCATCGCGACGTGGGGCATGGGCCTTACCCAGCACAAGCATTCGCATCAGACGGTTCATATCCTGTCGAACCTGATGATGATGAAGGGCAATATCGGCCGGCTCGGTGCGGGTCTTTGCCCGGTGCGCGGACATTCGAACGTGCAAGGCAACCGCACGGTCGGTATCGAGGAACGTCCAACGGCTGAGTTCCTCGACCGCCTTGCACAGGTCTACAGTTTCGAGCCGCCTCGCGGGCAAGGACTGGACGTGGTCGAAACCGTGGAAGGCATGCTCGAAGGTCATGTGAAGGTTTTTATCGGATTGGGCGGCAATTTCGCCATGGCGACGCCCGACACGTACCGCACATGGGACGGGCTGCGCGCCTGCGATCTGACGGTTCACATCACGACCAAACTCAACCGCAGCCATCTCGTGCACGGCAAGCACGCCCTCATTCTGCCGACGATGGGCCGCACGGAAATCGACGTCCGCAACGGCGTCTCGCAAGGCGTGACGGTCGAAGACTCGATGAGCATGGTGCACATCTCGTATGGCATGAATACGCCCGCTTCGAAGCATTTGATGTCCGAGACGGCCATCGTCGCGAACATCGCGCATGCGACGCTCGGCGACAGCAAGGTCAACTGGCTCGCATTTGCGGACGACTATTCGCTGATCCGTGACGACATCGCCAAGGTGTTCGACGACTTCGCCAACTACAACGAACGCATCAAGCATCCGGGCGGCTTCCATCTGCGCGTCGCGTCACGCGAACTCGAATGGGAGACGTCGACGGGCAAGGCGAACTTCGTCATCCATGCCGTTCAGGAAGACACGCCTATCAAGCGCGCGCAAAAGATTCACGGCGAACGTCTGATGACGCTGATGACCACGCGCTCACACGATCAGTACAACACCACCATCTACGCGCTCGACGATCGCTATCGCGGCGTGTTCGGCCAACGCCGCGTGGTCTTCATCAATCCCACCGATATCGAAATGCTGGGATTCAAGAATGGCGACTGGGTCGACATGACGACGGTCTGGGATGACGGCATCGAACGACGTGCGAATTCGTTCCGCCTCGTCGAATACGACATTCCGCGCGGCTGTATTGGGGCTTACTACCCGGAGACCAATCCGCTCGTGCCGCTGCATAGCGTGGGCGACGTCTGCAATACGCCGACCTCGAAGTCGATTCCGGTGTTGCTGCATCACTCCGCCGAACCGGCCGTCGCGCATCCGTTCTGAGCCGTCAGCGTCACTTTTGTATCGCGCCGGGCGCGGCGTCCCCTTCGCGCCCGGCGTCAACCTGGAAAATGGTATCCGTCATGTCTCTGGAAGCCCTACACCTCGCACGCGGCCAGTTCGCGATGACCGCGATCTTTCACATACTGTGGCCGATTCTCACGATCAGCCTCTCCGCGTTCCTGCTCGTAGTGGAAACGCTGTGGGTCAAGACGAATGAAGTCGTCTGGTACCGGCACGCGCGCTTCTGGAGCAAGCTGCTTCTGCTGAATTTCGCCGTCGGCGTGGTCAGCGGCATTCCGATGGAGTTCCAGTTCGGCACCAACTGGGGCCCGTTCTCGAACTTCACGGGGCAATTCTTCGGCAACATCCTCGGCTTCGAAGGCGCGATGGCGTTCATGCTCGAAGCGGGCTTCGTCGGCATCATGATGCTCGGATGGGGCCGCGTGCCCAAAGGCGTACACCTGTTCGCGACGGCGATGGTCGCGCTCGGCTCGACGCTGTCCGCGTTCTGGATCATGGTCGCGAACTCGTGGATGCAAACGCCCGCCGGTGTGGCCGTGGAGAACGGAAAACTGGTCGTGACGAGCTACATGAAGGCCATTTTCAATCCAGACATGATCTGGGGTGTCACCCACATGTGGTTCGCCGCGCTCGAAACGGGCCTCGTCGTCGTGGCGGGCATCTCCGCGTACTACCTGTTCAAGCGCCGCAACCCGGAGTTCTTCGTCCGCTCGTTCAAGGTTGCGCTGCTTTTGCTCGCGTTCATCGCTCCCGTGCAGATCTGGCTCGGCGATTCGAGCGGCGTCGACGTGTTCGAAACGCAGCCTGCAAAGGGTGCGGCCATTGAAGGCCACTGGGAAACCAATGCACCGGGCACGGGCGCCTCATGGTCGCTGCTCGCGTGGCCCGACAAGGCGAAGCAGGGCAACGACTGGTCGCTCGAAGTACCGGGCATGCTGAGTGTGCTCGGCACGCACAGTCTGCACGGCCAGGTTAAAGGCCTGAAGGATATTCCCGTTGCCGACCAGCCGCCGATGCTGCCGCTGCTGTATTACGCATTCCGCGCAATGGCGGGCATTGGCTTCCTGTTCATGGTGCTCGCATTCTGGACGATCTATGTGTTCCGCAAGACGCGCGGCAATATGCAGGCGCTGCTTGATCAGAAGAAGCTGTTCCTCGCGTGGGTGCTTGCGATTCCGCTGCCGTATATCGCGGTGGAATGCGGCTGGATCGTGCGCGAAGTCGGTCGCCAGCCGTGGGTCGTGTATGGACTGTTGCGCACCGAGCACGCCGCGTCCGCGATCTCGCCGACGGCGATCAGCGGCAGCATGCTGATGTTCGCGGCGTTCTATGTGGTGCTGATCACGTCGTTCTTCGTCTTCGCGCGACGCTGGCTCAAGAATGGCCCCGACCTGACGCTGACGCCGCCCGCCGAACCCGCGCCGCGCACGACGCAACAGGCAATCGAATACTGATCTCTTATCGACAGGCTGAAAAATGAACGCCGTGACAACACAGGAATTACTCAGTAACGCATGGTTCGGCATCATCGGACTCATGCTCGTCTTCTACGTGGTGACGGACGGATTCGACCTTGGCGTCGGCATCCTCACGCTGTTCCGACGCGACGAATCGGACCGCGACGTCATGATCCAGTCGATCGGTCACGTATGGGACGCCAACGAAACGTGGCTGGTCGCACTCGGCGGCGCGCTGTTCGGCGCGTTCCCGGCGGCGTACTCGCTGCTGCTCACCCAGCTGTACGTGCCCGTGATGCTGCTGATCGCGAGCCTCATCATGCGCGGGGCGTCGATCGAGTTCCGCCATGCAGCGCATCGCAGCAAGCGGGTCTGGGATGCCGTGTTCGGCATCGGCAGCCTGCTCACCGCGATCTGCCAGGGCATCGTACTCGGCAAGGTGTTGACGGGATTGGTCCCGGGCGTCGACAGCGCCGCCTTCATCGCGATCACGGCGATCGGCGTGGTGTCCGGCTACTCGCTGCTCGGCGCGACGTGGCTCATCAAGAAGACGACGGGCGCCATCGAGGACGCTTCGCGCCGTTACGCAACCTACGCGGTCTTCACAACGGTGATCGCCGCCATCGTGGTGTCGCTGGGCACCGTGAAGATCACCACTGTTGGGGTGACGCGCTGGGACGACGTCGGCGTTTTCCACGTGCTGCTTGCGCTTGCCGTGCTTGCCGCCGCCGCGTTCGTGTATATCCTCTACGCGATCCGGATGCGCGGCGAACATAGCCCGTTCATTGCGTCGATGGTGTTGTTCGTCGTGTCGTTCGCGGGTCTCGCGATCAGCCTGTTCCCGTACATCGTGCCTGGACAGCTGTCGATTGCATCCGCTGCGTCGGACGGCACGACGCTCGTGTTTATGCTGTTCGGCATCGGCATCGTGTTCCCGGTCATGATCGGCTACAACCTGTTCCAGTACCACCTGTTCCGCGGCAAGGTCGTGCCCATCAAGCACTGATTCTCACGCCCGCCACGCAACGCCGGTGCCGCACTCGATGCGCGCACCGGCGTATGCGTCAGACTCGCGGCTTAAAGCCGCATACCTTTGTGTGATTTCATCGCACTATGCATCTTTGTAGACTGGCGGGAACAGTGTCACGCATTGCAACGGAATTAAGAATATGGACCTGACGGAGTGCGACGGTACGGTGCAGCAGCGTGTGACCCGCGTGCGCGACAGCGCAGTCAGCACGGCGGACGATCTCGTCGTGCAGGAAATGCCCGTTTCCCTCGTGTATAACGGCATTTCGCACGCCGTGATGATGTGCACGCCATGCGACCTCGAAGCGTTCGCCGTGGGGTTTTCGTTGACGGAAGGACTTGTCGATCGCGCCGCCGATATCCTCGACGTGGCAGTCGAACGTCATGCGGACAGCGTCGTGATTGACATGACGGTCGCCAGGGAAGCGTTCGCACGAATCAAGCAGACGCGGCGCACGCTAGCTGGCCGGACCGGCTGCGGTGTATGCGGGATCGAAAGCATCGATCTGCTCGACCTTCAACCGCAACCTGTCCGCGATTCGAGCGCCGCGCGCGAAGTGCGTGCGGCGGCGATCGGGCGCGCCGCGAGAGAGTTTCCCGAATGGCAGAACCTGATGCGTAGCACGGGCGGTGCGCACGCTGCTGGATGGTGCTCGCTGAACGGCGCTGTACTGGCTGTGATGGAAGACGTCGGCCGGCACAATGCGTTGGACAAGCTGATCGGCACGCTCGCAGGGCGTGACGTCGATCTGACATGCGGCTTCGTCTTCATGTCCAGCAGGGCGAGCTACGAACTCGTGCGCAAAGCGGCGAGACTGGATATTCCAATGATCGCGACGATTTCCGCGCCCACGTCGCTTGCGATACGCATCGCTCATGACGCGCAGATGCGTCTCGTGAGCTTTTGCCGCAGGGACGGATTCGTCGAATATTGCGCAACGTCTGCGTTGAAACCGGCATGAGGTCCGATGCAATGAGACAAAGTCCCGACACGTGCATCGCTGAAAAGCCGGATGTGCTCGCTGACTTCGATTCGGTGCAGCAGTCGCTACTCGCCAGTACCTTTTCTCTCGATCTATGCGAGCAGGTATCGGTCGAAGAATGCGCGGGGCGTGTGCTGCTCGACGACGTGATCGTCGTTCACGATATGCCGCATGCCGACAACAGCGCAATGGACGGCTACGCCATTCGTTACGCGGACTTTGCCGCGAGTACTGCATTTCCCGTTCAGGACCGTCATTACGCCGGCGCGATGCCGGCGCCGCTCCAACTGGGCAAAGCAACGCGGCTCTTCACGGGCAGCCTGCTGCCTGAAGGCGCGGACACCGTCGTGATGCAGGAGCACGTATCCGTAGACGGCGAACGCATCGAGATCGACAGGCCCGTGCGTGCGGGACAACATGTTCGGCGTCGCGGGGAATTCGCACGGCGCGGCGATACGCTGATCGCCAAAGGCACGGTGCTGAATGCGGCACACGTCGGATTGCTCGCAATGCAGGGAATCGATTGGGTCCGCGTGCAGCGCAAGTTGCGCGTCGGCATTCTGACGACGGGCGATGAACTCGTGCGCGTCGGCGAGCCGATGCGGCCCGAGCAGAGCTATGACAGCAACGGACCGATGCTGTCGGCACTGGTGCGCGGCATGGGCGCGTCCGTCAGTTCGCGGCTTCACGCAAAGGACGAGTTCGCGCAAACGCGCGGCGCCATTGCTCATCTGCTTGCACATTCCGATGTCGTCATCAGCGCGGGCGTCATTTCGACGGGAGAGAAAGACCTGTTGCGGTCCGTGCTCGATTCGCTTGGCGGCGAGCTAGAGGTTTGCAAAGTACGCATGAAACCCGGCAAGCCCTTTTCCGTCGGCACCGTGGCGGGCAAGAAACTGGTCTGCTTGCCGGGCAATCCGGGCGCGGCGTATGTCGTGTTTGCGTTGTTGGTCAGCCCGATGCTGCGACAACTCCAGGGGCGACGCGCTGCGCTGCCTCGCACGCAGATGCTTCCGTTTAGCGGCCACACACGCGTTGCCGGCCACCGCGACGAGTTCCTACGAGTCGAGTTGCGCGTCGCGCCCGACGGCACACCACAACTGCATCCGTTCGATCAGCAAAGCCCGGGATCGCTCAACACGCTGGCCGCAGCGACGGGCCTTGCGCGCATCCGGGCGGGCGGCACCGTGAACGACGGCGAGCTTGTCGAGTACTACGACTTCGGGACGTGGCTCGCGTAACCAGCCGCGCGCCCCTCTCCCGCCGCGATGTTCATGACCGGCGACGTGCGATTACACAAGCAGATTCGCACGTAGGGCCGCACCATCGAGCCATTGCCCGTGCCACGCCCGTACCGATCACTCAAAATCGAAATCCGAGTCTTATGGACATGATTCAAAACATGCGCGTATTCACACGCGTTGTCGAAAGCGGCAGCTTCACGGCTGCCGCTTTGACCTTCGATGCGGCGCCTAGCGCCATGTCGCGTGCAGTCACCGAACTGGAGACGCACCTGCGCGTCCGGCTGCTGACGCGTTCCACGCGCAGTCTCGCGCTGACGCCTGCCGGGCAGGTGTATCTGGAGCGCTGCAAGCGGATTCTGTCCGACATCGCGAGCGCCGAAGAAGCCGTGAGCGAAGCGCATCAACGTCCGGCCGGGACGCTGCGCATCGTCAGCTACGCGAGCATTGGCCAGCACTACATTCTTCCCGCGATCTCGAAGTACCGCTCGATCTATCCCGACGTGCGCGTGGAGTTGACGCTGACGCAAAGTACGCCTGCGTTGTATGCAATGGGCGCGGACGTCGCTATTTTTCCGGCGTCGTCGCTGTCCGACTCGGAGATGATTTCGCACACGCTCGGTTCTACGCGCAACGTGCTGTGCGCTTCGCCGGAATATGTTCGCGCGCGCGGATTGCCGAATGCGCCCTCCGAACTCGCGATGCACGATTGCCTGACGCTCAGCATGCCTGGATTTCCAACCTGCGAATGGATGTTCGAGAAGTCCGGCGACACGGAAGTCGTGCACGTCGACAGCCTGTTGCAGGCCAATATTGCCGAATCGCTGATCGTCGCGATACGCAACAGCATGGGAATCGGCGCACTGCCTTCCTATGCGGCCGTTCCCGCGTTGAAAGACGGTAGCCTCGTGCGCGTGCTGCCGCAGTACTCGCTGCAGAAAATGAACATCTACGTGCTGTATCCCGCGGGCAAATTCGTCGATGCGCGCACGAAGACGTGGGTATCCTTCGTTCGCGATTACGTCTCCGAGCTGATCACACGCGATGAGGCCGCGCTACAGCAGCCCGTTATCGAGAGTCTCTGCTCGACCTGATTGTCCGCCCCTGCCCCGCTCTAGCCGAAGTGAAACGGCGCTTCCGTATCGACGAGCGTGCTGCGCATGAAACGCAGACACGCTCGCATACGCCGCACCTGCTGGATCTTCTGCGTCGCGCCATATAGTTCGTCGATCATGCGGCACGTCACGCTGATTTGCGCGTCGATCGCCGCAATGCATTGCGCGAGATTCGACTGCGACGGATCGTCGAACAGCCGTGCGAGACCGTTCATGGTCTTGTCCGTCAACGCCTGCCAGTCGGGACGTATGATCGAAACGAAATGCGCTTCCCGGTTGCCCGTTCTCAGATCGATTGCGGCATGGCCGATTTCGAGCACGGCCAGCATCCATAGCAATGCGTCGTCGTAGCCCTTCGGATGTTGCGGCGAAAGCGCCCGAAGTTGCGCCGTCATGTCGTGCGTGCTCGACTGGAAGACTTCGTTCAGGCCTTCGAGAGACTCCGTGCACGTCAATCGAACCTGTCCGCGCAGATCACGTGTCAATGCAGCAAGCCGCCACGGAATTTCGACGGGAAACACCACAGCGAAGGCGAGCGCACAGGCCAGCATCGATATCGTAATTGCAAGCCCATTGTTCAATAACTGCTGCGGCATGTAATGGATCACGTTATCGGGCCCAGCCAGCACGCAGAAGAAGATGCAGAAGCTCACGCCGCAGCCCGTCAGCTTCGGACGCGTGGCGAGAAATGCGCCAAAGCCCAGCACCGGCGCGAGGACGAAGCACAGCAGCGGAAAACCCGTGATGTTCGGATACAGAAAGCCAAGCGCGACATAGCCCATCGCCGTGGCCATGACGGCGCCGCCTGCCATCTGCATGCAGAACTTCGCTGGCGTCGGAGAATTCGAGCTGAGTGCCGCAGTCGCCGCCGCGCCAATGATCGCGTATCCGCCGCTCGGCCAATCACTCGACAGCCAGAAAGCGCCAATCGTTCCGAGTATCACGGCCGCCGTGACGAACGTGAGCAGGACCACGTAGCGGTTCGTCTTGACCACGTACTTCACTTCAGTATCTTCGAGTGCATGCCGCTGGTAGGCAAGCGACACATAGGTTTGCGCATACCGCACATAGCCCGATGCAAAGGCGTCGAGCAATTCGATGGCCGTATCGAAGTCGAGTTGCTCTTCGTCGTTCAGCAGTTCGCCGGTGTCGTTCAATGCCGCGCGTGCCTGACTCGATAGCGTATTGCGAAACGCCGCGGCATTGGCCGCTTTTTCACCGACGTAGACATCGTCCACCAGCGCAGGATCGTGATGCACGGCAATCGCGTGCGCCAGTTCTTCACAAAACGGCCTGAGGACATCGACGATGCGATGCCGGTCCGACGCGCCGATTCGCGTCATGAAACGATGCAACGCATGCAGCCGCGTGCAGAGATCCATGAAGTCGCTATTGAGCCGCGCGAGCCGTTTCGTTCTTGCGCGGATGTCCGGGTCTTCGAACGAGGCGAAGGCGCGCGTCGTTTCGAAGCCCACCACGCTATCGACGAATTCGCCGTATTGGGTCCGGAAAACGGCCGCGTCGATCTCTTCGCTCAGCGACCGCGCGGCAAAGCTCGAGAAATTGCCGAAGCGTTCGCGCCGCATATGCTTGAGCCGCGTACCCGACCATTGCGGAAACACAATCGCGCTGACAAGGCCCGAGCACAGAATGCCGAGAAGCACTTCGGCCGCGCGATTCAGCGCAGCGATAAAGAGACCATCGGGATTGAGCACCGTCGGAATGCCGATCAGCGCAGCCGTGTATCCGGCGAGCACGAACGCATACCACTGGAAACTCCGGTAGCGCAGCGCCGCCGCCGTGCACAGCGCAACCCACAGGCTCATGCCGGCGACGTACAACGACGCCTGCTGCGGAAACAGCGCACCGAGCGCGACGGCGGCGATGGCGCCCGCCGCCGTGCCCAGCACGCGGTAGAAGCTCTTCGACAACACCATGCCGCTGAGCGGCTGCATCAGCACGAAGACGGTTGCCATCGCGGTTCGCGGCGCGGGGATCTCCAGCTTCATGGCGATGCCCATCGCGAGGAACGCGGCCGTCAATGTCTTCGCCAGATGCAGCCAGATCAAGCCGTTCGTCGCGGCCCAATGCGACACGTGCATGCGGATCGATCTGAGCCAGGCGCGCTCGACTCGCGAGACCGTCATTTCCATGGAAAAGCCTTTCTTCGATGTTGCCTGGGATGCTCGCCTTGCAGCGACTAAAAAAATACCCAAGCCGCAGGGGCTTGGGCGAATCCATCAGGGTCGATGGAGAGAGTCGACACTATCTTGAACGTTCGATTCCGCCCCCGCTGCCCTGCGCGAACGGAATTTTCGATAACGCCCGCTACCTGCGGGTTTCAACTGTCCCCTGTGGGACTCGGTGCAACTGTGCATCCCGTGCGCCGCGCACGCCGGTATTGTGTGGACATGAGGCAGCCCCTTTCATCCGGCTGCCCGCTACACATCGCGACGTCATATGGAACACGACACATACACTGAAGAAACCCTGCTGAATCTGCTGCGCGTGATCGCGCAAGCAACCGATCCCCAGGGCAAGCTCGTCACCACGAAAGCCATTGCCGAGCAAACGGGTTTGCCGCTCGAACTCGCCACCCGATTCATCTTCGGCCTCGCCGACGCGGAAGCCGTCGAACTGGAGTCATGCGGAAGACGGGACACGTCGGTACGCATCACGCGTTTCGGGCAGGAGATTCTCCAGACGGAATCCTGATGTCACAAAGTCGCGCCGTGTAATGAAAGCGGCCGCGTCTTGTCGTCGCTCTTGACGACGACGGTGCAGGTCGTTCCCGCTGCAAGTTCGACTCCATCGGGCACCGAATCGATCTTGATCCGCACGGGCACGCGCTGCGCCAGTCGCACCCAGTTGAACACGGGATCGACGTTCGCAATCAGTTCCTTGCTCTCGGGGTTGTCCTGATCGTAGATGCCGCGCGCAAGGCTCTCTACATGCCCTTGCAGCACGCCGCCACTCAGCAGCCGCATTTCGGCCTTGTCGCCGACTTTCACGTGCGGCAGCTTGGTTTCTTCGAAGTACCCGTACACCCAGAACGAATGCGCGTCGACCACGGCGAGCTTCGCCGTCGAGATGGTCGCGTAGTCGCCTTGCCATGTCGTCAGGTTCGTCACGTAGCCGTCGACGGGAGACACGACCCGTGTTCTCGACAGATTGAGCTTCGCGGCATCGAGCGCGGCGACGGCTTCTTCGTAAGCGGCTTGCGCGGCGTCTGCCGTGTGCTGCGAGTCTTCCTTCGTTTCCGTCGATACCACTTCGTTATCGAGCGCCGCGCGTCGTTGCGCGTTGTCGCGTCTTAGCGCCAGTTCCGCCTTGCGGGCGGCAACCGTGGCTTCTGCCTGCTGAACGGCGATCTGGTAGTGCGACGGATCGATCTGCATCAGCAGGTCGCCTTTCCTGACGTACTGATTGTCATGAACCGGCAAGCCGACGATGATGCCCGACACGTCAGGCGCAACGGTCACGATCTCGGCATGCACGCGCCCGTCGCGCGTCCACGGTGCGTACATGTAGTGCACCCATAGCGTGCGTCCCACCACGGCAGCGATCAGAACGAACAGCGTCGTCGCGAGCGCCCCTACGATTTGCTTGCCTTTCATTTCGTCCTCTTGTTCTCGTCACCGGTACACAAACAGACTCAGGCCGCCGCAGACCATCACGAGCAGACTCGCGCGAAAGAGCGCCGGATGCCACACGAACTTGTAAATCGACACATAGGCGAGCGCGCGATCGAGCAGCCACGTCAAACCCGCGCCGCCGACGCAGATCAGGATCAGGCTCGGCATATAGGTGTCGAAGAATGCAATTTCACGCGGCATGGCGGGTTCTCCGTGTGGAGCTTGAATGAAGTTCGAAGCGCGTCATTGGCTCAGTCCAGGCGCAGCGGGCTTTTCGCCCAGTCCAAATGGATGAAGACTCGCCTTCGGCGCGGTCTGATCGGACGACGGGCCGTCTGAAGGTTGCACCAGCCCGCCGCCCAACGCGACCACGAGCGACGCGCGATTGTCGAGGCGTGCCGCCTGAACCTTCGCGACGCTTTCCTGCGCGTTCAACAACTGCGTCTGCGCGATCAGTACGTTGACGTAATCGGTCAGGCCGCGCGTGAAGCCCTTTTTCGCGAGGTCATAGTTCTTCTGCGCAATCGATACGGAACGCTCCGCGTCGTCCTGTTGCGTCTGTAGCGAACGCATGTGCACGACTTCGTCGGAGATTTCCTTGAGCGCGTTGACGATAGTCTGGTTGTACCCGTCGACAGCTTCGTCGTAGCTCGCCGAGGCCGCGCCCAATTGCGAGCGCAAGCGGCCGCCGTTGAAGATCGGCAGCGATAGTGCCGGGCCTGCTGTCCAACTGCCGCTCATCGATTTGAAGAACTGGAATAGCGGACCGGCCGCAGCATAACCGCCCACCGATGCGAGCAGATTGATGTCCGGATAGAACTCAGCTTTCGCCACGTCGATGCCGCGCGCCTGCGCCGCTACCGTCCATCTTGCTGCAACGACGTCGGGGCGATGCCCGATCAGGTCGGCGGGGAGCGTCGAGGGCAGACCGATTGGTGTGTTCATCGACAGACTCGGGCGCGTCAACGCGTCGCCTGCGCCCGGCCCTTTTCCCGCCAGCGCGGCAAGCCGGTTCTTGTTCAACGCAATCGATTCTTCGACGGCATCCACGCGCCGCTCGTAGTCGGGAATAGGCGTCTGCGCCTGCGTGACTTCGAGTTCCGTGCCGAGCCCGCCGTTGAAACGCCGCACCGCAATGTCCGCGATCTTCTTCTGTTGATCGAGCGTGGCATTGGCGATATCGAGCAACTGATAGTTCAGCGACAGGTCGACATACGTCCGCACGACATTCGCTTCGAGTTCGAGCTGCGCCGCTCGTTCATCCGCCGCAGTCGCGTGCGCGAAGTCGAGCGCCTTCAGCGTGTTGTTCTGGTCCTTGCCCCACACATCGAGGTGATACGAAAACTGCAGCGCGGCCGTGTTGTCCCAGGTGGTCGCATCCGCGAGCGGCCCCGGTCCATAGAACACGTTGTCGGGCCAGCCGTGACGCTGCACGGACATCGTGCCGTTCACCTGCGGTGCCATCGCCGAACGGGCAATGCCCGTCATCGATTGCGCTTCGCGAATGCGCGCCTGTGCCGCCGCCAACGACGGACTGCCGCTCACGGCCATCGCAATCCATGCATTCAGCTGCGGATCGCCATACGCGGTCCACCAGTCCGATGCGGGCCATTGCGCGTCGGTATCGGCCGCACGTATCGCATTGCCCGCATCGAGCGACGCGGGATCGAGATGCTTTGCCTGAGCGTGGATGCCACCTGTGCTCGCGCATCCGACTAATGTCAACGAAGCGCCGAGAACCGTAGCGATGGCCACTCGTTTCCATATTGGCGCCAACACAGTTCAACCTCTCCAAAGAAACCCGACGAATGGCGTTTATGTTTTTGCCAGGTCAGACACGAAACACGATACGGGCTATCGCGCCCGCTCACTTTCGGAATCCTTCCGTGCGCATTCGAAATGCACGCTGACAGTAAGGACACGCCGTGCCCGTCGATCGAAGGCGAAAGTCTAAGAGCGCGCGCAAACACGAATAAGGGGGCGATCCGGTAAGGAGATTTGCTCGATTTCGTCGATATCGACCGGCCCAGATGCGCGGATTCGACAACATGGCATTTCGGTTTGCGGATTACTCACGAATCCGGCAAGTAAGCGTTCCCACCAGAGGCCTTATTCTCTTCGGCTTCGCCTTATAGACTGGTTTCAACGTTGACGCACATCCGTTCAACGAATTTTCGATCCCTAAACTGTTTCTGGAGGTACCAGCCATGAAAACCAAACTTGTCGCCGCCGCCCTTCTCGCCGCTACCGCTTTCGTATCGGCTCCCGTCTTCGCAAGCGGCTTCGGTCCGGCTCCTTACTACAACCCGATCGCTGGCGCGCCTGCTTCGGAACGTGGCCCGGCTGCCACGACGGCTCAAGGTGGTGATACGGGCGCAACGTCGTACGGCGGTGTTGCTTCGGGCACGTCGCAAACCGGCTCGGGTGGTCTGTTCCACAAGCACAATACGGGCGCTAATTCGTGTGTCGGCCCCGTCAGCTACTGCAACATCTACTTCGGCAGCTGATCGTCCATGCGCGGTCTTGCGTTGGACATGAATTTCCCTTTACATCAGCGGTTCGCTTCTCTTTGAAGCTGCCGCTGACCTGCATCCTTTATCTTCTCTTCGCCATTGCACTGATTAACGCTGATCAACGCGTTCAGCGAATCGCCAGGTCCCGTTCCTCGCCTTCCTCTTTGCGTTCAAGCGCCGCATATCGCGACGCCAGTTTGCCGAGCGTGACGACTGCGCCTTCGATTTCGGGCGTCCATGCATAGCTATAGTTCAGGCGAAACGCGTCGCCGAAATTCCCCGACCTCGAAAACATGCAACCCGGTCCGATCGTGATGCCGTTGTCGAGCGCGCTTTTGTATAAGCGCATCGAATCGGTCGAGTGCGGCAGCTCTACCCATAGCAGATAGCCGCCTGCCGGGTTCGTCATCTTCGTGCCTCCAGGAAAGAATCGTTCGACGGCGCTGCGCATCAGACTGGCATGCTGCATCAGCGTGCGCCTGACGCGTCGCAAATGATGGTCGTAACTGTCGTTCTCCAGAAACTCGGCAATCGCGAGTTGCGCGCTGGAAGGCGTGGTAAGCGTATTGAGCAGCTTCAGCCTCTCGATATTCGCGCGATAGCGTCCCGCCAGTACCCAGCCGATACGCAATGCAGGCGTCAAGCTCTTCGAGAACGACGCACACTGCAATACCAGTCCCTCCGTGTCGTAGCTTTTCAAGGTGCCCGGCGGTGCGTCGCCGAAATATAGCTCGTTATAGACGGCATTCTCGATCACCGGGACATGATGTCGATTCGTCAGTTCGACGAGTTCACGCTTGCGCTCGTCGGGCATCTGATAGCCAAGCGGATTGTGAAAGTTCGGCATCAGCAGGCATGTATCGACCTGCTTCGATTCAATCAGCTTTGCAAGCGCGCTCACGTCGATGCCCGCTTTCTGATCGGTCGGCACTTCTACCACGCGCATGCCCATCCGCTCGATGATGTGCGATATCGCGTAGAACGTGGGCGACTCGACAGCAATGGCGTCGCCGGGCCGCGCCACCGCCTGAAGGCAGAGATTGATTGCTTCCGTCGCGCCGAGCGTGACGACGATCTCATCGGGATCGACGGCTGCGCCGTTCTCCAGATAACGGCGCGCGATCTGCCGGATCAGTTCGGGCTTGCCGGGCGGCAATTCGGACGGCACGCCCCAGAACGTCTGTTGACGCGCAATCGCATGCGCGTAGCGGTTGATCCGCTGCAGCGGAAACAGCGCGGTATCGGGATACGGCGAGCCAAGCGGCACAGCGCCATCGACGCCAATCGACTGCAGCGTGGACAGCACCAGACCGCTGATGTCGATCTGCGAAGGCTCCGGGCTCGCATCCGGGGTGGCGGCCTGAAGTGTCGCTGGCTTTGTCCCCGCGACGCTGCGGACGCGCACGAAGTAGCCGGATTGCGGCCGGCTCTCGATCATCCCGCGGCTTTCGAGCAACAGGTACGCCCGAATCACCGTCGTAATGCTCAAGTGATGATTCTGGCTAGTCTGGCGGACGGAAGGAATGCGATCACCGGGCAGCAGCACGCCGCGCTGGATCTGATCGCCGATAGCGTCGGCCAGCTTTTCATATAGCTTCACAGTCTGTCATCCAGCAAAATGCACGTCCAGCGGCAGGATGAATTGCATCGTCGTGCCTTCTCCTTCCTGCGACTCGGCCCAGATGCGCCCGCCATGCGCTTCGACAATCGAACGGCAGATCGACAGCCCGATGCCCATGCCCTCCTTCCTCGTCGTGAAGAACGGGCTGAACAGACGCCGGCTGTTCTCTTCGCTGATGCCCGTGCCCGAGTCTTCGACGCGCAATTGCGCATGCCCGTCATCGACCTTGTGCGTGACGATCTTCAGCCGGCGCGCGCGGTTCTTCACCGCCGACATCGCCTGCACCGCGTTCATCATCAGGTTGATGACGACCTGCTGGATCTGCACACGGTCGACGGACACGCGCAGAACATGCTGCAGATTGCCTGTCTCGACTTCGATTGCGTGCGCTTCCAGTTCACGCCGCAACAGTTCGATCGCCTCTCGCGCGAGCGCATTCAGATCGAGCGGCATGGGACTCGGATCGCGCTTCTGCGCCATCGCGCGTATCTGCCGGATGATGTCGGTGGCGCGTTTCGCGTCGCGCGTCATGTGGCCGATCGACAGCCCAACCTCGTCGAGATCCGGGCGCGGCCGGTTGAGCCAGCGCGCCGCCGCGTCGCCTGCCGTGACGATCGCCGCGAGCGGCTGCGTGACCTCGTGCGCGATCGACGCCGCCATTTCGCCCAGCATCGTCACGCGCGTGACATGCGCGAGCTCGGCCGTCGAGCGGTCCAATGCTTCCTGCGCGGTCACGCGGTCCGTCACGTCCATCAACGCGCCGACATACTCGACCTTTCCGGAAGCGGGCGCCGACAGATGCGCGACGTAATGGACATGCTTGACCGAGCCATCCGTCAGCAGCAACCGGAATTCGCTGTCGATGTGCGACTCACCTTCCAGCGCCCGTTCATGCGTGCGCTTCACGACGTCGATATCGTCGGGATGAGTACGCGCGGCGATCAGCTCGATGGTGGGCGTCACGTGACGGGGTATATCGAAGATGCGATACGTCTCATCCGACCACCACATGTCGCACTCCGGCACGCGCGTGGCGATGCTGCCCGTGCAGCTCAGGCGCTGCGCGTCCGACAGGAACGCCTCACTGCGTTCGAGCGCCTGCTGCGTCTGCTTGTGCTCTTCGATATCGGTATTCACGCCGTACCAGCGCACGATTTCCCCATTCGCGTCGCGCAGCGGCTCCGCGCCAATGTGCATCCAGCGGTACACGCCGTCCTTGCGCCTGATGCGCGCGGTCGTGTCGAGCGCGCTGCCCGTGGCGACGGCTTCGGCCCACGCGGCCTGCATCGCGGGAAGGTCGTCGGAATGCACGATCGACTGCCAGATATCGCGAATGTCGTCGGCAAGCTCCACGCCGTACTCGTTCCAGCGACGGTTCATGTAATCGGGGCAGCCGTCGCGCGACGAACTCCAGACCATGCCGGGAATCGCGTCGATCGTCGCGCGCAGTTCGTCCTGCTGGCGCTGCAACTCCGCTTCCATCTGTTTGCGCGCGGTAACGTCGTTGCTGGTGGCGAGGATTGCGAGCGGCTTGCCCCTGTCGTCGCGCCACAGCGTGCAGCGGCTGGAGATGTAAACCGTCGCGCCGTCGTTTCGTATGCGCTCCAGCTCGCCGTGCCAGCCGCCGTGAAGCAAGGTCTCGCGGCGAATCTCGTCGATGGGCATCGTCGATGCCCGCGTTTGCGTGAGTTCGTGCAGCGGCTGGCCCATCGCCTGTTGCGCCGTCCAGCCGTACAGCCGCTCCGCGCCCTGGTTCCAGAACGTGACGCGGTCGTCCATGTCGTAGACGATGATCGCGTCGTGCGTGAGGTCGAGCATTTCGAGCTGCTTGCGCAGCATGTCGTTGCTCGCCTGGTTTCGCAGCGCCAGCATCGACGTGGTCGCGATGGCGAGCAGACTGACCACGCAGCGAGCCACCGAGCCATCCGAGTAGTGCCCGTCGTGAGACAGCATGAATCCCAGCAGCGTCAACGCGACGCAACCCCATGCGACGTTGGCCGTCGTCGCGCGGGAACCTGCCGAGGCGACCAGCAACACTACCGTCGCGTACAGCACGGCGACGGCGATATCGATCATCGTGAATGCGTCGATGACGAACACGGCCGCTGCAATCGCAGCGGCCGCCGGATAGAGCGCGCGCGTGCCCCGGACGCGGCCTGCAGACAGGATAGGCAACGCATCCAAGATCATCGCGCTCCCGCCGGCGGCTGCGCCGCAGAGGCGCGGGATGCGTGCGTTCGCACCGATTCGAGGCAGCGTGTCACATCGGTCACGTCAACGGGCTTGCTGAGCATGCAGACGGCGCCCGCGTCGAAAGCCAGCCGGCGGGTTTTCTCCGATGCGAACGCGGAGATGAAAATGATCGGCGTCAGCACACCGCGTCCTACGAGCTGCCGGTACATGTCGATGCCGGAAATGCCCGGCATCTGCACATCTGAAATGATGCAGGTCACGTCGCCGAGGTTGCCCGACGCCATGAACTGCTCCGCCGACGCATAGAGCCGGGCCTTCCAGCCAAGAGACCGAACGAGGCTGGAGGTCGCGACGCGCACGGACTCATCGTCGTCGATGATGGAGACAATCGGGTTGTTGCACACGGCACGGGCCCTTCAACAATGAAGCGCCGCGCGCTCGATGGCCCGTCAACGGTTGATGGCCTGCAGCGCGCGACTGGATAGATCGTCGCTGTCGTGATCGACAGCCTGCATGGAACCGATTATCGGAGCCGGGGGACGCGTGGATCCCTCGTTCCACCCGGTATTTCTCTATTCGCACGGCACGCAACGCACGCGCAGCAATCTTTTCAGTCAGCCTGCGAGGCGTGGCGGAAGCGGGCTTTCGTCGAATTGCGACATAATCGAATGCCGAACCGCACGGAGGATGAGATGGACTATGTGAAACTGGGCCGCACCGGACTCGATATCTCCCCGCTCTGCCTGGGTTGCATGACGTACGGCGTACCCGAGCGAGGCCCGCACCGGTGGACGCTGAACGAGGACGCAAGCCGTCCGCTGATCCGCCAGGCGCTGGAAGCGGGCATCAATTTCTTCGACACCGCGAACACGTATTCGGACGGCACGTCGGAAGAAATTGTCGGCCGCGCGTTGAAGGAATTCGCGCGCCGCGACGAAATCGTGCTCGCGACCAAAGTGTTCTTTCCGATGGGCAACCGCGCCGACGCGAAGAAGCCGAATGGATCGGGCCTGTCGCGCAAGGCGATTTTCCAGTCGATCGACGCGAGCCTGTCGCGTCTTGGCACCGATTACGTCGACCTGTACCAGATCCACCGCTGGGATTACGCCACGCCGATCGAAGAAACGCTGGAGGCGCTGCACGACGTCGTGAAGGCGGGCAAGGCGCGCTACATCGGTGCGTCGTCGATGTTCGCATGGCAGTTCGCGAAGGCGCTGCACGTGGCGGAGCGAAATGGCTGGACGCGTTTCGTGACGATGCAGAACCACCTGAACCTGCTGTATCGCGAGGAAGAGCGCGAGATGCTGCCGCTGTGCGCGGACGAAGGGATCGGCGTGATTCCGTGGAGCCCGCTCGCGCGCGGCCGTCTGACGCGCGACTGGGACGAGACCACCGAACGCCAGCAATCCGACTCGTTCGGCAACAGCCTTTACGACAAGACGGCGGACGCGGATCGTCGCGTGATCGAAGCGGTCGCGAAGATCGCGCAGGCGCGCGGCATTCCGCGTGCGCAGGTGGCATTGGCGTGGGTGATCGGCAAGGCGGGCGTGAGCGCGCCGATCATCGGCGCGTCGAAGGCGCAGCATCTGGATGATGCGATTGCGGCGCTCGGTGTGAAGCTCACTGCGGATGAACTGGCGTCGCTCGAAGCGCCGTATGTGCCGCACGACGTGGTGGGCTTTCAGTAGGCGTCTTCTCGCTCGCGGAACGGCGGCGTGCGCCGCTGCTTCGCGAGCGAGTTCGATGCATGCTTACCAGTGGTAGTTCATGCCCGCGAACACCTGGCGTCTGGCGCCAGCGTGGCGCGCGTGATCTCGCTAAGTCGCGGGGGCCTGGATCATTTTCCAGCCGTTGCCGGCGGGGTCGCGGAAACCCGCATCGACGCTGCCGAAGCGTTCTACCGGCTCCTGGATGAATTCGACGCCCCGCGCTTTCAGTTGCGCATAGCTCGCGCGACAGTCCGCCACCGAGAGCACGAGGGGCGGCATGGCGCCCTTTGCGACCATCGCGCGCAAAGTCTGAGCCGTGGCCTCGTCATGCACGGGCGGGCCAGGCGTGAACAGGCCGAGTTGAAACGAAGGCTGTTCCGGATGCTGCACCGTGAGCCACCGATACGCGCCGTTGCGCACGTCCGTGTGGACGCGAAATCCCAGCTTGTCGACATAGAACGCGAGTGCTTCGTCCTGATCGTCGACATACAGGCCCACTACGTTGATTCCCTGGTTCATCACGACACCTCCTCGATTGGTTGCCGAAATGTACCTTTGGCCTTACGCCGACGCTTCTCCAAAACTGCTGTGGTGAGGTCCGGCCGCTGCGCGGCCTTCAGAATGCAGGCCGGCACGCGAGCCAGCTGGTACCCGTTGGCGCGCGCCTCGACGCGCATCGCGCTGGGGCTTCGGCCCGTCACGTCGCGAAACGTGCGACCAAACGTGCCGAGGCTCTCCCAGCCGGTGGCGAAGGCAATTTCCGTAATGGCGAGTTCAGTGTCGCGCAGCAGCGTCGTGGCCTGTTCGATGCGCCGTGTCAGCAGGTATCGGTGCGGCGGAACGCCGAAGGCGCGTTTGAAACAGCGAGCGAAATGGGCCGTGGAAACACCGCTGATCCCGGCGAGGCGCTCGACGGGCCAGGCCTCGTGCGAGGCTGCGTCCATGTGGTCTTTGGCGCGTAGCAGGCGGCGCAGCAAAGCCGGATCTTGCAATGGATCATCGACCGGTTCGGCCGACGAGTGCGCGTCGTGGTCGTGGCAAGCTGGCATGGGTTCGGGAACGGGGAACGAAAGGCTAGTTTAGGCCGAACGCCAGCACCCGCAAAGCGGCGCTTGCTTCGCGGAATGCCGCTGCCGTTCGCGTCGACGCGCCTGTCATCGCTTCGAATCGAAGACTATCCAATCAAGGCAGCACGTCGCTGTTACTTTGGAAAGAGAGGTCGGCATGTTCAAGAGTCGAGTGACAGGAACGGGACAACAGGCATCGCTGCCCGCAACGCATACCGGCACGAAAGACGATAAAGCGGCGCGCGACAATCAGACTCGACGGTCCGCGCCGCCGTCGCAATTCAGTCCGTTGCTCGCACGCAGAGGCAGTACCAGTTCGATCTCGTCCGAGGGTTCATCGTCGAGCGATGCCGAAACGTCAGGCGACGAATCGGATGCCGGCAGTTCAGCATCCTTTCGCCGCACGAGCTTCTCGACATCGGATTCGCGCGCAAGCTCGCCGAAGGGGCGCTATTTCGATAGCCAGACGTCGTTGAGCGACTTTGTCAGCGAGGACTTCGACGACAGGCATCTCGCCACGAGCGACGAAGAAGCGAAGACAAAAGCGAAACAGCGGCTCACCGAAAACCCCCGTTTGGCGAACAGCACGGTGGCGGTTCTTTCCGACAAAGACAAAGCCACCCTGCGCGACGAGTTGAAGTTTCGCAACGAAACCGGCCACTTCGATACGTCGCCGTCAGGCAAGATCAATGGCGTCGATCACCGGCTCGTGGCCACCGACCACAATCCGCCCAGCAAGCCCGGCAAGCCGGTCAAGAGCGGGCCGGTCGAGAACTTCACGTATCGAACCAATCATCCTTATCGCTTTTACAACATGAAGAAAGGCGACAGTGAACCTGTGGAAGACAGCGGTCATCTGCTCTACAACGTGGCCGAAAATGGGCATACGCGTATTGCTTCGCATCTGACGGGAATCGATCCCGTCAATCTCGACGAGAACGGCGTTGCCACGAAGAAGCCCGGTTACGAGCAGTACTCGACTACGCTCAAGCGGATGGATGACGAGGAGTAGGCGGACGGGCGAAATACAGCGCGCCGCCCATCACAGCATCGGCAGCAGCAACCGGATGTGCTCCGCAAACGCCGCCGTCAACAGCGACGGACGCGCCCTCGCGAACTTCAGCGAAACACCGATGGCAGGCAATGCCGGAAGCCCGGCATCCGCATTGAGCACGCTTAGATCCGCGGGAACCGCCGTCTGCGTCATGACGGCGAACGCCTGCCCCGACCGAACCAGCGCAGTGAGACCCGCAAGACTGCTGCTCGCATACGCGATGCGGTAAGCCCTGCCCGTGCGTTGCAGCGCTTCGCGGGCGGCGATGTGATCGAGCGTGTCCGGGTCGGAGAGCGCCAGCGGCAACGGATCGAAATCCGCCGAATCCAGCCCCGGATAACCAATCCAGACAAGTTGTTCGCGTCGAATGATGTCGTCGTGCGCACCGCCTTCGGGTAACGAAATCATCGCGAGGTCCACCTCGCGCTTTTCCAGTCGTTCCAGCAATCGTGGCGTAGGCCCGCACACTACTTCGACCAGCGCATGCGGATGCTGGCTCGAAAACTGCCGCAACAACGGCGGCAAAAACACAGCGGCGTAATCGTCCGGACAGCCGAAGCGGATCGTTCCCGACAGCCCCTTGCCGGACAGATCGGCCATCGCCTCGTCATGCAGCCGCAAGATGCGTTGCGCGTGAATCAGCAGACGCTCGCCGGGATTCGTCAGCACCACGCCCCGGCCGGTGCGCTGAAAGAGCGGCTGATCGACGATTTCTTCGAGCCGCTTCATCTGCTGGCTCAACGCGGACTGCGTCCGGCCGACGCGGCTGGCCGCGCGGCTGAGCGCCCGCACCTCGGCTATCACGGCAAACGACCGCAACAGATCGATCTCAAGAGAAAGACTCAAGGTATTAGATCCTCTTCTATCTCACATTAGAACTATTCGATTCTATAAAACCAGAGAGCCGCCTAGACTGCAAGCTATTCCCACCATCGGCGAGGAGAAGCACGGTGTCCAACAACAACGACGCAGCCTTCTGGCACAACGCCAGACAGCATCTGATCCGCTACGGCGGCACGTTCGAACCGATGATCATCGAGCGCGCGCAGGGCAGTTTCGTCTATGACGCGGATGGCCGCGCGATCCTCGATTTCACGTCGGGACAGATGAGCGCGGTGTTGGGGCACAGCCACCCCGAGATCGTGTCGGTGATCAGCGAGTACGCCGGCAAGCTGGACCACCTGTTCAGCGGCATGCTCTCGCGCCCGGTCGTCGATCTGGCGACCCGGCTGGCCGACATCACACCCGACGGACTCGACCGCGCGCTATTGCTCAGCACGGGCGCGGAATCGAACGAAGCGGCCATTCGCATGGCGAAGCTCGTCACCGGGAAGTATGAAATTGTCGGCTTTGCGCAATCGTGGCACGGCATGACGGGCGCCGCCGCGTCCGCCACCTATAGCGCGGGCCGCAAGGGTGTCGGTCCCGCTGCCGTCGGCTCGTTCGCAATCCCCGCGCCGTTTCTCTACCGGCCGCGCTTCGAGCGCGACGGCCATTACGACTACCTCGCTGAACTCGACTACGCGTTCGATCTCATCGATCGTCAGTCGAGTGGCAACCTCGCGGCCTTTATCGCCGAGCCGATCCTCAGTTCGGGCGGCATCATCGAGCTTCCCGAAGGCTACATGGCGGCGCTCAAGCGCAAATGCGAAGAGCGCGGCATGCTGCTGATCCTCGACGAGGCGCAAACGGGCGTCGGCCGCACGGGCACGATGTTCGCGTGCCAGCGCGACGGCGTCACGCCGGACATCCTCACGCTATCGAAGACGCTCGGCGCCGGTTTGCCGCTCGCGGCCATCGTGACGTCCGCGCAAATCGAAGAGCGCGCGCACGAACTTGGCTACCTGTTCTACACGACGCATGTATCCGATCCGCTGCCTGCCGCAGTCGGTCTGCGGGTGCTCGACGTGGTTCAGCGCGAAGGATTGGTCGCGCGGGCCAATGTTATTGGGGACCGGCTCAGACGCGGGCTGCTGGATCTGATGGAGCGCTTCGAGTGCATCGGCGATGTGCGCGGGCGGGGCTTGCTGCTGGGCATGGAGATCGTCAAGGACCGCCGCACAAAGGAACCCGCCGATGGACTCGGCGCGAAGATCACGCGCGAGTGCATGAATCTGGGGCTCAGCATGAACATCGTGCAGTTGCCCGGCATGGGTGGCGTGTTTCGGATCGCGCCGCCGTTGACGGTGGCCGAGGAAGAGATCGATCTGGGTCTGGAGTTGCTGGGAGAGGCGATTCGGCGGTCGACGTAGTTCGTCGAGCACGGACAACGCGCGTCAGGCCACGCCGCCCACCCGAAACACCGCGACCTGCCGGGTCAGGTCGCGTGACTGCTCGTCGAGCAACTGAGCGGCCGCGCTGGCCTGCTCGACGAGCGCCGCGTTCTGCTGCGTGATCGAGTCCATCATGCCGAGCGCCGCATCCACCTGCTCGATCCCGGTGCGTTGTTCTTCGGCGTCGGCGGCGATGCCGCTCATCATTTCCCTGACACGACCGGCTGCGTCGAGCACGGCCCGGATCGACTGTTCAGCGTCGGCGACGAGCGTCGAGCCGTCCGCCGCCGCGCCCACTGAATCCGCCACCAGCACACCGATTTCTCTCGCAGCCGTCGACGCATGCTGCGCAAGCGAACGCACTTCAGACGCGACGACCGCGAAACCTCGTCCGTGTACGCCCGCTCTTGCTGCTTCCACCGCGGCGTTCAACGCGAGTATGTTGGTCTGAAACGCAATGCCCTCGATGATCCCGGTGATATCGGCGATCTTGCGCGAACTCGCCTGGATCCGCGCCATTGTGCTGCTCACCTGATCGACGGCGACATTGCCTTCGTTCGCCGCGTTCGCCACTTCGTCGGCGATCGCGTAGGCGTCACGCGCGCGCACCGCGTTCTGCCGCACCGTGTCGGTGAGGCCGCTCATGCTTGCCGCCGTCTGTTCGAGCGACGCGGCCTGTTCTTCCGTACGCGACGATAGATCGAGCGTGCCCGCCGCAATTTCGCCGACCGCCGTGCCAATCGATTCGCAGCTATCGCGCACTGCCGTCACGGTGTGCGATAGCCGGACCTGCATCTGCCGCAGACCGTCGAGCAACTGTCCCATTTCATCGGCGCGATGACGTGGAATAGCGCGGCTGAGATCGCCTGCGGCGATCGCGTCGAAGTGCGTCAGCGCGTCGCCGAGCGGCGCCATGATCGCGCGGCGCAGCGAGCGCCAGCTGAATGCCGCCGCCGCGATGCCGAATGCGATCATCGCCGTCGACGCGACGACGAACAGCCTGAAATAGCGCTCCGCATCGTCGTAGCTGCGCTTTGCGTTCGCGAAGAGCGCGCGCTTCAGTACGTCGTTGGCGGCGCTCATGTCGTTGAACAGCCCGCTCAGCCGCAACGTGCCGATGCGTTCGGCACTCGTGCGGTCACCTGCTTTCAGTGCATCGACGAAGGCGCGCATCGCACGGTGCAGCGCTTCGCGGCGCTGGCCCGCTGCTTCGATCAATGCAGCCTCGCCCGCTTCGTGCACGCCGGCTACGAAGCTGCGCCATTCCTCATCCGATTGCACGAAGAAGCCGTCGGCATGGCGAATCTGTTCCGTGGCACGCGAGGTGTCCGCCTGGGCCATCGCGCCGCCGAGCACGAGCCGCGTGCGCGCGATCAGCAATTCGGCGTTGCCGATATGCATGGCCGCTGTCAGCTTGTTCTCGTAGGTGTCGCGGTTGGCACGGTTCGCGCGCCACGCGCCCGTCAGCCCGAGCACGCCGATGGCCGTCATCAACAAGGCCAGCAGTGCCATCGTCAACACGATGCGCTGTTGCAGCGACATCGTCTTGCGGCGCGCTTCGGGTGCTTCGGCGAAAGAGGACGTGAGCGCGGCGGCATCGGCGGTGAGAGTGGATAGCATCGTATGAACCCTTGACTGAGCGATCACGCGATCGACTGGGCTGCATCGCGTCGCCGGTTCCAACCCAGCCACACCGACAGCAACGCGATGAACACGAAAACACCCGACACGTTCAGGAATAGCTGCGCAACAGGCAAATGCATCGCCAGCAACACGCCGCCCAGCACCGAACCGACCACCGACCCAAGCTTGCCGACGCCGATAGCGGAGCCCACGCCCGCTGAACGCAGCATCGTCGGATAGAGCATGCCCGCCACGGCATAGAGCGCGAACTGGCAGCCGATCACGCACACGCCGCTCATGAACGATGCGCCATATAGCCAGAGCGCGGGCATCGGCATGCCAAGCGATATGCACACGGGAAGACCCACCATCGCGAGCGACAGGATCACCGCGACTCCGTAACGGTCCACGCAGCGACTCAACGCAAGCGCGCCGACCGTGCCGCCCACCGGGAACATCATCGCGGCTTTCGCAGCCTGCGCCGCTGGCAGGGCGCTCATGCTGAAGAGAATCGGCAGCCAGTTCTGCAGAAAATGCAGCGCAAGCGAGTTCAGCACGAACAGCACCCACAGCAAGGGTGTAACACGGGCCAAGCCGTTGCTGAACAACGCAAGCGGCGTCGCGCGCACGCGCTTTTCATCGTCGACGACGTAGCGCACGTCCGCGCCGCTTCGTTCGATACGCGGGTCGAGCCGGCCCACGATGCGCGAGATGTGCCGCACCGCGCGGCCATTGAGTATCAGAAAGCGAACCGATTCGGGCAACAACCAGACCGACGCGACGGCGACCACCACAGCCGCCACGCCGCCGACTTCGAAAAGCACGGGCCAGCCGTAACGCGGCAGCAGCCACGATGCAATTGCGCCGCCACCACCCGCGCCGATCGAAAAGCCCGAGAACATCAGCGTGATCCACGTCGCGCGGCGTGCCTTCGGCGCGTACTCGGACACGAGCGCGACCGTATTCGGCACGACGCCGCCCATGCCGATGCCCGCGAAGAATCGAAGCACGGTCAACTGATCCAGCGACGTCGCTTCACTGCATGCATACGTCAAGATGCCGAACCACAGCGAGCCGTAAATGATCGTGAGCCGCCGTCCGATGCGATCGCCGATAAAACCGAGCAGCAACGAACCGACGAGCACGCCAGACAGGCCGACGCCGAACACATGGCCGAATTCAGCGGCATTCACGTGCCACGCGCGAATCAAGGTCGGCGCCGCATACGCCGCGGCCACCTGATCGTAGCCGTCGATCAGCACGATCAGGAAACACCATGCGATCAGGCACAACGAGAAGCCGCGCAGTTTCTGCCGTTCGATCAGCGCGGTCACGTCGATGGTGCGAGTGGTCTGCGAGACGGTATTCATCGCTGCTTTATCCAGGGAGATCGCATCAGGCCAGGAAGACGAGCGGGGACGGCCGGACGCCGGCTCGCCGAAGCGAGCCTGACATCAGGCATCGACAAGTCTAGAAAAAACGAGCGCGTTGCTAGGCGCGCGCGGCGATCAGGAATCGCCCAACGCGGAGCGCATCTTGATGGCAGAGTTGTCCTTGCCGTGCTCTTCGCCGAACCGCGCCCTGTACAGCACGGCCAGCACCGTCGAAAAGATGGCCGCGACGAGGAACAGGCCGGACGCCGCGTAGAACATCTGCGCGAAGGGCAGATGCATCGACAGCAGAATGCCGCCTATCACGGGACCGGACACCGAGCCGATCTTGCCGACCGAGATCGCGCTGCCCACGCCCGCCGAGCGGAACGACGTCGGATAGATCATGCCCGCGACCGCGTAAAGTCCGTACTGCGCGCCGACTACGCAGAAGCCCGTCGCGAACACCGCGAACATCAGCCACGCTTCGGACATGCCGTGCCCGAGCAACGCGACAACAGGACAACCGATCGCCGGCAACGAGATGATGGCCAGCACGCCATGACGATCGACGAAGCGGCACAGAATCAGCCCGCCGAGCACGCCGCCCACCGAGAACATCGTCGTGATGAGGCCCGCGCTTTGCGGATTGATGCCGACGCCTTCCATCAGGATCGGCAACCAGTTCTGCAGGAAATACAGCGCCATCGAATTGACGATGAAGACGATCCACAAAAGCGGCGTAATGCCGCGCAGGCCGTCCGAGAAGATCAGCTTGAGCACGAAGCGCTTCTTTTCCTGCACTTCGCCGGGCACGAATTGCGCGTCCGCGGGCAACGCGATATCGGGACGCAGACGCGCGACCAGCTTGCGCACCGTTTCGATGCCGCGCTCACGCACGACCAGCAGCTTCGCCGATTCCGGCAGCATGAAGATCAGCAGCAGCGCAACCGCGAGCGAGCCGACGCCGCCCACGACGAACATCACGGGCCAGCCATAGCGATGAATCAACGCGGACGAAACCAGACCGCCCGAGCCCGCACCGATCGAGAAACCGGAGAACATCAGCGTGACCCACGTCGCGCGCAAACGCTTCGGTGCATATTCGGCCACCAGCGCAACCGAGTTAGGCACCACGCCGCCCATGCCGAGCCCCGCGATGAATCGCAGCAGCATCAACTCCGGCAACGACGTTGCCCACACGGACACCAGCGTCAGCAGCCCGAAGAACAGACTGCCCGAGACGATGGCCCGCTTGCGGCCGAAACGGTCACCGAAATAGCCGAAGATGAACGAGCCGATCAGCGTGCCGAACAGACCCGCGCCGAATACTGGACCGAAGCCGCCACGCGCGACGTGCCACTCCTTGATGATCGCGGGCGCCGCAAACGAAACCGCCGTCTGGTCGTAGCCGTCCATCAGCATGATCAGGAAACACCAGAACAGCAGGCCAACGGCGAAACGTCCTGTCTTTTGCTCTTCGATGAGGGTCGATATGTTGAATGTGCGGTCTGCTTGCATGTGCGTTCCAATGTGCCTGATCGGCCGGCAACGCGTTTGCTGCGCGCCGCCGCCCCGTGCTGCTTGCCTTTGGCGCCGCCGCCGGGAGCCTCAATATACGGCCCGCTGGCAAGCGACAGAATCAAAAAATCTCGATGATCAGATCGAAAAAGGTGAAGAAAGCCCTACCCCGTTGCCCTTCCCCGCTCCACAGCCGTCCTCACGCCATATCGCCTCCAGCCACACGCGTCAGAACATGTGATTGATACCGATGCGTCCAACCGTCTGCGCGCTCGAACTCGACGGCTGATAGCCGAACTGCTCGGCCTTCGCGCCCGTGCCCGACGCGCGCTGCAAGCCGGCGCCCGCGTAGATCTGCGTGCTCTTGGACAGGTAATGGGTCAGAAACAGGTTGTACTGGTTGTACGTCAGCCCTTCGAACATCGAGCGGTTGTACGAGATTCCCAGCACGTAGAAGCGCTTGCCGCCGCTCAGATCGATGTTCACGCCGACCTGGTAGTTACGCTCCGTCACCGAGCCCTGCGGATCTTCGAGCTTCACGTCGGTAAACGTTGCGTGCGGGATGAAATCGCCGACCGAGACCGAGCCGCCGACGGCAATCGTGCTGTACCGTTCCGCGTTGAACTGCACGCCCTGCTTCAGGGTCTGGCCGAGCACCAACGTCACGCCGAACGTGCCGAACAGGTCGGCAGTGCGGTTGTGCGACATCGTATACGCCGCGCCCAGTTTCACGGTGCCATTCTGGTAGCGCGCGCCGATGCTGTACTGGCGCCCGTCGCTGAAGTTGGTCTGATTACCGAAGCTGTTCATCACGCCCGCCTGAAAGCCGCGGAAATCGATCGTCTCGTACTTCACCGAGTTGTCGAGCGCGCGGGTGTTCGCGAGTCCGTCCAGATTGCCGACCGTGTAGAACGACGAGATGCCGGGCACCGAGTTGTTCAGTCCGCCCACGTATTCGTATACGTAGTCGGGAATGTGGCCGAGGCTCAGCGAGCCGAAGCGGTCGTTCGAAATGCCCACGTACGCATCGCGGTTGAAGAAGCTCGTCGGATTGATCTGCGCGCCCGTGTTGGTCAGGAAGCCCGACTCGAGCCGTGCGAATACCGTGTTGCCGCCGCCGATATCCTCCCTGATCAAAAAGCCGAAGCGATCCGGCGTGCGCTTGCCCGCCGATTCCTGATACAGATGCGCGCCGTGCGAGTTCGTAACGAAATCGACGCCGACGTCGATGCTCCCGTACAGCGTCACCGATGACTGCGCGAACGCAGGGCAACTCAGCGCGACCGCACAACCGCCTACCAGCAGACTCGTCGTTTTCAACCAGTGTCTCCAATGTCTTTATTGTCGCCAGCCGGCTGCGTGCCGGCTGATCCCCATCTGGCGCGTGCAGCGAATCCGTACCCGGATGCCCGTGGTCTGCCATATGTTGCCGAGAGTGTATCCAACGTATTTACGGCTTTGAATCGCGAATTATTTATCAACCAATCGAACAAAACGAACAAAGCTTTTAATGGATCGGTAAAAACACCAGGAGCGGAGATTAAATCGTCTTTTACGCTTCTTTTAGCAGAAACCGGGTGCTAACATCCGCCGCGTCACGCGAACCAGGATTGGCATTCGGGAGAATCTTATGGATATGAGAGGCATGCCGCCACGGCGCATGGTGGTCGGCATCAGTGGCGCGTCTGGCGTCATTTACGGTGTGCGGCTGCTGCAACTGCTGCGCAAGCTCGACATCGAAACGCACCTCGTGATGAGCCGCTCCGCGCAGGTCACGCTCGCGCACGAGTCGGACTACAACGTCGCCGACATCCGCGCGATGGCGAGCGTCTGCCATTCGAACACCGACATCGGCGCGTCCATTTCGAGCGGCTCGTTTCCCGTGATGGGCATGATCGTCGCGCCCTGCTCCATCAAGACCTTGTCGGAGATCGCGACAGGCATGACGGCGGGCCTGCTCTCGCGCGCCGCCGACGTCGCGCTGAAGGAGCGCCGCCGTCTCGTGCTAATGGTGCGCGAAACGCCACTGCACCTCGGCCACCTGCGCAGCATGACGGCCGTGACGGAAGCGGGCGCGATCGTCTATCCGCCCGTGCCCGCCTTCTACGCGAACCCGGAGTCGCTAACCGACATGGTCGATCACACGCTCGGCCGCGTGCTCGATCTGTTCGGACTCGACACCGCGACGGTGCAGCGCTGGGGTATGTGAGCACGCAACGATCCGCTTTCTTCCGCCGATAAAGGGTTTATCCCAGGCGTCTGCGAATTATCAAATTTCATTGATGATCCATTCGGATTAATTTGCTTCTTTCGCGTGATTCGCTGATTTAAAGTGATTTCCGATTTCACCGGGTTAGTCACTCACAAATATTATCGATTGATTGATAAGCAACGTCGATAAAAAGCGCCCATTACGAAAGAGGTCGAATCGTCGAATGAAGATAGTTATTGCAGGCGCCGGTATCGGCGGATTGACGGCCGCGGCCGCGCTATTGAAAAAAGGTTTCGATGTCACGGTGTTCGAACAGGCACAGGCGCTCAAGGAAATCGGCGCGGGCGTACAGCTGAGTCCGAATGCGACGCGCGTGCTGTTTCGGCTTGGCGTCGGCGATGCGCTCGAAGGTCTTGCATGCGAGCCGCTCGGCAAGCGCGTTCGGCTCTGGAACACCGGGCAGACCTGGCGCCTCTTCGACCTCGGCGCGGAATCCCGCGAGACGTACGGCTTCCCCTACTTCACGCTGCATCGCGCCGACCTGCATGAAAAACTCGCCGACGTCGTGCGCGCGCTCAAGCCCGACGCGATCCGGCTCAATCACAAGGTGGAAGGGTTTTCGCAGCAGAACGGCAAGGTCGTCGTGCAGGCAGTCAGCGGCGAAACCTGCGAAGGCGATCTGCTGATCGGCGCGGACGGCGTGCATTCGCGCGTGCGTCGCGCGCTGTTCGGTCCCGACGAGCCGGTATTTTCCGGCGTGATGGCGTGGCGCGGCGTGATCGACGCGTCGAAGCTCCCCGAACATTTGCGCGAGTCGTACGGCGCGAACTGGGTCGGGCCGGGCGCACACGTGATTCACTATCCATTGCGCGGCAGCAAGCTGATCAACTTTGTCGGCGCAATCGAAAAGTCCGGCTGGCAGGTTGAATCGTGGTCCGAGCGCGGCACGCTCGACGAATGCCTCGCCGATTTCGACGGCTGGCACGAAGACGTGCGCACGCTGATCTCGGCCATCGACATTCCGTACAAGTGGGCGCTGATGGTGCGCGAGCCAATGGCGCGCTGGAGCCACGGCCACGCAACGCTGCTCGGCGACGCCTGTCATCCGACCCTGCCGTTTCTTGCGCAAGGCGCGGGCATGGCGATCGAAGACGGTTACCTGCTAGCACGCTGCCTTGAACGTTACGCCGACGATGTGCCTCTCGCGCTGCAGCGCTACGAAGCACTGCGGCTCGACCGCACGGCGCGCGTGGTGCGCGGCTCCGCGGCGAATGCGACGCGCTTTCACAATCCGCAGCTTGCGCACGCGGAAGGCGCAGCCGCCTATGTGGATCGCGAATGGAGCGAGGAGCGTGTGAAAGAGCGCTACAACTGGCTGTTCGAATACGACGTCGATAGCGTCGAAGTCTGATACGGCACACGCCGAATCCAGCGACAGCCTGTACGAACCGCATTACAAGGAGACACCGTGTCCAACTCCAGCCCGGCGCCCGTGCTCGGCCTGCATCATTTTGCGTGGCGCTGCCGCGACGCCGAAGAAACGCGCCACTTCTACGAAGACATACTCGGCCTGCAGCTCGTCCATGTGATCCGCCTCGACCGCGTGCCGAGCACGGGCGAGTACTGCCCATACGTGCACGTGTTCTTCGAAATGGCCGACGGATCGAACATCGCGTTCTTCGATCTCGGCGATGCGACGGCTGCCTTGCCTTCGCCGAACACGCCGTCGTGGGTCAATCACATCGCGCTGCGGCTCGAAACGCTCGAGCAGCTCGAAGCGATGAAAGCGCGCCTGATCGAACACGGCATCGACGTGCTCGGCGTCACCGATCATCATTTCGTGCGCTCCATTTATTTCTTCGATCCAAACGGACTGCGGGTTGAACTGACCGTCCCGGTTGCGCCCGTCGAAGAGCTGGCAGGCTATAAAATGCGAGCTCGGCCGGCGCTCGACGCCTGGACCGCTGAAAAAGATAAAGCAGTATCGGAGACACGCCCCGCATGAGTGCACTGAATATCACGCACGATCCGGCGCGGCGAAGCTGGATCGAATCAGCGAATGCCGGCGAAACGGATTTCCCCATACAGAATCTGCCGTTCGGCGCGTTCGTGCGCGGCGGCGAAACGCGCACGGGCGTGGCGATTGGCGACCGCGTCGTCGATCTGCGCGCGCTGCACGATCTGGCCCTGCTCGACGGCGATGCGGCGCTCGCCTGCGCGTCGGCCTGTGACAGCACGCTGAACGCGCTGATGGCACTCGACGCGCGCCATGTGAGCGCGCTGCGCGCCGCGCTGTCGGATCTGCTGAAACACGATGCACCCGCGCGCTCGCGCCTCGCATCGTCGATCGACGCGGTGCTGCCGCTCGTGGCCGACGTCGAATTGACGCTGCCGTGCGCGATCGGCGACTACACGGACTTTCTGACCTCGCTGCATCATACCGAACGCCACGGCCGCTACAAAGGTCTCGCCGATCCGCTGCCCGCCGCTTTCAAATCGCTTCCGATTGCCTATCATGGCCGCGCTTCGTCGTTGCGCGTGAGCGGCGGCGACGTGCGGCGTCCGTATGGCCAGTTCCGCGACACGGACGGCAACGTACGTTTCGGCCCCGCGCCGATGCTCGATTTCGAACTGGAACTCGCGGCCGTCATCGGTCGTGGCAATGCATTGACGCGCCCCATTCCGATCGACGACGCGCGCAATCATGTATTCGGCTATTGCCTGCTCAACGACTGGTCGGCCAAGAGCATTCAGTGGTTCGAACAGGTGCTGGGTCCGTTCCTCGGTAAGAGCTTCCATTCCAGCGTATCGCCGTGGCTTGTCACGGAAGAAGCGCTCGCGCCGTTCCGCAAGGCCGCGCCTTCGCGCGCGGCGGGCGACCCCGCGATCCTGCCGCATCTTCGCGGCGCGCACGATCAGCAAAACGGCGGCCTGAATCTGGACCTGTACGCGCATCTGTCCACCGCCGCGATGCGCAGCGATCGCATGCCCGCCATGCAGATCACGCACACGCATCCCGACAATCTCTACTGGACTTTTGCGCAGATGATTGCGCATCACACGAGCAACGGCTGCAATCTGCGCACGGGCGATCTGCTTGGCAGCGGCACGATTTCGGGCGCCAGCGACGCATCGCGCGCGTGCCTGACGGAACTCAGCGAAGCGGGCAAGAAGCCGCTCGCGCTGCCGAACGGCGAATCGCGCATCGCCCTCGAAGACGGCGACGAGATTGTGTTGAGCGCGCGCGCCAGCGCGCCGGGTGCCGTATCGATCGGCTTCGGCGAATGCCGCGGGCGTATCGCCGCCGCGTTGCCGTATCCACACGCCGAGGAGCACTGAATCATGACGACGCTCAACGGCTTCCGGCAGTTCGGACACGGCCCGCACAAGGTGATCGCGCTGAACGGCTGGTTCGGCAGCTCGGCCGACTGGCATGCGCTCACGCCCGCGCTCGATCCCGAACGCTTCTCCTATGCGTTCTTCGACTATCGCGGCTACGGGCTTTCGCGTGATATCGATGGCGCGTTCACGTTCGATGAAGTCGCGCGCGACGTGCTCGCGCTTGCGGATCATCTCGACTGGCAGCGCTTCAGCCTGATCGGCCATTCGATGGGCGGCATGGCGATGCAGCGCGTGCTGCTCGCCGCGCCCGAACGGATCGTCAAAATGGCGGGCGTGTCCGCCGTGCCCGCGTGCGGCTCGCGCATGGACGAAACGCGCGTCGCGATGTTTTCCGCCTGTATCGACGAGACGAAGCGCGCAGGCATCATTCACTTTTCGACAGGCAGCCGGCTCGCCTCGCCATGGAGCGCGCATCTCGCGCAACTGTCGCTGCGAGACTCGCGGCGCGAAGCGTTCGCGGGCTATCTGCCGCAATGGGCCACGGGCGACTTCGCCGCGCAGGTCGACGGCAATCAGACGCCCGTGAAGCTCTTCGTCGGCGAGCACGATCCGACCATCACGGCAGACCTGATGACGCGCACATGGCTCGCGTGGTATCCGAACGCCACGCTGGAAACGCTGCGCAACGCGGGACATTACGCGATGTACGAAGTACCCGTCGCGCTGGCCACTGCGCTGGAGAACTGGCTCTCGGAGCCGTAACAGGCCATAGCGGTCAACACAGAAGTCCGGCATGCGCGAAGACCACGCCTGCCGCAGGAGACAACATGTACGAGACGACTTATCTGCGCGCAGCGTCGCTTGCCGAAGCGGTCGCCTGGTTGCGCGAGCATGACGAAGCGCGGCCGCTGTCGGGCGGCATGACGCTGATCCCGACACTCAAGCAACGCCTCGCGGCGCCTTCGCATCTGATCGATCTCACGCGAATCGGCGAACTGCGCGGCATCGAAGTACGCGGCGACACGCTGCATGTCGGCGCGCTGATGAAGCATGCGGAAGTTGCCGCATCCGATACCGTGCGCGAAGCGATTCCCGCGCTCGCGCATCTGGCCAGCGTGATCGCCGATCCGCAGGTGCGCAACCGCGGCACGATGGGCGGATCGGTCGCGAACAACGATCCCGCAGCGGACTATCCGTCCGCCGTGCTGGCACTGAACGCGCACGTCATCACCTCGTCGCGGCGGCGCATTCCCGCCGACGACTATTTCATCGACACATTCGAAACCGCGCTCGAAGCCGACGAACTCGTCACCGCGATCGAATTCGCCATTCCGCGCCGCGCCGCCTACGCGAAGTACCGGCATCCCGCGTCGGGTTACGCGGTGACGGGTGTGTTCATCGCGCAGTACGACGATGCCGTGCGTGTCGCCGTGACGGGCGCGGGCGCGTCGGTGTTCCGCTGGTTCGATGCGGAGGCCGCGTTGCAGCAGGACTTGTCGGAGGCCGCGCTCGCATCGCTGTGGATCGACCGCGATACGCTGCCCGACGACGCCAACGCGTCGGCATCGTACCGCGCGCATCTGATCGAAACCTATACCCGCCGCGCGTTGCAGGCGCTGCTCGCGTCGTAACGACGCCGCTCAATTCAGGAGAACAGGATGGAATTCACCGGATCGCAAACCATCGCGGCATCGCGCGAACAGGTATGGCAAGGACTCAACGACGCGACCGTGCTGCAGGAATGCATTCCCGGCTGCGAAGCATTCACGGCGGAAAACGAAGACGAGTACAAGGCCGTCGTGGTCGCCTCCGTCGGGCCCGTGAAAGCGCGCTTCAAGGGCACGCTCGAACTGTCCGAACGCGATGCGCCGAATGGCTACCGGATTGTCGGCCAGGGCGAAGGTGGCATTGCGGGCTTCGGCAAGATGACGGCGACCGTCACGCTCGCCGATGCCGAAGACGGCACGCTGCTCACTTACGTGGCCGAAGCGCAGGTTGGCGGCAAGCTCGCGCAGATCGGCTCGCGGCTCGTCACGTCGGTGGCGAACAAGCTGGCCGCCGAGTTCTTCAAGCGCTTCAACGCGACGCTCAGCGCAGCGAACGAACCCGCCGCCGAATGAGTGCGCTGCATGAACGGGAAAGACAGGTGAATCATGGTTGAAGTCCAGCTTCAGGTGAACGGCACGGACGTCTCGCACGAGGTGCCCGACAACACGCTGCTCGTCGAATTTCTGCGCGAGCATGTGCGGCTGACGGGCACGCATGTCGGCTGCGATACGAGCCAATGCGGCGCGTGCACCGTTCATCTCGACGGCAACGCCGTCAAGTCCTGCACCGTGCTCGCCGCTCAGGCGAGCGGCGGACAGGTGGTGACCGTCGAAGGTCTGAGCACGCAATGCGGCGGCAAGCTGCATCCCGTGCAGAACGCGTTCGTGCAGTGCCACGGCCTGCAGTGCGGCTTCTGCACGCCGGGCATGATCATGGCCAGCGCGTTCTATCTGCGCAAGGAACCGGCGCTCGACGTGGCGAGCATCAGTCACGCGCTGGAAGGCAACATCTGCCGATGCACGGGCTACGTGAACATCATCGAAGCAGTGCGTCACGCAGCGCGCGAGATGTACCCCGATGCGCCGTTCGCGAAGACGGAGGAACACGCGTCATGATCGGCAAACCGATACCTCGCGTCGAAGACCAGCGCTTCGTGACGGGCAACGGCCAGTACACCGACGATATTCGCGTCGATGGCCAGCTGCATGCGGCCTTTCTGCGCTCGCCTCACGCGCATGCTGGATTGCGCTCGGTCGACATCAGCGCCGCGCAGGAAGCGCCCGGCGTCATCGCCGTGCTGGTAGGCCAGGACTATCTCGACGATGGCTTTCAGGGCGTCGATCATGTACCGAACCCCGTCGATGCCGTCGACGCCACGAAGAAAGCCTTCCTCACGTCGCTGACGGGCTCGATCTTCAATCAGTTTCATATCCCGCTGCCCGTGGACCGCGTGCGCTACGTGGGCGAGGCGATTGCGATGGTGATCGCCGAAACGCCGTTGCAGGCGCGCAATGCGTCGGAGCTGATCGAAGTCGATTACGACGTGCTCGATGCCGTCATCAACGGCGCCGACGCGATGCAACCCGACGCGCCGCAACTGTGGGACGGCGCGCCCGGCAACCTGTGCTTTCAGACGCAGATCGGCGACCGCGAAGCCGCGCGCAAGATTCTCGCGGAAGCCGATCACGTGATCCGCCGCGAGTTTCATCACAGCCGGCTCGTCAATTGCCAGATGGAACCACGCAGCGCGATCGGCATGCACGACGCGGCCAACGACGTCTACACGCTGATCTCCGGCAGCCAGGGCGCGGTGCGCCAGCAACTGGTCCTCGCTGCCGCGCTGAAGGTGCCGCCTGCGCGGATGCGTGTCGTCTGCCCCGATACGGGCGGCGGCTTCGGGCCGCGCTCGTTCGTCTACGTCGAGCAACTGGCTGTCGTGTGGGCAGCGCGCCGCGTGGGACGTCCCGTCAAATGGACGAGCGACCGCAGCGAGGCATTCCTGTCCGACTACCAGGGGCGCGACGCGATCATTCGTTCCGCCATCGGCTTTTCGAAAGACGGCCGCATTCTCGCCATCGACAACGAATGGATCGGCAACGTCGGCGCGCATACGGTGTCCTACGTGCCGATGTCGAACGGCACGCGCATCATGACGACCGTCTACGACGTGCCCGTAGCCGCCGTACACGTCAGTGCCGTCATGACCAACACGGTGCCGACTGCGCCCTATCGCGGCGCGGGCCGGCCCGAAGCGACGCACGTGATCGAACGCATGCTCGATCTCGCTGCCGCCGAACTCGGCATCGACCGCGCGGAAATTCGCCGCCGCAATCTCGTCACGCACGACAAGCTGCCGTACCGCAGCCCGATGGGTCTCACGTACGACAGCGGCGAATTCGAGCGCAACATGGCGCGTGCAATGACGCTCGCGCAGTGGGACAGCTTCGAGGAGCGCCGCGCGCAATCGCGCGCGAATGGCCGCTTGCGCGGCATCGGGCTTGCAAACTACATCGAGTCGCCCGTCGGCGCGCCGCGCGAACGCATCGAGCTGACGGTACGCGCGGACGGCAGCGTCGATATCGTGTCGGGCACGCAGTCGACGGGCCAAGGCCACGAAACCACGTTCGCGCAGGTCATCGCGCATCATCTGGGCGTGCCGATGGAAGCCGTGAAGCTGCGCACGGGCGACACGGCATTCGTGAGCGTCGGTGGCGGTAGCCACTCGGACCGCACGATGCGCCTCGGCGGCATGCTGCTCGTCGACACGGCGCAGCAGATCATCGCGACGGGCAAGCAGGTCGCCGCCGCGCTGTTCGGCGTGGACGCTTCCGGCATCGAGTACGCGGGCACATCGTTCACCTCGTCCGCTTCGGGCAAGCGGATCAGTCTCGCGGAAGTCGCGCATCAGGTTTCGAAAGATGGCGTGCCAAGCGATCAGTCGATGAAAAAGCTCTACGCACACGCCGAAGTCAACACGCGTGTGCCCGCGCATCCGACGGGCGCCGCGATCTGCGAACTCGAAGTGGACCCCGATACGGGCATGGTGGAGCTTGTGAACTACACATCCGTCGACGACGTGGGGCAGCCGATCAATCCGCTGATCGTCGAAGGTCAGGTGCATGGCGGGCTCGCGCAAGGCATCGGCCAGGCGCTCTCGGAAGGCTTCTACGTGGATCGCGAGACGGGGCAGGTGCTGACGGGTTCGTACATGGATTACGGCATGCCGCGCGCCGGCGTGATTCCGCCGCTCAATGTCGAACTGACGGAAGACCCGACGCATGGCAATCCGCTGCGCGTGAAAGGCGGCGGCGAAAGCGGCATCACGCCCGCCACGGCGACGATTTTCAACGCGCTGGCCGATGCGCTGCGCGAGTACGGCAACGACGAACTCGCGATGCCCGCCACGCCAAAAGTAGTCTGGGAATACATTCATCGCGCTCAAGGAGGCGCACATGTCAACTGAATCCGTCGCAATCCGCCGTAAGGGCGCGCTGCTCGACATCGTGCTCGACCGGCCCGAGAACGGCAACCTGATCGATCAGCCGATGAGCGATGCGATCATCGCCGCCGTCACCACGATCGATGACGATACGAAGCTCGTACGCATTGTCAGCAGCGGCAAGGACTTCTGCAAAGGTCGCCAGTCGCCGATGCCGCCTCAAGGCGCCAAGCCGTCGGCGGAAACGTTGCGGCGCGTGGTCGCCGCGCCGCCGCTCGCGCTTTACGATGCGTTGAAGGCCGTGCGCGTGCCCGTGCTTTCCGTGGTGCGAGGTGAAGCGATCGGGGTCGGCTGCGCGCTGGCAGGCGTGTGCGACGTCGCGCTCGCCGCCGACGACGCGATCTTCCAGATCCCCGAAATGGAGCGAGACATTCCGCCGACGCTCGTCATGTCCGCATTGATCGGACGCGTCCCCGTGAAGACGGTCGCGCACATGGTACTGAGCCGCGTGCGGCTGTCGGCGCAGGAAGCGCTCGTTGCGGGTCTCGTGAGCCGTGTCGTGCCCGTTGCGTCGCTCGACGACGAAGCCGATGCGCTCACCGACACGCTGCTCGGCTGCAGCGCCGTCACGCTGCGCGCCGTCAAGCAGTTCCTGCATCTCGCGCCCGACATGCCCGCCGCGGGTTCGAGCGGCTTTGCCGCGCATCTCGCGGCCACTGCGCTGTCAGCACGCTTCTGAGAGCACGCACCGCGTAGCGCCCTGCACATAAGGACACGACATTGAGACCCAAGACAGCCATTCCTTCGACCGCGCAAGGCGCGGAACTGCCTGACCTCGAACGCTTCCGTCTGCGGCGTTTTCTCGCGTCGCTCGACGACACGGAACTCGAACGACGCGACGAGCCTGTCGATCTCGCCGATGTCGCCCGCATCATGGAAGGCAACCCGCGCGCGGTATGGTTCCAGCAGCCGGCGGGCGGCACGGTGTCGCTCGCGGGCAGCGTCGCGGCAAGCCGTACGCGCCTCGCCAAAGCCTTCGACACCACGCCCGCACAACTGCTCGAAGTCGTGCGCGACCGTCTGCGCAGCAAAGGCAAGCTCGTCGAAGTGCGCCGCGAAGATGCGCCCGTGCAACAGGTCGTGCTGACGGGCGACGACTGCGACTTCACTGCCCTGCCCGTGCATCTGCAGCACGATCTGGACGGCGCGCCGTATATCTCCGCGTCGATCGACTTCGCGGTCGATCCCGACACCGGCTGGACCAACGTCGGCATTCGCCGTCTGATGCTGCGCGGCCGGCGCACGGCGGGCGTCGATCTGGTCGCGCCGTCGGATCTGCGCGCCATCGCCATCGCCCATGCAAAGCGCGGCGAACGGCTGCCGATCGCATTCGCCGTCGGCACGCATCCCATCGACCACGTCGGCGCGACGATGCGCATTCCCACCGACGAACTCGAACTCGTCGCCGCATTGCGCGGCGCGCCGATGGGCGTCGTCAAATGCGTGACGAACGATCTGCTCGTCCCCGCCGACGCGGAGTTCATCCTCGAAGGCTATCTGGATGAACGCGGGCACGCGGAGCCGGAAGGGCCGTATGGCGAATTCCTCGGCTACTACGGCGGCATCAAGACGAACCCGGTGTTTCATCTGACGGCCATCACGCATCGCAAGGATGCCGTGTTCCAGACGTGCACGATCGGCGGCCGCACGATGGCGCGCACCGATACCGCTCAACTCGCCGCGCTGCGCACGGAAGTGACCGTCTGGCGCGCGCTCGAAACGGCAGTGCGCGAGATCAAGGACGTGTATGCGAGCCCCGCGACGGGCGGCATGTTCAACGTGCGCGTCGCGATGCAACAGCGCGTGCCCGGCGAAGCGCGCAATGCGATCGCCGCCGTGTTCGCGTCGCTTGCGAACGTCAAGCATGTGTTCGTCGTCGATCCCGACATCGACATCTTCTCCGACGAGCAGATGGACTGGGCGCTCGCGACACGCTTCCAGGCCGACCGCGATCTCGTGATGCACAGCGGCATGCGCGCGATGCCGCTCGATCCTTCGCTCGATGGCGCGACGGTGACGGCAAAGGTGGGCTTCGATCTCACGCTGCCGCTGCTGCGTCCCGGCGAGGAGCGCGATCTCGAACACCGCGTGCCGACGCCCCCGGCGTTCACGGGCGCGCGCTTCGACTCGCTCGAAGCCGCCCTTGCAGATGGCCCGAAGCGCTTTACCGAGCTGATGTCCGCAACGGGCACGCGCGACGGCCGCGAAATTGTGCGCTGGCTCGAAGATACGGGCGCCACGCGGACGATCGTCCGCGACGACGAAGGCCGGTACGCATTCGCGTAAAAAACGCCGTGCCCGCCCGCGCTTTCGCTTGAAACACGCGCGGTTGCAACGTTTGCGCGGCATGTTCCGCCGCCGCGTCACGGCGGCAGCGTGCCCGCGATCGGGTCTTGTCCCGGTCGCGGACACGCCTGCACGGCGATAGAATCCGGGCAGCCCTACCGTGCCCTGCCTCAAGGATCGCCGTCGATGAACCTGTCCCTCAAACAACTCAAAGTCTTTCTCGGCGTCGCGAACGCATCGAGCTTCACGAAGACCGCGCAGAGCATGCATTTGAGTCAGGCCGCGCTGAGCGCGATCATTCGCGAACTCGAAACGCAGCTCAACTGCCGCCTGTTCGAGCGCACCACGCGCACCGTCGCGCTGACGGAAGCGGGCCGCCTGTTCTACCCGACGGCGATGAAGATCGTCGAGACGCTCGAAAAATCCGTGATCGAGCTGAACGAGTTGGGCCGGCAAAAACAGGCCTCGTTGCTGCTGGGCTGCACGCCGATGATCGCCGCGAGCCTGATGCCGCAAGTGCTCGCGCGTTTTGCGGAGACCAACCCCGACGCGCAGATCGAACTCGTCGACCGTCCGCCGGGCGAACTGCTGAAGATGGTCGAGGAAGGCGATCTCGATGCGGCGTTCGGAATTTTCTTCTCGCAGCTTTCCGGCATCGATCGCGTGCCGATCTTTCCGACGCGGCTCGTCGTGGTCTCGTCGACGATGGAAAGCGCGCATGGCATCGGCAAGGTGCCGCGCGACGGCGTGCAATGGCGCGCGCTCGAAGGGCTCCCGCTCATCACGCTGCCGAAGGACAACCCGTTGCAGCGTCTGATCGAGGCATCGCTGTCGAAAGAAGAGGTCACGACAGGCCGCCGGACGGTGATCGGGCATCTGCAGACGGCGATTGCGATGGCTCACGAAGGCCTTGGCGTCGCGATCATGCCGTCGTTCTGCGAACACATTTGCCGGCACTACCAGGTGCGCATCGACGTGATCCGCCCGGAAGTGGAATTTTCGTTTTACCGGATCACGCGCAGCGGACGCGACACGCTCGCGGCACTCGATCAGTTCACGGAGATGTTCGCCGCCGCCGCGCAACTGAGTCCATTCGATACGGCGGCTAACGCGAAGTAATTCGCTTCGGAGCGTGCGTTAGGCGAAGCACGCGAGGTCCGGATCGACGATGGACGACGCCATGCCCTGTGCGCTCTTTGCCGCGCCGACCTGCAACGACGGCGGCATGATCACACCGTTCTTCACGGCCGTGACTTCGGCGAGGATCGACACGGCGATCTCAGGCGGCGTTCTGCTGCCGATATAAATCCCAACCGGCCCATGCAGCCGCGCGAGTTCCGTCTCGGTGAGATCGAACTCCTTGAGCCTTTCGCGCCGCGCCGCGTTATTGCGCCGCGAGCCCAACGCGCCGACGTAAAACGCAGGCGTTTTCAACGCTTCCATCAGCGCAAGATCATCGAGCTTCGGATCATGTGTGAGCGCGATCACGGCGCAGCGCTCATCGAGCTTCATATCGAGCACGGTATCGTCGGGCATCGTACGAACGATTTTCGTGCCGGGCACATCCCACTCGTCCGTATATTCTTCGCGCGGATCGCACACCGTCACCTGATAATCGAGCCCCACCGCGATATTGCACAGATAGCGCGACAATTGTCCCGCGCCGATCACCAGCATCCGGTAACGCGGGCCGTGTATCGTCAACAAATACTTGCCGTTGAAGTCGACACCATCGGTCGCTTGTGCGGGACTCAAACGCGCGATACCCGTTTCCATATCGAGTGCGCGCGCAACGAGCCGTCCGTCTTCAACGGCATCGCACAGTTCAGCAATGCCGCTCGCCTTCGTCAAAGGCTCCAGCACGAGCTGGATCGTGCCGCCGCATGGCAAACCGAAGCGATGTGCCTCTTCCGCCTTGATGCCGTATTTGACGACTTCAGGCTTCGTCTGCTCGATTCCGCGCTGACGCACGCGGTCGATCAGATCGTCTTCGATACAGCCGCCCGACACCGAACCCACCACCGCGCCATCTTCACGCACGACGAGCATCGCGCCTTCAGGACGCGGCGACGAACCCCACGTCTTCACCACAGTCACGAGCAGCACGCGATGTCCCTGTTCGAGCCAGCGCGCGCTGGACTTCAACACTTCGAGATTGACACTGTCCACTATCGACACCTGATCGCCATGAGTCTCCGACAGGCAGTGTATGCGCCGTACCCGGCAACGTGAATCGGCAAATCTGGATCACGTCATCGAAAATGCCGAAGAATCGCCGCCCTCCCGTTCGAGCCATGCGCAAAACGTGATGACCAGTTCATCCGTCAACTTCGCATCCGGAACGTACGTGCAATAGCTGCGCGACGGCAGACGCGGACGATCGAACGGCATGACGAGCCGGCCCGCTGCGAGATCGTCGGCGACCAGCGCAGTCGGGCCCATCGCAATGCCGATGCCATCGACAGCAGCCTGCAGCGCGAGATAGAAGTGATCGAACGTGAGGTTGGCAGCGGGTACGAGTGCGGGCATCTCTACCTTCGCCAGCCAGTTCGGCCAGACTCGCGGCAGACTCGACGTGTGCAACAACGTGTGCCTGCGAAAATCGTCGAACGTCCGAAGGGGAATGCGTTCAAGCAGAGCCGGACTGCAGACGGGAATCCTTTCCTCGGAAAGAAACGGCCGCATCGTGTATCCGTAGAACGTGTCCGGCCCGCCCCGGATGATCACGTCGTAAGTCTCTTTCAGGTTTTCCAGCGGTTCGTTCGACGTCTCCACCATCACGTCGATCCCCGGATGCGCGTCGCGAAAGCGCGCGAGCCGCGGCACCAGCCAGCGCAGCGTGAAGGTCGCCACGGCGTTGACGGTCAGCGTTCGCGAAACCCTTCCCGCTACGCCGTATCTCGCGGTGGCCTGCGCGAGCTGCTCGAAGACGGGGCCAACTTCATCGAGGTAAGCCTTCGCAGCCGGAGTAAGCTCGACGCGCCGGTTGTGCCGCTCGAACAGCGGCGCGCCGAGCCACTCTTCGAGCAGACGCACCTGCTGGCTCACTGCGCCATGAGTGACGTGCAATTCGGCCGCGGCTTCCTTGAAGCTGCCCAACCTTCCGGCAGCCTCGAAAGCGCGCAACGCATTGAGCGGGGGCAGGATTCGCTTCATTCGGGTTAGTTTATTTAACGCGAATGGCCAATTTATCTGGTTTGTCCGGTCGTCACAAGATAGATATTCTCCTGTCAGATACAGGAGAGTCGAAACCATGTCCACAGGTGTCATGCTGCTGGTGCTTTTCGCCGCGTTGCTTCATGCAAGCTGGAATGCCGTCGTGAAGTCCAGCCCGGACAAGTTTCTCGACATCGTATTCGTGACGTCCAGCGCAGCCGCCTTTTGCCTGGTCTCGCTGCCGTTCCTGCCGTTGCCTGCTGCGAGCAGTTGGCCCTACATCGCGGCATCGGGCGTGATTCACATCTTTTATTTCGTGCTGATCGGCGCGGCGTATCGCAGCGGCGACATGAGCCATGCGTATCCGTTGATGCGCGGCGCGCCGCCACTGCTCGTTGCGCTGGCAAGCGGTCCGATCATCGGCGAGCGGCTCACGATGGGCGAATGGAGCGGCATCCTGCTGATCTGCGCGGGCATATTGGGCCTGTTGCTCGTAACGCCGGCGGGCGGCAGTACCGCGCGCACAAGCCGTTTCGCGCTCATGAATGCCCTTACCGTCGCGGCCTATACGCTCGTCGACGGAACGGGCGTGCGCATGTCCGGGCATCCTGCGTCGTACACGATGTGGATGTTCGCGCTTACCGCACCGCCTATTCTCGTGTGGGCAGTCGCGCGTCGCGGCGAAGCCGCCCGGCGACATCTGCGCGCCCGCTGGCATCTTATGTTGATCGGGGGCGCCTGCACGCTTGCCGCCTATGCACTCGTGCTATGGGCGATGACGCGCGCGCCGATTGCGATGGTTGCCGCTTTGCGAGAATCGGCAATTCTCTTCGGCACCGCGATCTCCGTCTTCTTTCTCAAGGAGCGCAGCGGCTATGGCCGCTCGATTGCCGCCGTCGTCATCCTGTCCGGCGTGGTGACGCTCAAGCTGACTTGAAATAGCGCGGAGGATCGTTCTCCGCCGACGTCCAGATCGACTACTCTTCTCTGGCGAGATCGTGCCTGCGGACTTGCCTTTTGTCATTGGTCTAACGGTTGAGGATTGGCCCGGCACATCACCCGCGAAAGAAATCTTGCACACACAACTGCATCCGGACGTCCCATCTACGCAGCGGGAGCGCCATCATGCACATCGCAAGTCTGATATTGCCGATCTTCGCGATCATCCTGACGGGCTGGCTCGCCCGCGTAGGGGGCTATCTGCCGCACACGGTCGCCGGGCCGCTGATGCAGTTCGCCTACTACGTCGGGATGCCGGCGCTCGTCTTTCTGACCGTCGCCAAAGAACCGCTCGAATCGCTTCTGGAGTGGCGCTTCCTCGCCGCGTTCGGCGCAGGCTCGCTGATCTGCTTCGCCGCCGCGCTCGTCGTCGCGCGCACTGTGCTGCACGCGAGTCTCGGGAAAAGCGCCATGCTCGGCGCGATCGTTTCGATGACGAACACGGGTTTCGTCGCGCTGCCCATCCTCAGAGCGCTGCAAGGTCAGCATGGCGTGCTCGCCGCAGCCGTCGCGACGGTGTTTGTCGGCGCAATCATGTTTCCCGCCCTCGTCGTGCTGCTCGAAGTCGATCAGCAGACCGGTTCGCGCAAGATACGCGGCGGCGCGCTCGCGAAGCAGATCGGCACGAACCCGGTGATTCTTGCCACGATCCTCGGCTTGCTGTGGTCGGTCGGCGGGCTCACGCTGCCCGCGCCCGCCGCCACGTACCTCGGTATCCTCGGCGAAGCGCTGACGCCATGCGCGCTGTTCGCCATCGGCCTCGACCTGTCGATCGACGAACTGCGCGGCCATCTGAGCCGCTACGCGTTGCTCGCGGCACTCAAACTGATTGCGATGCCGCTCGTCGTGTATGGCCTTTGCGTCGCGGTCGGGCTGGACAGAACGACGACCCTTGCGGCCGTCATCTGCGCTGCCGTGCCCACGGCCAAGAGCGCCTACGTGCTTGCGGTCGAGTACGACGTCGAGAAGACATCGACGGGCGCCGCCATTTCGACGACGACGCTGTTTTCCATCGTGACGCTGCTGGCGTGGCTCTACTTGCTTTAGACGCCGCTGCTATGCGGCCAGTGACTCGAGCGCCCGCGTGACCTGCCCGGCCGTTGCATAGCCCGAAGTGAGACGGCCAATCTTTCCATCGACTTCAACGAACAACGACGGAAACCCTTGCACGCCCAGGCGGCGCGTCAGAGCGAAATCGCGCTGCGCGGCATCGATAGCCTCGTCCGAACTGAACACTTCGAAGAACGCACCGGCTGTAATAGCGATGCCTTGCTCCGCGATCGCCTTCGTGCCGATTTCCGCGAGCACCTCGCCATCCGTCGTATCGAGTCCGTCGACGTAAAACGCGCGTTGAAACGCACGGAACACCTTCAGCAGATCGACGCCGGGCGCAACCATCCGCGCCGCCACGACAGCCCGGCAAACCGGCTCCGTATCGTAGACAAAGTCCTTGCGCGCCATCAGCGCTTCACGGTTGAACTCCGCGCCGCTCATCTGCTCGACGCGCGCCCAGTGTGTCAGCCTGAACTGTTTCGCTGCATCATCGAGCACCTGGGTCGATCCCGCCGCCATGCCGCCCACGACAACCTGCACTTCGAGATCCGGCATGCTTTGCGCAATTGCGCTCATTTCCTTGCCGAAGCCATAGCACCACGAGCACATCGGATCGCCGACAAATATCAGTTTCATACGCTGTTCCATCCTCATCTGATCAGGCGCGGCCCGGCGGGCCACGCGTATCAGTCGGCTACGCATCGCCGACGCACGGGCCGACTATACGTTCGACGCACGAAGACATGAACGGCGTACGACTCACATCACTCTTTACACGGTGTAAGTACGCGGGCTCAGAAAAACGAAATGTCGTACCCGAAGCGTGATGCGGCGCTCACGATATGCCGACCCATGAGTTCGCGCGCAGCAGCGCCATCCTTGTCGATGAACGCCTGAATCAGCGTCTCGTGCTCCGCGCGCGCCGTATTGGGGATCTTGCCGAACATCGGCCCTTGCCTCGCGAAGTTCGCCGCGATCAGCGGACGCATTGGTTCGAGCACGATGCGGATCATTGCGGCGAGATAGTCGTTGCCCGAAGCAGCCGCCACCGCGCGATGGAAGTCGAGGTCCGCGTTGACGGTGTCCGATGTCGGCGCGCCTTCGTAGCGCATCCGTTCGACGGCTGCCTGAATCGGCTTGAGCCTGCGCGGCGTCATATGTACGGCTGCGAGCGCGGCGGCCTGGCTCTCCAGCACGGCCCGCACTTCGAACATGTTGCGGATCGTGTCGTCGCCTTCCAGCAGTTGCGAACTCACCGGCTGTAGCGGTTCGGACGGCTGGCGCGCCGCCGCGACGAACGCGCCGACTCCCTGGCGCGACTCGATCAGGCCTTGCGCACGCAGGCTCGCAATCGCCTCCCGAACCACATTGCGGCTGACGCCGAAGTTCTCGGAAAGAAAGTGCTCGGTAGGCAGACGGTCGCCGGGCTTCAGCCGCCCGGACGCGATCTCGTCGCTCAGCGAGCGTGTGATGTGCTCCGCGAGATGGGGCCGCCGTTCGACGCGCCGCACGTTGAGTTCGCTCATGGTCGTGTAGGGGCTGTTGCTTGTCTTCTTATTCTACATCCTGACGCAAATACAGCCCTTCCCCGCGTGCGGCGCTTTACCCATCAGCACGCGCAAAACCCTGCCATCACGCCCTATGTTGCACGGCGCGCTCAAGTGATTTGCACAAAAGGAACAACCTGTTCACTTGAAGGACAACAGGATGTCTCATACCATGCAAAACATACGGCGGGCTTTCGTCGGCCCGCTCCGCAACCCGATCGAGGTACGTCCAGATGAAAATTGCCAGCATCGAAACCATTCCCCTGCGCATTCCCTTTACGACGGGCGGACCGTCGGCGGGCGGCGTGTGGGGACCCAAAGACCTGCAAGTGGTCGATTCGCTCGTCGTCAAGGTCACCACGGACGACGGCACCGTCGGCTGGGGCGAAACCTTCGGCTTCACGGCGATCCCCGCCGTGAAGCTCGTCATCGACGGCATGCTTGCGCCTGAGCTGATTGGCCGCGACGTCGCGCTGCGCGAGAAGTCGATGTTCGAGTTGCAGAAGAAATTCCACGTATTCGGCCGCAGCGGCGCGTTTATCTATGGCCTGTCGGCGATCGATATCGCGCTGTGGGACATCGCGGGCAAGGTCGCGAACCAGCCGGTTCATCAGCTTCTCGGCGGTGCCGAGGCGACGTCGCTGGCGTGTTACGCGAGCCTGATCCGTTACGCCGACCCGGAACTGGTCGCGCGCAACGTGCGGCGCGCGGTGGAGAGCGGCTACCGGCATCTGAAGCTCCATGAAGTCACCGTCGAAACCGTGCGCGCCGCGCGCGAAGCGGCGGGCCCCGACATCGAAATCACGCTCGACGTCAATTGCCCGTGGACGGTTCGCGAAGCGCTCGACATGACCGAGCAATTCCGCCCGTTCAATCTGCGGTGGATCGAAGAGCCCGTGTGGCCGCCCGAAAACTACGCGGGTCTCGCCACAGTGCGCAAGCAAGGCGGCATTCCTGTCGCGGCGGGCGAAAACGCGTCGACGTTGATGGACTTTCAGCATCTGCTCGAAGCCGGTTCCGTCGATTTCATCCAGCCCAGCCCCGCGAAGATGGGCGGCATCACGGAACTGCAAAAGGTCTTTGCGTTGGCGAACGCGCACAACGTCGCCGTCATGGTCCACACGTTCTACGACGGCCCCGGCCTGCTCGCGAGCGTGCACGCCAGCGCGGCGCTCGGCGGCCCGAAGTCGCTGATCGAATGGCGCTACTTCGATCTCGAAGCGCAGCTCTATGGCGACGCCATCATTCCGCGCAATGGCCGCATCGACGTGCCGCAAGGCCCCGGCCTCGGCATCGAGCCGAACCCCGATGTGATTCGCGACTATCGCATCAACCTTTAAACGAACACCGCTACGGCATCGCATAACAAAACTTGGAGTCAGGAGATGTTAGACAGGATTGTTGGACCACTTTTACCCGTTGCGTTTGTGATCGTGCTCGGCTTTATCGCCGGCAAGCGCAAACGTCTGAATCATTCGGACAGTCTGCTGATCAGCCGGCTCGTGCTCGGCTGGATTTTCCCGGCGTTGCTGCTGGTCGGCATGGCGAGCACGCCGCGCTCGCAGCTGTTCGACTTCAAACTGATTCTTGCGACGTTCATTGGCATCATGGGGATGTACACCATCGCGCTGTTGCTCGGCTGGTGGCGCTATCGCGAACTGAAGGCGGCGACGCTCAAAGGCTTCGTCAACGGCTATCCTGATGCCGCGTTCATGGGCATTCCAATCCTGCAGGCGATGTTCGGTCCCGGCAGCATTTATTCGGTGCTCATTCTCAATCTGATCGCAAGCCTCGTGATGATTCCGTTGACGACCATGCTGCTGACCGTCGCAAGCGGAGAAGGAAGCGGCACGCAGGCGTTTCTGGCGAGTATCAAGAGCGCGGTGCGCCGTCCGTTGATGTGGGCGCCGGCGCTTGGCATCGTCTGCTCGCTGCTGCAGATCAAGTTTCCGCCCGTGCTCGCCGAAGCCTTCAACCTGCTCGGCAAGGCAACGCCAGGCGTTTCTCTGCTTTGCCTCGGGCTGATCATGTCGTCGGTCAAGCTGAAGCTGTCGAGCGAAGTCTGGGCCAACCTCGGGCTCAAGCTGTTCATTCACCCTCTGTTGATGTTCGCAGCGACTGTCCTGCTCGGCGTGCATGGTCTCTACGCGCAACAGATGATCCTGCTTTGCGCACTGCCGTCGGCGACCATTCCCGCGATGTTCGCCAACGAGGCGGGCGCCTATCAGAGCGAAGCCGCGACGTCGATTCTCATCAGCACGGTGCTGTCGATCGTCACGTTCTCGGCGGCTATTTATCTCGTCGATGGTGGCCTCGCCGCTGCATAACGACAGGTAGCGAAGCGCCCGCTTCGCTACCACATCACATCACCCGCAATGCGATCAGTGCGGCAGCCGGTTCGCCACTTTGGCGACACCCGCAGCCGCACACACTTCATCCTTGTCTCCGCCTGGCGCCCCGCCGATTCCCAGCGCGCCCACCATCTCGCCGCCCGCCTTGAACGCCACAGCACCTGGCAGTGCCATCACGTTGTGAACCGTTGCGAGTTGCGGTGCGTAAGGACTCGTTTTGATCAGTTCGAAGAATCCGCTCGAACGGTCGAAGCCGAATTCCGGCCCAAGCGTGACGACCGTAAATGCTTTTCTGAAACTCGATTCACCCGTGTGCACCGTCGCGTGATCGCCGCGTATGACGACTTGCGGCACACCGTCCATATCGACCACCGTCGCAGTCACCCAGTACTGCTTCTGTTCACACACGCGAATCGCTTCTTGCGCTGCCTCGACGGCGAGACTGGTCGGCAACGTGTAGTGATATCCGGGCTGAGGCTGCTGTTGCGCATGCACCGGCATACACGTGATCGACAGGCCGCAAAATAACGCGAACGACAAAGGCAATCTCATATCAACCTCCAACACGGATCAGAAGAACACAACGGGAGCGGCCGACGACCGTCGCGCAAGCGAGCACACATCGGCTGCGCCGACTGCGAAGCCGCGCCCCCTGTTCGTCGGCATCATCGAAAGCATTGCGTTTCACACCAAGATTCTTGCGCTCAATGCAGCCGTCGAGCGGTCACGCCTGGGAGCGCGCCCGTCAACTGTTCCTCCATGTGACGCATCGAATAGACACAGTCTCATTCTTTTCCAGCCTCTTCAAATGCCTTTCAGGCTTTATTTCAACGGAGTGCAAACTTATATTGACCCGTTTACGGCATTTGTAGGCGTGAATTTTAAGAAAGATATAAAACTGTCTTTTGAACAGATGGAAATAGATGTTGGCACAACGAGCGCGAACAGCGTAAAGCGCGACGCGCCGCGAATCAGTTCGAACTCGTCTGCCGTTGATCGATGCCAAGTGCCTCTGCTTTTCGAACGAGGTCGGGAAGCGAGCGCGATGCCATTTTCTTCATCACCTGCCCGCGATGAATCTTCACGGTGATTTCGCTCAGATGAAGCTCATAGGCAATCTGCTTGTTCAACATGCCGGCCACCACGAACTTCATCACCTCGCGCTCGCGTTGCGTCAGAGATTCATACGACTCTTGCAGCGTCGCCAATGCGTGTTCCGACTCGCGGCGCTCGGCGTCGCGCTTGAGCGCGTGAGCGATCGCGTCGAGCATGTCCTGATCGCGGAATGGCTTGGCGAAGAAATCCAGCGCGCCCGCCTTCATCGCCTTTACCGTCATCTCGATGTCGCCGTGCGCCGTGATGAACAGGATCGGCATGCGCACGCCGCAGCGATGCGCTTCCTGCTGGAACGCAAGACCGCTCTCGCCTCGCAATCGGACATCGAGAATCAGGCAACTGGGTGCGTCGTACTTGGGAAACGCGAGGAAATCCTTGGGTGACTCGAATGTCTCCACATGCAGACCCACCGAGCGCACCAGCCCATTCAATACAAACCGGATCGATTCATCGTCGTCGATGACATACACGACTGACGGCTTGCCTTCGCCATTTTTTGTGATCGAAGTCGAACTCGGTCCTGGGACCATTTCGCCTCCTTATTAACGAGTGAGGAATCCTTTCGCAGACCGCGGATTGTCTGATGCAGATACAGCAACACACTACATTGTTGTCCCAAACGACGACGAGCGCAAAGCAAAGTCGCGCGTGGATTGCTGTGTGAAGGGCTAAAGTGAGGGGAGCGTCAAACAAGAAACGATTGGATGCTATCGCGTTGCGCGCGGCGATTGCAGCAGCAACGGCACGCAACGCTAAACCTATATTTCGCTTATTGGTTTTTGGCTGCAAGAAATCCACGTATCAGCTCGGCAATTTCATCGGGCTTTTCGTCGAGTGCGAAATGTCCGGCATCCAGAACGTGAATCTCGGCCTTTGGAAGATCGCGCCGATATGCGTCCGTTTCTGCCGGCAGGAACGACGGATCGTAACGGCCCCACACGACGAGCGTTCTCGGCTGCGTCTTTTGCAGCCACGCTTGCCAGCGCGGATAGGACGCTACATTGGTTCGATAGTCGTAGAAGAGATCGCTTTGAATTTCTCGCTGTCCGGGCCGGCTGAGGAACGCGTATTCATCCGTCCATAGATCGGGATCGTACGACTCGACGTTCGGACTGGTGCCGATGTGGCGCTGCTTCGCCGCCTGCAATGACATCAGGTTTTGCTCGACGGCTGCCTGGTTCGCCTGACGGTCGGCCCAGAACGCGCGGCGAGTCTTCCATAGCGGGCCAAGCCCGTCTTCATGCGCGACGGCATTCTGGATGATCAGCGCGTTCACGCGTTCGGGGTGCGCCATCGCAACGCGAAATCCAACCGGTCCGCCGTAGTCCTGCATATAGATCACATACGACTTGAGTCCGAGCGTCTCGACGAATCGGTTCGTCACAGCCGCGATATGGTCGAACGTGTATGAAAAGCTAGTGGGCGCGGGCGCATCGCTATGCCCGAAGCCGGGAAAGTCGGGCGCGACCAGATGATACCGATCGCCAAGTCGTTTCAACAACGGCTCGAACATGCGTGACGAAGAAGGAAAGCCGTGCAGGAGAAGAACGGTGGGCGCATCGCGTGGACCTGCCTCGCGATAAAAGATAGACACGCCATCCACGTTTGCGACCCGGTACGACACGCGGCTGTCGTGCCATGTCTGGCCCGCGGCCGGCGCACTGCTGATCGCGGCCGTCAGCAATATGCCGAACAACGAGCGGATTCGAACCTTTCCCATCATGAGCGGCTCCAGGTTGAATGTAGCGAGGGCTTCAAAAAGCAAACACGAGATCAAGGCAGCGGCCCAGCCTCGGACCGCGCGACATCGAGAAACGCACGCATAGCGTTCGACAGATAAGCGTCGCGCCGCCGAACGAAGAGCGTCTCCATGCGCGCCGTGTCAGACTGAAGCGCGTGGACCGCGACGTGATTCCTCTGCTCCGCGTTCGACACGAGCCCTCGCGGCAACAACGTAATGCCGATGCCCGCCGCAACGCACGAGAGGATCGCGTCGATCGAGCCGAATGCGAGTGCCGCGACCGACAGTATCCCCATTTCGGCGAGCAGCAAATCGAGTCGCTCGCGATACGAGCAGCCCTGACTGAATACGATCGTCTTCAGATTTCCAACGCTTCCCACTTCGTTCAACGAGCGCATCGCCGCCGGTGTCACGAGCACGAGCTCTTCGCGGAAGACCGTCTCGACATCGAGGCCGGGATCGTCTTGCGGACCTGCAACGAATGCGCCATCCAGACGGCACTCGGCTACAGCGTCGGTCAGCCCATCGCTCGTGCCTGTCGTCAACGACAATCCGACTTGCGGATACAGGCTCGCGAAGTGGCTCAACGCACGGCTTAGCTGCAGTGCACCTGTGGTCCACAACGCACCAATTGCGAGCGTGCCGCACGGCGGACCATCGTCGAGTGCGGCAAGGCGCGCGTCCGCGACCAGCCGGGCCGCTCGCGCCGCGTAGGGCAGCATGCGCTGCCCGGCGGGCGTCATCTTCACGCCGCGCACATGCCGCTCGAATAGCGCCACGCCCACCTCGCCTTCGAGGGACCGGATTCGTCCCGTGACATTCGACTGCACCGTATGCAACTCCAGCGCTGCGCGGCTCATGCTTCCGAGGCGAGCGACAGCGTCGAATACCTTCAGATCCGCCACGTCCATGATGTGCACCCCGATGAATCGCCATCGAGCGTAAGGGCTCGCGTCGACGTCTTTCGTGTTAGCTCACGTCCCTGATCCAACAGGAATAGCCTAACGAGGGTGCAACGGGCGCACCAGCCTACTATTGCTTGCACTTTGACCCACCATCGCATGACGTGCTCATACCGTCGTATGTAGCGGGCAGGCACGATCCGCGCATGGGTCGTGCAGCCAGAAGTCAGCTAGCGGCATCGCCGGCTGGAAGCGTGAAATGGAAGCGCGCGCCGCCGTGCACCGAGCCGTTATCGGCAGCAATACGCCCGCCGTGCGCTTCGATGATCGTGCGGCAGATCGGCAGGCCCATTCCCATGCCGTTTTCCTTGGTCGTGTAAAAGCTCTGAAACAGCCGGTTGAGGTCTTCCGGCGCGATGCCGGGTCCGCTGTCTTCCGTCGCGCAGTAGACGGTCGCGTCCTCGCGCGTCGCCGTGCGGATCGTGATCTTGCGCTCGGAGCTGCCCGCCTGCTCCATCGCCTGCATCGCGTTGACGAGCAGATTGACGACTACCTGCTGCAACTGAATGCGATCGGCGAATACCATCGGCAGCACAGCGGCACGCTGGCGCAACACGATGACGCCGCGCGACTGCACTTCATGCTGCAGAAAAATGAGGGCTTCGTCGATCAGTTCGTCGAGTTGCGCGACCGCGCGCTTCGGGCCGCGCCGAAGCGCCATGCCCCGAATGCGATCGACGATGTCCACCGCGCGCCGCGCATCGGCGCCGATCCGCACGTTGATCTGCCGCGCCTCCGCGACGTCGGGCACGGCACGATCGAGCCAGCGGTTGCCGATCGCGCTGTTCATCGCGATAGCGGAAAGCGGCTGGTTCAGTTCGTGAGCGACGGAAGCCGTCAGCTCGCCCAGCATCGAAATGCGCGCGGCGTGCGCGAAGTCGGCCTGGAGCCGTTGCAGCATATCCTGCGCGCGCACGCGCTCGGTCAGATCGACGAGACTGATGAGCGCGATGCCCAGATCTTCGGCCGAACTCGGACGCGCGATCGTAAAGAGAACGTCGATAATCCGCCCGTCCAGCGTGGGCAGCTTGGTCGTTTCCTGAAAAATCGCCTTGCCGCCATAGCGGCTTTCGAGCGCCCGCCGAAACGTTCCGGGGCTTTCCCGCCAGACCCACGGCAGCGGCCCGAGCAACGCGCTCCTGTCCTTCGCGCCGAACATCTGTGCCGCGTGGTGATTGACCTCTTCGACGATCAGCATTTCCATCGCACGATCCAGCCAGCCCGGATGGTCGTCGATATACGTGGACAGATCGTCGACGCCTTGCGCGCGCAGCTCCGTGAGCAGCGCCATCAAGGGCTGCGCCTCGATCTGCCAGAGTCCCACGGGCATGTCGAAGAACAGGCTGCGATAGCGGTGCTCGCTGCGTTCGAGCGCGGCATGCGCCCGCTTGCGCACTGTGATGTCCTTGAGCGCGCCGAGTACGCGCAAGCTGTTTTCCGCGTCGACCACGACGCGCGCCACCACTTGCAGATACCGGATCGACCCGTCGGGCATCAACAGCCGGTGTTCGACGTCGAACGGCTGGCGGTCGTGCGTCGCGCGGTCGAAGGCGAGGCGCACGAAGGTGATGTCGTCGGGATGCACGCGGCCGAACATCATGTCGACGGTCGGATTGGCGCCGGCGTCGAAGCCGAAAATCCGGAAGCTCTCTTTCGACCAGATCAGTTCACCGCTCGACACATGCCAGTCGAAGCTGCCCGTGTGGCTCAGCTGTTGCGCGTCGGCCAGCAGCGCTTCAGCATCCTGCAGATCGGCGTAGAGACGCGCCGTTTCGAGCGACAGCGCGGCCTGCGACGCCAGCAGCCGTAGCACCGCCGTGCGGGCGGGCGTGAAGGCATCGGAAGTCAGGTTGTTTTCGAGGTAAAGCACGCCGATCAGCCGCGTTTGCTTGACGAGCGGCAGGCACAGAATCGAACGGCAGTCGTGACGGCGCACGTACTCGTCCGACGAAAACGGACTGCGCGCCGATGCATCATCGAGCAGCACGCTGTCTCCCGTGCGGATCACATAGCGCAGCACCGATTCGGGAAGCTCGCTGCCCGTCGCGCGAATTTTCGGCAGGCGCACGTCCACGCCGTCATGCACCGTCGTTGCTTCCGCTTCGATTCGCAACTCGTTGCCGCGCTTGAAGATCAGCAGGCCGCGATTCGCGCCCGCGTGCTCGAGCGCGAGCACCATCAGCGTGTGGATCAGCTCGTTCAGGTCGATGCCGCTGAAGATCGCGCGCGACACGTTGACCACGGTCGCGAGATCGAGTTGTTCGTTCGAGGTCGCGATCGTGCCATCGAGACTCGCCGGCTCGTGCCGCAACTGAGCGTACGTTCGTGCCAGTTGATGAACCTTACCTTTCGCGCCCCAGCGTTCGTAGCAGGAACGCGCATTGAAAAGATAGGTGTCGGCGATGGTTTCGAGGCCGCGCGCCGCATGAAACTGCGCGGCCAGTTCATGGGCGAGCGCCTGATACTGGATGAAGCCGTGCTCCCGCGCCGCGCGGATCGCTTCCTCATAGAAATGCATTGCGTCGGAATCGCGGCCTTCGATGCGCGCAATTTCCGCGGCGAGCAGCGCATGACGGTGACGGAAATTCTCGGGACAATGCGTGCTCCACGATTCGAACTTCGCCAGTTTTTCCGCGAGCCGGTCGCGCCACGCCTGTTGCTCTTCCACGCTGGCAGCGGGATAACGCGCCGCCAGCGTCAGCGCGTCGAAGAAGTGAAACGTCGGTTCGATGGGCAGCGCCATCGCCGCGCCCAGCATCGGCGCCGCGTCGCTCGCGGCCTTCGACGCATCGTCGTACCGGCCGTCGTGAAACGCGAGGATCAGCTTCATGATGTGATAGAAGACGATCCCGCAGCCGAAATTCGCTTTCTCGATCGCGCTGAAACAGGCGGCGTCGTCGAACATCGCGTCGCCCAGCTTGAGCGGGTCAGTCGTGAGGCCACGCAGGCTGGCGACGAATTGCTGTTCGAGCCGGATCGTTTCGAGCACGGCGTCGTTGTGACTTTGCCGCGCGAACGCGGCATGCTTCTCCGATAGCGGCTGAACCTCGTCGAGCACCGCCCCTTTCTCGATGGTTTGCCATACCGTCGTGAAGGCGAGGTATCCGGCGAACACGAGGTCGCCCACTTCGAGGCACGCCACACTCGCGCGCTCCAGGATCGGCAGATCGGTCACGATATGCCTCCGCCAGAAGTTGATGTGGTTGCCATGCAGGTGCAACAGCTTTCCGTAGAAGCGCCGGTTGTCGAACTTCTCGTTCAGACGCAGCGACATGTCGGAAAACTGCACGGCAGAGGGAATGTCGCCGAGGCTCGACACCAGCATCAACGCGTAATTGCCGTACGCAAAACTCGAGTTGTCGGTATTGCCGTGCTGCAGCGACAGGATGACGGCCTTCAGCGTGATGAGCGGATAGTACGCAGGCCGCGCGATAAAGGCGCACGGCATCGCTTCGACCAGAAGATCGACCACCGCGCGTATGGCGGGGTCTTGCGCGACGGGCGCATCGACGAGTTCGCTGATCGCCCGTCCCGCGAGGTACGACGGAATCTGCTGCAACACGGCATCGACGGCAGGCCCGACATCGTGTTCGGCGTCGGGAAGCAGCACGCCGAAATCGCGCAGCGCAAGCCGCGCGACATCGAAGCTCTCGTCGAATCGCCCGGCCACCTGGTAGGCCGACATTCGCAGGCCGAACACCTTCGCGCGGTCCAGATTCGAGCGCGCGCGCTCCAGCAGCATGTCGAACAGCGCATCGGCATCGGTGAAATCGCCGGCGAGGTATTCGCATTCCGAGTAGGCCAGATACAAATCGAACGTGCTCTCGTAGCGTTGCGTCCAGGCATCTTGCGAAAGCAACGCGACGCCTTGCGCCAGATAGCGTCGTGCCGATGCATATGCCGTCGATCGCATCGCACGCCTGCCCGCCATCAGGTTCAGCGCGACAGTGCGCTCGCGTTCTTCGTCCGTCTCGATCAACGCGGCGCCGCGATTGAGCTGGTTGACGATATCGAAGATCGATTCTTCGAGCGCTTCGGGCGCCGTCCGCGACGCGAGCGCCCGGCCGATCCGCACATGCGTCGCCGCGCGCTTCTCTATCGGAATGAGCGCGTAGGCCGCCTCCTGCACGCGGTCGTGCGCGAACGCGTAAGCCCCGTCAAGACGAAAGATGAGGCCCGCTCGCACGGCCAGCCACAGCTTGGCGTGTATCGACGCCTCCGGTTCGCCATGCACGAGCGTCAGCGTCGCGAAGTCAGCGGCGTTGCCGAGGCTCGCAAGCTGCCCCAATGCTTCGCGTGTCGCATCGGGCAGACGCGTCAGCTTTGCCGCCATCAGGTCCGCGACGTTCTCGGTGAAGCCCTTCCCGCGGATACGCGGCAAGTCCCAGGTCCATCGCGAAGCGTCGTGGTCGAAGGCAAGCAGCGATTCGTCTGCGAGCGTGGTCAGGAACTGGATCGCGAAGAACGGATTGCCGCCCGTCTTTTCGTACACCAGTTGCGCGAGCGGGGCCGCCGTCGCGGCCGGGCAGTGCAACGCATCGGCGACGAGTTGCACTACGCTGTCGGGCGCGAGCGGCGCAAGCTCGATCCGATGCACGTTGCCGCAAGCGCGAGCGATCGCACCAAGCGTGCGCGCGAGGGGATGCGCATCGTCGACTTCGTTGTCGCGATAGGCGCCGACCAGCAACACGTGCTTCACATCGGGGTGCGTGACGAGATGTTCGAGCAGATCGAGGGTGGTGGTATCGAGCCACTGCAGATCGTCGATAAAGAGCGCGAGCGGATGCTCGTGCCGCGCGAACACACCGAGAAAGCGGCGAAACACGATCTGAAAGCGGTTCTGCGTCTCTTGCGGCGGCAGCGCCGGAACGGGCGGCTGCTCGCCGATGATGAGCGCAAGCTCCGGGATCAGATTGACGATCACCTGGCCGTTCGGCGCGAGCGCATCCAGCAGCGCGCGCCGCCACGGTTCGATCTCCGCATCGCTCTTGCTCAGCAGATCGCGCACCAGCGACTGGAAGGCCTGGGCGAGCGGCACATACGGAATATCCCGCTTGTACTGATCGAACTTGCCGGATGCGAACAGACCGCGCGGCGGCACCAGCACCTTGTGCAACTCGTTGACGACCGACGACTTGCCGATGCCGGAATAGCCGGAGATCAGCACCAGCCCGCTCGGGCCGCCCGCGACGACCCCGTTGAACGCCGCCACGATCTCGTCGATCTGCGCCTCGCGCCCATACAGCTTTTCGGGGATCAGCAGCCGGTCGGAAGCGTCGCGCGTGCCGAGCGCGAACGGCACGATCTCCTCGTTCGTTTCGCAAGCGGCGAGGCACGCACGAAGATCCGCCTCGACGCCAGCCGCCGTTTGATAGCGGTTTTCCGCCGTCTTCGCGAGCAGCTTGAGCACGATCTGCGCGACAGGCGCCGGAAGGTCGCTCACGCGCTCTTCCGGCGGCACAGGCCTGCGTGCGATATGGCAATGAATCCACTCCATCGCATCGGCAGCCGCGAAAGGCAGCGCGCCCGTGAGCATCTCGTAGAGCGTGACACCGAGCGAGTACAGGTCGCTGCGTGCGTCGATCGAGCGGTTCATGCGGCCCGTCTGCTCAGGCGCCATGTAGGCAAACGTACCAGCGATGATTTCAGGCGACGCTGGCGGCTGATGCTCGAGCAGCAGTTGCGACGCGATGCCGAAGCCGGTGAGCCGAACACTGTCGTCGCCGTCGACGAGCACGTTGGCAGGCTTGATATCCTTGTGAATGAGGCCGCGTCCATGCACCTGGCCGATTGCATGCGCGAGATTGGCGGCGATGCGCAGACATCGCGCGAGTTCTAGCGGCTGGCCGAGCAGGCGCACCAGCGGGTCGCCGCCGTCGTCGTCGAGAAGGAGCATCGGCGGCACTCTGCCGAGGTCGAGCGCGACCGGCTGCGCGGCCCAGCGCGTATCGAGCAGCGAGGCCAGCTCGTATTCGTGTTCGAGGCGCGTGACGCTTTGCGATGCCGGGCGCGTGGCGATCAGCGCGAGCAGCGAGACAGGGGTGTCGGGCCGTGAGGCGCGACACAACGATAGATCGCAGTCGTCGTGGAGCAGCTCCAGCTGAAACCCAGTGAAGTCCATGACGAAGCCCCCGGTTTCGCCTCACGTAACGAATCGGGAATAGCCTAACATGCAAGAATGCGATCGCGCCCCGAAGGGCCGCGTTGCTGGAAACGACGGTTGCGGCCACAACGGGCGCGCGCAACCTTCGTCGGAGAAACGCGTTGTCTTGCGGGCTAGCGCCCCAGCGTGCCCGTGTAATAGCCGAGCCGCGCTTCCACATCGTGGTTCTTCTGCAGCCCGAGCTGCATCAGTTGCGCGATCCGTTCCTGCGCCTGCGGACGGCCAACCGACGCGATGAAAGCGTCCCATTCGGGCGCGACGTCCTTGTCGGGCGGCAAGGTCACGGCATTCACCTGACGCTTGATCGCGACGAGCGCCTCTCTATCGAACGACGCGATTCTCGAAGCTAGCCCGTCCACGAATGCGTCGAGTTCGCTGTCCGCGAATGCGCGGTTCACGTAGCCATAGCGCTCCGCCAGTTCGCCGTCGATATCGTTGCCGCTCAACAGCACTTCCAGCGCGCGCCCGCGCCCGATCAGACGCGACAGGCGATTCATCGGCCCGCCGCCCGGCACCAGCGCGGCGCCGACTTCCCACTGCGAAAGCAGCGCTTTTTCGCGGCTTGCAAAGCGCATGTCGCTGGCGAGCGCCAGTTCGCTGCCGACGCCCGTCGCGCGGCCTCTGATCGACGCGATCGATACGACGGGCGCCCGCCCCAGCCGCGAGAGCATATCCGGCAACGGCGGCATGCCTGTCGGCCCCGGCGGCATGCTCGTGGTCTCCTGCAAGGGAGGAACGAAGTCGTAATGCGTGAGGAAGAAATCCGGCACCGCGCTTTCGAACACCACCACCTTGACTTCGGGATCGGTTTCGAGCGCCGTCACGACGGCATTCAACTGCGGCATCGAGTCCGGTCCGAAGATGTTGAAAGGCGGGTTGTCGATGATCACGCGCCAGTAGGCCTGGCTGCGACGTTCAATCCGAAACTGCTGATTCGAACTGTCGTTGGTCATATCAATCTCCATCCTTCAGGCTGAAGCGGCCCTTCTTTCGGGGCAGCCAGGTTCAATGGGCGCAACGCTCGTTATTTCGAATGCAACTGATCGAGCACTTTGAGCAGGTCGCGTGCACCGGCCGTGGACGAAGCGGGATTCTGCCCCGTGATGAGGCGGCCATCGATAATCGAAAAGCTCTGCCAGTCGTCGACCTTCTCGAACAATCCGCCCAGCCGCTTCAGTTCGTCTTCGACGAGAAACGGCACGACCTTCGTGAGTTGCACGGCTTCTTCTTCCGAATTGGTGAACCCGGTCACGCGCTTGCCCTTGACGAGCGGCTCACCATTCACCTTCACATGTCGTAGCACGCCCGGCGCATGACACACGAGCGCGACGGGCTTGCCGGCGTTGTAGAAGTTCTCGATCAGCGCAACGGATAGCGGGTCTTCCGCCAGATCCCACATCGGGCCGTGTCCGCCCGGATAGAACACCGCGTCGTAGTCGTCCGCTTTGACCGTGCTGAGTTTCACCGTGTTGGCGAGCACCTTTTGCGCGGCGGGATCGTTCTTGAAACGCTCTGTCAGCTCTGTTTTGCCTTCTGGCATGTCGCTCTTCGGATCGAGCGGCGGCTGTCCACCCTTAGGTGAGCTGACGGTTATCGTCACGCCAGCATCGAGAAACGTGAAATAGGGAGCCGCGAATTCCTCTAACCAGAAACCTGTCTTCTTCCCGGTGTTACCGAGTTGATCATGGGACGTCAACACCATCAGGATTTTCATTGTCGCACTCGCATGATGAAAGAATGATGTAGCTACCGATTGAACGGGGCGATCCACGTAAAGTGGCAAGTGCAATATAGCCCTTGCCGGTAGCGCCGACAAACGAAGGGCCGTGCGCTAATACCAAAGTATAGGTGTCGATACGTATGTGCTATCGACTCGATGAACCACTTGCGGTTTCATCATTCCAGGTGCCGCATCCACCCCGCCGACAGACCGTTCGCCTTTGCGACCCTCCCGCTTTCCAAACTGATGCGGATCATTCGAGAAGCAGTTGTCTACTCGTGAGAAACGAACATGAAGGCCAGTAGCATCGACGTCAATCTGTCGACCCGGGAAATCCAGGTACGTGGGACAGCCATCCCGTTGGGCAGCCGCGCATTCGATATTCTTACCGTGCTGATGGCGGCGCACGGCCAGGTCGTGTCGCTCGAAGATATTCTTCGTAAAGTGTGGCCCGACACGGTCGTCGAGGAGTCGAACATACGCGTGCACGTTTGCGCTTTACGCAAGGCATTGGGCGAAGACCGGCGCCTGATTCAGAACATACCGGGACGCGGCTACCGGTTGACGCCTAAATGGGACATGCCGGCTGCGAGGGCCGGCATGTCGATGGCGGGGGAAGAGCGATAGCCGGTCATTTCCGCCAGCGTGACCGCGACAGGCGCGGCACTATCCGAACGGGTTGCATCTGCAAGCGAACTGCGTTGCGGCGCAGTTCGTGCAGTGGCCAGAGCGCTAAAGCGTCAGAACGATTCGCCGGCCATTTCTTCCGTCTTGCGCCATAACGCCTCGGCATTCGCAGCGTCGAGCGCGTATTGGCGTACGCCTTCGCTGACGGGCGTAATGACGACGTCGTCGGCGACGACTTCGCTCACGTGGCAGTTCTCGCAGTATCGGCCGCCGACCTCGTCCGCCGATGCAACCACGGCTGCCCACACCGAAGTCGCGGCGCCCTGCGGAACGGTCTTGAACTGGAACGGCGCCTTTCCTTCGGACGCAAGCTGACTGTTGATTGTTTCCAGCAGCCCGGCCATTTGCCCTTCGTCCATGTGACGGGCGAGTTCCGTCTGAATGCCGCCCGGATGGACCGCTGCCGCGCGCACGCCGCGTGCCTGATGCCGCTGGTCGAAGGCGACCGCGAACAGGATGTTCGCCGTTTTCGCGCGTCCGTACGCAACGAAGGGATCGTAGGGCGTGCGTTCGAAGTTCGGATCGTCGAGATCGACGTTCGCGAAACGGTGCCCCGACGATGCCAGTATGACCACGCGCCCACCCGATCGCAAAAGCGGAGCGAGGCGATTCACGAGCACGAAGTGGCCGATATGGTTCGTGCCGAACTGCGTTTCGAATCCATCCGCTGTTCTGCCGAAGGGCGTCGCCATCACGCCCGCATTCGCGATGATCACGTCGAACGGTTTGCCTTCGTCCAGCAGTTTGTCAGTGCATGCGCGCACGCTCTCAAGACTCGCGAGATCGAGCGAGACCAGATCGATGCTGCCCTCACCCGAGGCCGCGTCGCTGCGCGCTGCGGCGATTGCGCGCGCCGCCTTGTCGAGGTCGCGCGCAGCGCCAACGACGTTCGCGCCACACGAGGCCAGCGAACGCGCCGTCTCCACGCCGAGTCCGGCAGACACGCCCGTGACGAGAATCCGCTTGCCGCGTAGATCGATGCCCGCAAGCACGTCGTCTGTCGTCGATGTCGCACCCAATTTTTCAGCCATTTCCGCCTCTCTGTTCGCAGTAAGGTTGACGTTTTGCGTCATGAGGGATAAAACGGAGTCCCTCTCCGTTTTTACAGGATAAGCGGAGACAGTCTCCGTTTGCAAGCACTAAAAGGTACGACAAAGGGTTAAATGAATCACTCGACGCCAAAGGAACGGAAGCCGCGCGCCGATGCGCTGCGTAATCGCGAGCGTATTCTCGAAGAGGCGAAGAAGGCGTTCACGCGCGAAGGCGCCGATATCAGTCTCGAAGACCTCGCCCGTCAGGCGGGCGTCGGGCCTGGCACGCTTTACCGGCACTTTCCTACCCGCGACGCGCTACTGGAGAGCGTCTACCGCGCCGAAGTCGAGAAGCTCGCGAAAGAAGAGCGCAGGCTGAGCGAGACGATGCCGCCCATCGATGCGCTGAAAGCGTGGATGCTGCTGTTCGTCGACTACATCGCGACGAAGAAGATCATCGCGCCCGCGCTGAATTCGCTGGTGGGCGGCCCGTCGAAGGTGTTCGAATCGTCGGGCGCGCAGATCGTGGACGCGATTCATTCGCTCGTCACGCGCGCAATCGAAAGCGGCGATATTCGCGCCGATCTCGATCCGCTCGACCTGTTTCGCGCGCTCGTCGGGGTGTCGAACGTCGCGTCGGCGCCGGACTGGCAACAAAGCGCGCGCAGGCTGGTGGATATCCTGCTGATCGGGTCGCGGCCGGGCGCGTGAGTCGCGCCTGGCGCAAATGACGTCGAAAATGTCATTTGCGGCAATGGCTCGGACGCGGTTTTCTGATTACATTGGTCCTGTCCGATCTCGGACGACCTCCGATCAATCTTCGCAGCTGGAGCAATCATGAGCAGCACGGCGCATCGTTCGACAACAGCCAACCTCGACCGCCCGATCTGGACGGCGCTCACGACGCGCCAGGCGCATCTCGGACTCGGCGATGCGCTCGCGCGCCGCTATCACCCCGACGTGGCGCCGTTCGCGGCATTGGCGTCGGATACGCCCGCTGCATACGAGGCGCTGCACCAGCTTCTGCAGCCGCACGAACAGGTTGCCTTGTTGTCGCTGGAGCCTCTCGCTGGAATCGAAACGCTTCAGGTCGTTCATGCCGGCACGATCCATCAGATGGTCGCTGCGGGTGACGCAGCCGAAACCGCAGACGATCTGGACGTGATCCGTCTGGCCAACGTCGACGCGAAAGAGATGCTCGATCTCGCGCAAAAAACCAAACCGGGCCCGTTCGGCACGCGTACCCACGAAATGGGCCACTACATCGGCGTTCGCGATCAGGGGCGGCTGGTTGCGATGGCGGGCGAACGGATGAGCCTCGACGGATACGTCGAAATCAGCGCCGTCTGCGTGGATGACGACTGGCGCGGCAAAGGCCTCGCAGGCCGGCTGATCAACATCTTGCGCAGAGAAATCACGCAGCGCGGAGAGACACCTTTTCTACACGTGTTCAGTCACAACACGACAGCGATCCGCCTGTATGAAAAGCTCGGCTTCGAGTTGCGCCGCGAGTTCGTTCTCAACCGGATCGGCCATGCGATGCAGGCGTGAATACCGCTCGTCACATTTGATTCACAAAAGTCCGCACGCTCGCAAACCGCGCTTTCCGCTCTCCGCAACCGTCAAGTTCTCATTCATGTGACCGTTAACAAGGCCGCAGCAACGTCCTGCGGCCTTTGCTCTCGCGCTCGGCTGCGGGGGGACAACATCGTGGCTCACTGTGAAAACGAAAACTATGAAATTGAAGAATCTGCCCGTGCGGACGGGCTTTATCGCGGTTCTCTCGCTGTTTGGCATGCTGGTTCTGGTCACCGCGTTGCTTGGGATCTATTCGCTCACGAAGAACAACGGATTGTCGGAGCGGATCAGCACTCTCAACGCCGAAACGGTCGACCTCAAAGACGTCTATATCAACAACCTGAAAGCCCGTAGCGCGTTGAGCCGGGCTTTCATCGCGCTGTCCACGAACCCCGCTGACAAGGACGCCGCCGTCGCCGCAGCTCGAAGCTACTACGACCTCGCGAAGAAGTCGTTCGCCGCGTTCGAAAACATCACGAAGGAAACAGCCGCTCAACAGGACGCGGCAAAACGGGTCGCCGACACGTTCACTGCGCACGCCAACGCGATCGATCTGCTGTTCACGGCAATCGGCTCCGGCGATGTCACCGCGTATGCTGCAACGAACGAAGGGCCAATGACGCAGACGAGTGCGGCATTCGGCAAGTCGGCGGATGCGTTCTTCAAAGTGGCCGAGGATGAAACGACGCAACTGAAGGATGAGAAGGCGCACGCCAAATCGGTGTTGATGGGCGTCGCAATCGGCTTGCTGGTGTTGTCGTGCGCGTTGATTCTGCTCGTTTACTACACGCTCGAGCACACCGTCGTGCTGCCGCTCAAAGAAGCAATGAGCGTCCTCCAGCACGTGGCGCGCGGCGACCTCACCGTGCAGATCCGTCACGAATCCACGAACGAAATCGGCCAGCTGTTCGACTCGATGAAGGAAATGAAGCGCAGCCTCGCCGGGATCGTGCACGCGGTACACGGCGGCACGGACACCATCGCGACGGGCGTGCATCAGATGGCAAGCGGCAACACCGATCTGTCGCAGCGTACCGAGGAACAGGCGGCGGCATTGCAGGAGACGGCGTCGTCGATGGAACAGTTGACGAGCACGGTGCGCCAGAACGCCGACAACGCGAAGCAGGCCACGCAACTCGCGATGAGCACGGCGATGATCACCGAGCAAGGCAACCGCGCCGCGCAGGAAGTCGTGGCGACGATGCAAGGGCTGTCAGATCTGTCGGGCCGGATCGCCGACATCACGAATGTGATCGAGGGCATCGCGTTTCAGACCAACATTCTTTCGCTGAACGCGGCAGTGGAAGCCGCCCGCGCCGGCGACGAAGGCCGCGGCTTCGCGGTGGTGGCGAGCGAGGTCCGCTCGCTCGCGCAGCGTAGCGCGAGTGCCGCGAAGGAAATCAAGGAGCGCATCACCGATTCGCTCGGCCGCGTGGAAGCGGGCGCGCAACAGGTCGACAAGGCCAGCCAGGTGATGGCCGACATCCTGATCTCGGTGAACCGGGTCAGCGATCTGATGGGCGAGATCGCGGCGGCATCGGAAGAACAATCGGAAGGCATCGAGCAGGTGAACCGCGCGATCACGCAAATGGATCAGGTCACGCAACAGAATGCCGCGCTCGTCGAGCAGGCTTCGGCGGCTGCGCTCGCACTCGAAGAACAGACGGTTGCGTTGAAGAGCACGGTGTCGGTGTTCCGCGTCGAGCGCGCTTTGGCTCACGTGTGAAGTGATTCGGGACGTTTTCGCGGGCCGTGGCTGACAATCGTTTGACGCCACGATTCATCCGCAAGCTACCCGAAAGCGCGCGCCGTCAAATCGGCGCGTTGCACGTTAAACGAACGCCGCGTTGTCTTGACATACAACGCGCATAAGACGAATAATGAAGCGTTCGTTTAACGAAACCATGTTCGACTAACGAACATCAGCAACGCAAGACGAATCACACGCAAAGCGCGGACGCGCCACCCATCTGTTGCGTCCAGGCCTGAGCTTCACCCCGGAATTCCTGCCCCAACAACCACCTGACATTCAGGTGACGTCAAGCTTTCCAGCGGTGCATGCGTCACGCACTCACACGCCGCGTGTCGATTCCGTCCGCGCCGCCCACAGGCGGACCGACGCCACACCGAGCGAGAAACATGAAGCGAGACACCTCCCCCACCGCCGCCTTCCAGCCCGCCGCGCCGCGCGGCATCGTCGAAGGCCTTGTCTATGTTTTCGAGCGGGTCATGCCTGACCCGTTCGTGCTGTCCATCTGCCTGACGTTCGTCGTGGCCGTGCTGGCGCTGCTGATCGCGCCGACAGGCAACGTGCCCACGCTGCTCGACTCGTGGTACACGGGCACCTTCGGCATTCTGGCTTTCGCGCTGCAGATGATCCTGATTCTCGCGACGGGCTACGCGATCGCCGAGGCGCCCATCGTCCAGCGCGGCTTGCGCGCGCTGGCGGCCCACGCGCAGACACCCGCGCGCGCTGCGCTGCTGGTGTTCCCTGTCGTCGCGATCGCCGCGTGGCTCAACTGGGGACTCGGCCTGATCGTCGGCGCGCTGCTGTCGCGCGAAATCGCCCGGCGCGTCCATGTCGATTTCGCGTGGCTCGTCGCCGGCAGCTATTCGGCGTGGTCGATCTGCAATAGCGGGCTGTCCAGTTCGATCGCGCTGTCGCAGGCTTCGCATGGCAACGCGCTCAATCTCGTCGAGAAGGCGACCGGCCATGTCGTGCCGCTGACCGAGACCATCTTCGCTCCGTTCGTGTTTATCCCGACGGTGCTGGTCGTCGTCGTGATGACGGCGATCTTCATCAAGATGCATCCGAAATCGGACAACGTGGTCGCGTTCAGTGATGCGGGCGATACGAGCGACGACGCATCCAGCGCCGACCCACACGCACGCAGCAGCGACGGCCCGGCAACCTTCGCATCGCGCCTCGAACAGTCGATGCTCGGCACGCTGCTTCTGCTCGTGCTCGGCGTCGGCTACCTCGCGATGGAATGGCGCGAGAACAAGTTCGACCTCGACATCAACACGACGATCCTGATCTTCCTGCTGATCGGCCTCGCGCTGCAGCGCACGCCGATCGCGTATGCGAACGCGATCCGGCGCGCCGCGCGCCAGACGGGTTCGATGCTGCTGCAATACCCAGTGTATGGCGGCATCATGGGCATCATGAAGGGCACCGGGCTCGCGTCGATGATCGCCAAAGCCTTCGTGACGATCGCAACGCCCGCCACACTGCCTGTCTGGAGCTATCTGAGCTCGCTGATCATCACGTTGCTCGTGCCGAGCGCGGGCGGTCACTGGGCCGTGCAGGGTCCGTTCGTTCTGCCCGCGGCGATCAGCCTGCACGCGTCGGTGCCGCGCACCGCGATGGGCGTGGCAATGGCCGAGAACGTATCGAACATGCTGCAGCCGTTCTGGGCCGTGCCGATCGTCGCGATTGCCGGCATCCGCATTCAGCGCGTGATGGGCTATACGGCCGTCACGTTCGCCGTGTCGCTCGTGATCTACGCGGCGGCACTCTGGCTCGTGCACTAAAGCCCATCAAGCTCCCGTCACGCCGCAACCTCTTGCGAGACTTCGCCGAGGTTGCGGACCAGCTGACGATATTCGTCGCCACGCGCCGCCATCTCCGCTTCGCTGATCGATCCGCGTCGACTCAACGGCCCCACGTTATATGTGATGAGCGGCTTGCCGTAGTGCATGCCCGCGAGATGCGCGGATTGCTCGAACGGCATCAGCAGCGCGTCGACGATCTGCGTGCCGTGCTGCTCGACAAGTTCCGGCTTCAGATATGGCCGCAGGACGTCGTCGGCCCACACGTGGTCGTTCGTCTCCGGAAAATAGCGTTCGCGAATCCGGCCGATGGTGACGGCCAGTTGCAACGTGCGCCCATCGAGCACCAGTGACTTCTCCGGCGCGCTGCCGAACAGCGTGTCGTTGACCACATCGTCCAGCCATTTCTTCAGCAGCGACGGGCTGCTATACCAGTACAACGGAAACTGCAGCACGATATGGCCGTGCTCGCGGATCAACTGCTGTTCGCGCGCGGCGTCGATGTTGAAGTCCGGATACAGCTTGTACAGCTCGCGGACCGTGACGTCCGGCTCTTGCGCGATCGCATCGCGCAGTGCCTTGTTGCCACGCGAGTTCTCGATGTCGGGATGGGCGATGATGACGAGGGTTTTCATGTCGGCTCCTGCAGACAGACGCTAATCGATTCGCTTCCAGGCTGGCGGTGAAGCGCGCCTCGAAGCACTTGCGATGACTATACTGAGTGGCCCCTACGCGATAAACCGGGCACAGTCCAATTCACCTTTCGAGTAACTCAAAAGATGGACCGCATCGATGCGCTGCGCCTGCTGATCGATGTCGCCGAGATCGGCAGCTTTTCTGCCGTGGCGAGACAGCGAACCATGGCGACGTCTTCCGTGACGCTGGCGGTGAATCAGCTGGAGCAGGAAGTCGGCGCCACGCTGATCACCCGCACGACGCGTCGACTCGTCTTCACGCACGAGGGTCTGGCGCTGCTGGAAAGCGCGCGGCGCATCATCGCGGAATGGGATTCGACGCTCGCGAGCCTCAAGGAAGACGGGCCGCTCGCAGGTCCCATTCGCGTGACGGCCACCAACGACTTCGGCCGCGTTCAGTTACGGCCCCTGCTCGACCGCTTCCAGGCGCTTCACCCGGGCATACACATGAGCCTGTTGCTGAGCGACAGCACCGTCGATCTGATCGACGAGCATATCGATCTGGCGCTGCGCAACGGCCCGCTCGCGGATTCGAATCTGCACGCGCGTCTGCTGGTGCGCGGCGAGCGCGTGGTGTGCGCATCGCCGGACTATTGGCGTGTTCATGGCAAGCCCACGTTGCCCGGCGATCTGGCGAATCACAATTGTCTGATTCTGGCGCGGCCCGGCGCGCCGCTCGCCGCGTGGCGCTTTCGCGTGGCGGGCAAGCAGATCAACGTGAAGGTCTCAGGCGACCGTCAGGCCAGCGACGGCGTCGTGCTGCGCGAGTGGGCGGTGGCGGGTTTGGGCGTGATCATCAAGAACCGCTGGGACATCCGCACGGAGCTGGCGGAGGGAACGCTCGAAACGGCGCTAGACGATTGCATCGCGGAGCAGGTCGATCTGTACGCGGTGTATCCGGCCGCAGCGCCTCACCGTCGCGTGACCGCGCTGATCCAGTTTCTATCGGAAGAACTGGCGCGTCCGTGAGCGCTTGAATTGCGAATCGGGCCGCCGATCAAGCCGCTGCCGAGCGCGCGTCGGCGCGCGCCTCTTCGAGCCGGTTGCCGCCCAGCGATTTCGCGCGATACAACGCCTCGTCGGCGGCGGCGAGCAGATCGCCCAGGGTGGTGCCATCGCTGCCGGCTTGCGCCGCGCCGATGCTGACGGTGGCCTGGATGCCCGCGCCGCTGGCATTGAGCGTGATGGTCTCGCCGAACGATTCGACAAGCGCTTCGCCCGCCGCTTTCGCATGGGACAAATCGTGACCGGGCAACAGGGCCGCGAACTCCTCGCCGCCGATGCGCGCCAGCAGCACGTCGGCGCCCAGCACGCTGCGGGCAATGTCGGCGAACGATGTCAGCACGCGGTCGCCCGTCTCGTGGCCGTAGCGATCGTTGATCTTCTTGAAGTGGTCGAGGTCGATGGCGAGCAGCGAAACGGGCCGCGTCGCGCCGCCGTCACGGATCATGCGCGCGCCCTGCTCGAAGAACCATCGACGATTGCCAAGGCCCGTCAAAAAATCCGTCTGCGATTGCTGCAGCAGTTGCCCGTGCGATTCGTCGCGCACCAACCGCAGCAAGGTCATGGGGAGAACGACGGAATACAGCACGCCCTCATACATCGTGATCTTGCTCGCGGTCATCAGGAAGTCGAACCCGAACTTCGCGACGAGCCAGGGCAGGATCAACGCCCTGAATGCGTACAAGACGGCATGCGCGCCCGACACCAGCATCGCGATCTGCTGCCCCTGCAGGCGCTTCCTGCCGTCGCCGCGCGCCAGTTCGAACGCCGTCATGCCGGAGGCAACCGAGATCGGAATCGCGCTCGGATACATCCACATCACGTCCTGCCATTTCGCGCCGGCAATGACCCACGCAAGCGCAAGCAGCACGAGCACGGCGAGCGAAAGGCGCACATGCTTGCGGCCGTTCAGCGCGGCCACGCCATGCAGAACCAGTAGATAACCACTGACAATGACGAGATTGCTCAGCGCGGAGCCGAGCGCGCCGGGAAGCTCGCGACGCCAGGAAGCCGCCGCGCAGCCGATGGCCAGCGTGGCGAAACCCGCTGCCAATATTCCCAGTTCCCTGCTGCGCTTCGGGTGAACGCGTCGCTCCCAGAGCGTCATCAACGCACTGGCGAGGAGAGTCCCGATTAGAAGGAGATAAAGCGTATTAAGATCGACATGCATCGCTGACGTAAGGGCACTACGCCGGTACATGGCGGCGGCAGTGGCATTTTACGCTGAAAATAAGGCTACATCATGATCGTCAGGCATCGCTTCATTACCGTTGTCAACGTGGGCATGCGCCATGCTGTGTGATGCATACCGTCCGGCAACGAACGCCATCGGGCGTCCGCGATTTATGTCACCCTATGACCGATCCGATCGATCCCGAGCGCAACGCCACGCAGTCCGCAGCCGACGCGGCCTCTGATCCTGATCCTGATCGCGATCCCGCCGATGCGTCCGGCATCGACGATGCGGCCAGCCCGGCAACGCGACGCCGCGCGCCCCGGCCTCGCCGCATCCCGACCAGGCGCGCCGCGCCCGCGCCGGACGCATTCACACCCACCGCCTACGCGCCCGACCCCGACAAGGCAAAGACACCGTTCGATGCCCGCATCCAGCAGTGGTTCGACACGCGCGATTGGCAGCCCTTCGCTTTCCAGCGCGACGTGTGGCATGCCATCGCAGACGGCGCCAGCGGACTGCTGCACGCGACGACGGGCGCGGGCAAGACATGGGCGGTCTGGTTCGGCGCGATGGCCGCATTCGGCGATCACACGCCGCACGCGCTCGCGGACCCGCTAACGGTGCTGTGGATCACGCCGATGCGCGCACTCGCCGCCGACACCGCCCGCGCCTTGCAAAGCGCAGCGCGCGAACTCGGCGTGCCGTGGACGATCGGCTTGCGCACGGGCGACACCAGTTCGACGGAGCGCGCCCGCCAGAGCCGGCGCATGCCGAGCGCGCTCGTCACGACGCCCGAAAGCCTGTCGCTGATGCTCACGCGCAGCGATGCCCGCGAAGCACTGAAGCATGTGCGCCTCGTCGTCGTTGACGAATGGCACGAACTGCTCGGCAACAAGCGCGGCACGCAGATGCAACTTGCGATCGCGCATCTGGCGCGCTGGCGCGCGGATCTTCAGGTATGGGGACTATCGGCGACGCTCGGCAATCTTCCGTTCGCCGCCGACGTGCTGCTCGCGCCCGTTCGCACGCCTCGGGTGTCGATGAGCGGCATGCAGCCGAAGACGCTCATCATCGACACGCTGATTCCCGCGACGATCGAACGCTTTCCGTGGGGCGGCCATCTAGGCACGCGTCAGGTCGGACCCGTCGCCGAGGGCATCGACGAAGCGCGCACCTCGCTCGTGTTCACGAATACGCGCTCGCAGACCGAGATCTGGTATCAGGCGCTGCTCGAATTGCGCCCGGACTGGGCCGGGTTGATTGCGCTCCATCACGGCTCGCTTGCGCAGGAAGTACGCGAATGGGTCGAGGATGGCCTGAAGACGGGCAAGCTGAAGGCTGTCGTCTGCACATCGAGCCTCGATCTCGGCGTCGACTTTCTGCCCGTCGAGCGCGTGTTTCAGATCGGCTCGCCGAAAGGCGTCGCGCGACTGATGCAACGCGCGGGACGCTCAGGGCATGCGCCGGGCCGCGCGTCGCGCATCACGATCGTGCCGACGCACGCGCTCGAACTCGTCGAAGCCGCGGCGGCGCGGCGTGCCGCCGAAGCGCGGCGCATCGAAGGCCGTGATACGCCGCGCAAGCCGTTCGACGTGCTGGTCCAGCATCTCGTCACGGTCGCGATCGGCGGCGGCTTCAAGGCGCCCGAACTGTTCGACGAGGTTCGCACGACGTTCGCGTATCGCGAGTTGACTCAACAGGAATTCGACTGGGCGCTTGCGTTCGTGGAGCGCGGCGGACCGTCACTGCGCGCGTATCCGGACTTTCACCGCGTCGTGCGTGACGATGACGGCGTGTATCGCGTGCTGCGCGACGATCTGATCCGCCGACACCGCAGCAACGTCGGCACGATCGTCGCCAACGCGACGCTGCACGTCGCGTGGCTCACGGGCGGACGGATCGGATCGATGGAGGAATCGTTCATCTCGCGCCTGAAGCCCGGCGACGTGTTCACGTTCGGCGGCCGCACGCTCGAACTGGTGCGCGTGCGCGAGATGACGGCCTATGTGCGGCGCGCGACTTCATCACGAGGCGCGATGCCGCAGTGGGCAGGCAGCAAAATGCCGCTCTCGTCCGAGCTGGCGGACGCGACGCTCGCGATGCTCGCCGAAGCCGATCGCGGCGTGTACGTCGAGCCGGAGATGATCGCGATCCGGCCGTTGCTGGAGTTGCAGACGAACTGGTCGGCATTGCCGGAAACGGGACTGCTGGTCGCCGAAATACTGCGGACGCGCGAAGGCCATCACTTCTTCTGTTATCCGTTTGCGGGGCGCGTCGCGCATATCGGCCTTGCGTCGCTGCTCGGCTGGCGCGCGGCGCGCGACCGGCCGGGCACGTTCTCGATTTCCGCCAACGACTACGGCTTCGAACTGTTGTCGTCGCAACCGTTCGACTGGGCGACGCTGATTGCCGAAGGTCTGTTTTCTTCCACGCGCCTTGCCGACGACATCATGGACAGCCTCAACGCCTCCGAACTCGCAATGCGCCGCTTCCGCGAAATCGCGCGCGTCGCGGGTCTCGTCTATCAGGCGCATCCGGGACAGCAGAAAAGCGCGCGGCAATTGCAGGCGTCGAGCGGCCTGTTTTACGAGGTATTTCGAAAGCACGACAACGACAATCTGCTGCTGACGCAGGCCGACGCCGAAGTGAAGTTGCAGGAACTCGATCTCGACCGCATCCGGCGCGCGCTCGACGCGATGCGCGCGAGCCGCCTTGCGCTGACGCAGCCGAAGAAGCCCACGCCGTTCGCGTTTCCGCTGATAGTCGGGCGTATCCGCGAAAAGGTCAGCACCGAAAAGCTCGCGGACCGCATCGAGAGGATGCTGGCCGAACTCGACAAGGCAGCGCGCTGATGACGTTCGAAACCGTGACCGTCGATGTGGGTGGTTATCCGCTGCAATTGTCCGCGCAGCGCGCCGCTTTCGATCCGCAACTGAAGAGCCTGTTTATCGCCGATGCGCACTTCGGCAAGGATGCCGTGTTTCGCGCGCATGGCGTACCCGTGCCGGCCGGCGCGACGGCCGACGATCTCGCGCGGCTCGATGCGCTGATCGCTGCGCACGCGCCCGAGTCGATTGTGTTTCTCGGCGATCTGCTGCATGGGCGCGAATCGCTCGGCAGCGCGACGATGCAGGCGCTCGGTGAATGGCGCGCGCGGCATGCGTCGGTGCGCATGGTGATGGTCGAAGGGAATCACGATCGGAGTGCCGGACTGCTGCCGCCGTCGCTCGGTGTCGAGACGGTGCTAGAACCGTGGCGGCATGGGCCGTGGGCGTTGTGTCATTACCCGCAGGTGATCGACGGCGCGTACGTGCTCGCGGGTCACGAGCATCCCGTCTATGTGATCGCGAGCCGCGCGGATTCCGTGCGCGTGCCCTGCTTCCGCTTTGCCGCGCGATGCGGTGTGCTGCCGGCGTTCGGCGCGTTCACGGGCGGTTTCGTCGTCAACCAGTCCGCCGACGATGCGGCGATCTATGCGGTCGCGCAGAACCGAGTGATTGCAGTGCGCGAGCGTCGATAGAAGCGTCGCGTATTGGCAAGGCTCCGACCGCTTCGTATCGCGCGACATGCATGCGCGTGCTGACGGCTTCACTCGCCGCTCCGAGCCAGACTGTGCGGACGTTCAATGTCCGGATCGTCACGGGAGGTCGTTTCATCATGCCCAAAGTCAACGGCGGTTCGCCGTCCCATATCGCCGCAACGTCCACTGCCGGCCCGAGCCAGCCGACGCCGTCAACGGCAGGTGTCAAGCGTCGTGCCTCCAGCCCGTTGCCCGGCATGCCGCCGTCCGCGAGGCAGAAGAAGACCGCGTCGACGAACGACGCGCCCGCCGACTGGCATACGGAAGCGACCCGGTTCGGCATCTCCGGAAACGGCATTGCAAAGGCGTCGGGCGGCAAAGGCAAGTCACTCGCAACGCACGGCGAGGCAACGCTGCACGACCCGTCGGCCTCACCCATCGGCGCGCTTGGCGCAGCAAAGCCGGGTGATCTGATCAAGAAAACAGACGCGCCGAATGCCGGCGATCACTCTCCGTCGATCTCATCCGTCAATCGCACGCAATCTGACGAGGCGAAAGTGCTCGGCCGTGGCGCCACGGCGGTTGCCGGCGCGTTCAACGTCCGTGAAACCGACGTGCCGACTTTGCAGTTCAGCAACGACAAATTCCAGATCGACAAGGACAACCATAACAAGCCGAGAGACTCCGCCGCGCACAGCGCATTCACGTCGTTGCGCGAGATGCATGGCGTCGGCGAGAAAAGCGCGCACGCAAACATGGACTCGCTGCTCGATGCAACGGCGCGCGCCTACTCTCCGTACAACGCACACGGCGAGCCGGCAAAAGGCGGCGTAGCGCTACCGAAGACCAACGTTCACTCGGAAAGCGCGCGCGGAGCGACCTTGCACAAGTCGTCCCAAGGCGTCGATCCGATGGTCGGCCAACAGATGATGAACATGTGGTATCGCCAGAACATGGACGGAAAGCCGATGCTCGACGAACTCATCAGAAACCGTCAAACGAACGCCGCGAACAACACCACCGACGATCCGATGGACACGACGTCATGAGCACACGCCGTCACGCATGCCCGCGAAACGTCGCGCAGATCCTGAACGCATCCTCCGATAGCGGGATCTCTTTCGCGCGGCAATAGCGCGTGGTCAGCTTCAACAGTTCCTTGATGTCCCGTCCGCTCGATTGTGGCCACGCGTTGGTGAGCGCTTCGATCAGTTCACCGCCGAGGTCCGCGCCCAGTTGCGCGGCCAGCAGCGTCCACAAGCGGACCGCGTCGGTTCTTGGCGGCGTCGCGTAGTGAATCTTCGCGATGCAGCGCGACAGGATGGCGTCGTCGACATCGTCGATCCGGTTGGTCGTCATGAACAGCAAGCCGTTGAAATACTCGAGCGTGCGCAGGAACTCCGCGACGATCGCATTGTGTTCGAGATCGTTGTCGCGACGTCGGATGTAGACGTCGGCTTCGTCGAGCAGCAGGATCGCGTCCCAGCGTGTCGCGCGCTGCAGGATGCCCGACAGCGCCGCGCCCACTGACGCCGCAGTCGTCCCAAGCTGCCCCGAATGCACGCGATACAACGGCTTGCCGACCACTTCCGAATAGACCTCCGCGGTCAGCGTCTTGCCCAAGCCAGGCGCGCCCTGACAAAGAATCGTCGTGCCGCCCGATTTGCCCGGCACGAAGTCCTGCACGAACACATTCGTCTTCGACGTCAGAATGTCGATCAGATCGCGGTGATTGGACGGCAGGACCAGCTTGTCGCGCAGTTCCGGCTGATAGCGGTATACCGCCATATGCTGGACATGCACCCAGATATCGCGGTGCCATTCCATGTGAAACAGGCACACGTAGCAATGTAGCGGCACCTTGTCGAAGCCGCTGTCGATGTTCGCGTCGCGCCAGAACTCGGCGTCGGCTGTCATCAGGAAGCGGCGCTCCAGCGTCTCTTCGTCGTTCACGCACTTTGCGCTCACGCCTTCGGGAATGCGGATCAACTCGGCGCCGGCTTTTTCATCGATCGTATACGCAGCCTTCGACACCACGAACTGCGCACCGAAACGCGGCTGAAATTCGAGGAAACGCTGCGCGTGCCGTTCGTATTCGAGCTTGAATTCGGCGCATTCCTTGTAGAAGCCGAATTCGGCGAGCAGTTCGGGAATCGTGCGGTTCACGATGTCGTGCCGGTTGATCACCAGCGACGTCGTCATGCCGGCGTGCCGCATGTGATGCTCGGTGCGCTCGGAGTTCGCGGACTGCATCGTATTCGCCAGCATGTCGACGACGACGTACGGCATGCCCTGTTCGGGCTCGACCACGCGCATGCGGCGCACTAGCCACGGCAGCAACGTGCCGTCCTTCGCGCGGCTGTAGAGCCAGCCGTCGATCGCGTCGCGCGACAGATACGCAACCAGGCCCGGCACGAGCTGATCGAGGCCCGGAATGATGCGCGCTTGCGGCGCGTTGTAGATGTTGTCGAGCGCGAGCATCTGGAACATCAGCGCGCGTTCGTTATTCGCCTTGCTCAGCGAATACAGCGTATTCAGCGATCTCGAATCGAACAGCGCGCTCGATACGACCATGCTGCCGTGACATGCGCCGTGCTGATTGAGCTGTCTTGCGAGCGGCGATTCCGATTCGATCATCGCAAGCAGCGGATGCACCAGTGATTCCGGTATTTCAAAGTCCATAGACGCACTCGTATCTGAGGGTGGCGGCGACGCGGGTGACGGCAGCGCGCCAGCTAACTGAGAAAGAACTCGATCGCCATGCTTGTGATGGCAGGCTGGATCGCATGCAGTCCGTTGAATTCGATGTATTGCACGTCATAGCCCGCGGCTTTCAGCTTGGCTGCGTTCGCGCGGCCGCTGGTCTCGATGGGCAGTTGTTCGTCGGCCAGGCCGTGCGCGATGAAAACCTTGGGTGCGCCTTCCTGTGTGAAGACCGACATGAAGCCGCCAGAGAACGCAATCACGTGACTTGCGATATCGCCGTTCGTGATGCCGATCGACAGTGCGTAGCTTGCGCCGTCCGAGAAGCCGGCGAAGGCGAGGCGGTTATGGTCGATCTGGTAGCGGGACGTCACTTCGACCAGCGCGCGTTCGAGCCGCTCCAGGTCCGGGCCGCTGCCGCCGATCACGATGTCCCAGGTTGCGTACATCGAATGCGGCGCAAGGACGAGAAACTTGTCGCGCTCGGCGTGCTCTTCGATGAAAGGTAGAACCTTGTCCGGAAAGCCGCCTGCGCCATGGAACATCACGAATAGCGGTATGGGCTCGCGCGTGTCGAGGTCGGACGGGACGAACAGGATGGCGTCGCGGTCACCGGCGATGCCGAGCCGGTTGCGGCCCGGCGGTAATGGTGCTTTGGCCGCGTCGGCGGGAATGAAGGACAGGCGGCCAAGCAGCGACGGATCGAACATGGTGGAACCTGTATTGAGCGCGTGGCGCGCACGGATGAGTATTCCTGCCAGTTGCGGCTATGAGCCGGGTAGGCGGTTAAGGCGCTGGTGATGATGCGAGCGGCAGCGACTGTTGTGTGTTGATATGTAATATATCATGAAGCGTGGGTGTGGGGATGGAGTTTGGGAACCACGCTGGTGGTGACGGACAAACGAAACCTGACCCGGAACAAACAAATCTGACGTGACGAATTTAGACAAATAAGGCTGATCCATGGGCATAGCATTATGCTAGCGGACACTTACAAATGGTTCTGACCTAGACGCAACTCCTTGTTTTAAATTGGCCTTGTCAACCATCGCTGCACCGACGATTGCAAAGGTCGAGCGTTGAAAAATCTACCGCACCCGAACGGTCGAAGCGATGTTTTCAGCCGATCACCGTCGCTTCGGCTCCGCAGGCATCGCGGAACAAAGCAATCTGATCCCGATGGGTACACAAACAAACAATTCTGTTCCCGATGTCCGCAAGCCCGATTGAGTGCCGCAATCAGTGAGGCGGCCATCCATGCGAGCGAAATCCACGCACTGAGAGTTCCTCTTCCGGTTGGAAGGGAACGAATGCAGCTGACGGCAAGCTTGATGTCCGATACTTTGCATCCCAGTAACGCAGCAATCGATGAGAGTGTGTCGAGGGACGGGTTCCGTCCGAGTTCTATTAGGGAGATATATTGACTCGAGAGCCCCGATGCGATCGTGTGCATATATGCGGCGGCATTTGATCGGCATTCGCGGAACCATCGACTTTGGAGAAAGGCGTGATTCGAGGCGCGTCGGAGAAATGGGACTCGTCAGCGCTCCGCGAAGACAGTCGAGCGTGATTTATCACCACATGGCCAGGAAAGTATGCAGGAGCACCCGACGCAGAATTGCCACAGGCGTTTCTCTCATGCTTCGGCCCGATCCGGCAGCACTTCGCGTTGCCCAGACATCAGATAAACGCGGCACGTCATCGCGCCACAATAAAAGAACGCCTCGCCACATGGCATGACTGGGCTGTCTCAACCGTAGCCGAATGAGTTATCTGATAAGGATAACTGCTCTTTAGACAAACACGTAGCCTACGCTCGTCAACTTGACAGTGCCGTCCCAAGCTATTTTCAGTTCGCCGTCGATGCGGACCAACCCGCTGTTGCCCGCTCGTCGCGAATGGCCGGTGTGGCCGAACTGAGACGGTCGTGACAGGCAGAAAGTGTTTAATCGGGCAGTGGCAATTACCCGGGAGTAACATCATCCCGGGAGGCAACACGAGAAACTATGAGTGGATCACCATGCGAAAACTCACCCCCGCCGGCCAGCAATTGATCGAAGAAGTAGCGCAGCGACATGGGTTCAGCACGGATGCCGTGATGAGCATGCTGGAGTCTGTAATTCGCGGTAACGGCAGCATGGCCCAGTTCGATCACGCCGAATTTGGTGGCTCCGGCCAGTGGATGCAGGGGGGAATGACCATGGTCTCCGACATGTTCAACCACTACCTGAAGGGCCGGGTCGACGGGCTCTGTTCTGAGCTTTCCCGCCTGGTGGCAAACCAGCCCGACCTGATTCGCAGCGGCAGCTTCCAGTCGCAGAACCAGGGTACCCACCAGCAGGGCAACCACGGCGGCGGCCAGCAACAACAGCAGAGCGCTGGCTACGGTGGCAGCAACCAGCAGCAGACTGCAGCCGGACCAGTCGGACCGGTGAGTCTGTTCGTTCCGCCTGCGCCCGGCACCTCGGGCGACTGGTGGCCCGCCGATCTGGGGCGGCCCAACACAACCGGGGCGCAGAACGACGTCCGCTATGCCTACTTCGCACCGCCCCGGCGCCTGGCGATCGAAGTGAACGGCAAGGTGACGGTCTACGATACGCTCGATCACCAGATCAGCGGCTTCTCGCAGCAGCAGTCCCGCGGCGCGTCCCTCACATTCGCGAGCCAGCACGGCCTGGTTGCTGTCGCCAGCCTGCCGGTTGTTTCGTTGGGCGAGGTTCCGCAGCCGGTGTCGCCGTTGATGCAGGAGGAGCCCGTCAGCACTCAGTCGGTCGCCCGCGAGGCAGACGTGTTCGCCACCATAGAGAAGCTCGCCGCACTGCACGCGAAGGGGATTCTCAGCGATGAGGAGTTCGCCGCCAAGAAGGCGGAGCTACTGAGCCGTTTGTGAGCGTCCCGTCATCGCGCAGCGCAACGGGGCACGATTTCGATAGGTAGCGAATGGCGGCTGACCTGTGATGGGCGCGAGTTTTTGACGTCTGCAGCCCCGAATGCCTTTGAAGACGCCTGAAGCGCGACTTGTACGCTGGAAACATCCATGGGCTTTCGTGGAGACAACCCGAGTGCCAGCCACGGTACAGTGGCCACCAAAGGCAACAGCAGTTGGCCGAAGCGCGCCCCAACGTCCAGCCAGCTGGTTTCATACTGCCGCATGTGGGGGATTCCTGGCCTGAGGGGGGAACATGGACCGGTCAAGGCATGCGCTGCTTGAATATCACGAACGCAGCAAGCACCGCGTCAACTTCTACGCGCCGGGTCCCGGGACGCTCGACTGGACAACCCAGCCGGATCCGTTCCGGGTGTTTCACGGCACACCGCGCGTAGGTCTGCCGTTAGCCGCGGACACACTGGCTACACGCTACAACGCGTTGCGCTGTGGCGCCCTGCCGCCCGCGCGCGCATTCGATCTAACCAGTCTGGCAATCCTGTTCGAACTCTCGCTCGGCCTGTCGGCGTGGAAATCCTATGGCGCCCAGCGGTGGGCACTGCGCTGCAACCCTTCGAGCGGAAACCTGCATCCGACCGAGAGCTATCTTCTGTGTCCGGCTCTGCCCGGCTTGTCCGCCGGGGTCTACCACTACCTGAGCCGGGACCATGCGCTTGAACATCGCGCCGCAGTGGACGATCTGCGATGGACTGAGGCGTTTTCGGACAGCGGTGTCCTGGTCGGCATAAGCTCGATCCACTGGCGCGAAGCGTGGAAATACGGTATGCGTGCCTGGCGCTACTGCCAGCACGATTGCGGCCACGTCATCGCTGCGCTGAGTTACGCAGCGACTGCGCTCGGCTGGCAGACGCGGCTGGTGGAGGCGGCTACCGATGATGAACTGGCCGACTTGCTCGGATCGGACCGCAGCGAAGAGTTCGTGGACGCCGAAGCAGAGGCGCCGGATGTGTTGCTCTGGATCGGCAATCCTGAATGGCGGCCTGATCTTGAGCGCATGCTGACCGCTATGGATAAGGCACAGTGGTACGGACGCGCGAATCAGCTGAGCTCGGGACACGTAAAGTGGCCGGATATCGATTCGATCCATCGCGCCACGCACAAGGCCCGGACTCCCGAACCGACTTCGCCGAATCCGGAACTACGTCCGTCGCCCGCGACGCCCGCCCTTGATCTCCGCTTTGCCCAGATCGCCCGGCAGCGTCGCAGCGCGGTGAATTTCGATGGTACGACGCGTATCGCCAGCGCAGCTTTTTTCAGCATGCTGGGGTGCCTGTTGCCACGTCGCGACACGCCACCGTGGAATGCGCTGATATCTCCTGCGGCAGTGCACGCGGCGCTATTTGTACACCGCGTCGACGGCCTGGAGCCGGGTCTGTATATGCTCGTGAGAAATCCCGGAGCGCTGTCGGCTCTCAGGCAGTCTCTGCGTCCAGAATGGCTGTGGAAGAAAACCGGGCCGGACTATCTGCCGCTCTATTTTCTACTGCCTTACGATTTGCGCGCCGTGGCAAAGTTGATCTGCTGCCACCAGGATATCGCCGCCGACGCCTGCTTTGCGCTGGGAATGATCGCGAGATTCGAAATCGCCCTGAAGCAACCATGGCGTTACCGCCACCTCTTCTGGGAATGCGGCATTCTCGGCCAGGTTCTCTATCTCGAAGCCGAAGCCGCCGGAGTGCGTGCCACGGGGGTTGGTTGCTTTTTTGACGACGAAATGCACACACTGCTCGGAGTGAAGGATCACGTCTGGCAGAGCTTGTATCACTTCACAGTCGGTGGCGCGGTGGACGATCCACGCCTCTCTGCATTCCCGCCGTATGAGGTTCAGCCCTGAAGCGAGCGTCCCACGTTCCGCCCCTGGCGAGACGGCATTCCCCATGATCAACCGGCGACTGAATGTTTCTTACGCGATCCTCATCTTTTTTATTAACGCGAACCCGGTCCCGCAGTGACCGCCGCAGGTCGCCCTCAACGGCCGTTCGCTACCCCGCATATGAATCTGCAGATCGCACGGCTTGGCGGCCATCCATACGGTCCGTTCGGTTTAACGTTCTCGGCAATCGCAGGCGGCAGTATCACGATTGGTTCCTTCCATATTCGTCAGCATCCCCATACATCGGTTCCCCCGTCTCCGTACGGATTCACCGGCGACATAGAAAGGCGCGGATGCATTAGAAAATAGCTTGCCGTAGAGACTTGCGACTTTCCACGCGACCTATGCTTTGACAGTGTGACTTCGTCAGAACGATCGAGACATCCACACCATCGCCAAAGTTTGCTGACGGAGATGAAAAATGGCTATTGCGTCGGCGCGAAACTTGAAGATACGCGGAATCGTCGATACCCAGCTTTTTGGGCTTGAGGGCCACAGCGTTTTCCTTGACAGGGATAAATCCCGCGAAGGTTGCGGCCGACTTGCCATCTTGACGGGTGAACCTATCCAGCACGGGAGGAGATCGTGAAACGTGATATGAATCTGGCACATGCGATACTGATTGCTCTTGAGAAAGGCAAGTCCCCGCACCTCAGCGAATTCGACATTGAGAGCGCGCTCAAGAAAACGTTCGATGTTTCGAACCGAGGCGTGTGGTACCACCTGAACCTGCTGGCCGACGCAAACCTCGTGTGCTCGATGGGGACCGATTGGCGGCTAAGCTGGGATGGCCACGAGTATTTGAAGTCCGCGGGCCCGAGTGCCTTTGAGGACACTTAGAGGTCTGGCCTGCGCGCCAGGGAAATCTCGTCGGTTCTCGCAGAGACAATACGGATCTGAAGGCCAAAGATGACAATGCATCGGACTCGCCCGATGCGTGACTAACCAAAATCGAACGACGGCGACCCGGCCTTTCCATCAGGCCGGATAGACGTTCATGAATCACTGTACATCCTGCAGGAAAGGTATACAGTGGTCTTTGTTGCAGCGCGGCATTAACAATGCCGCGTCACTCCGACCTGCAGATCATTAGCGACACACTCGCCTCCGAAATCTCTTGGACGTACGTGCCGGGTCGATCAGGAGCATTCATTGAACACCACTGCTGTTGAGCAATCCGCTGACTTCGGCCTGCGTACTTTGCCGGGAATTTTCGGCTTGCAAAACGAAGCATTTGAGCGACTGCAAAAGCTGACTCATCTCAATCTCGCAGCACTAAAGGCGATGCTGGAAGAAGGACAAGCCGCGCTGTCGCCGCAGCAGTCAGGACTGCCGCCCGCCTTTGGTGCGGTCGCCTTGTCTCAGCGATTTGTCGAGCACACTTTGTCGTATTCCACGCATGTCCGTGAAATCGATTCACAGTTCATGGCCGCAGTGACACGCGCGGGCGAGGACCTGCGTAACCAGTACAACACCCTCTGGCCGCAGGTTGCAGCCAACTTTGGCCAGATCTCCCCTTTTGGCTCTGACGCGGCCACTACCGCGATGCAGTCTGCAATCGGCGGGATGATGCGAGCCCAGGGAATGATGCAGGAAACCATCAGCCAGGCGGCCGGCACCCGGACGCCGGGCACCCCGGTACCTGACATCGCGTAAGCAATAGCGTTGCGCGGCTCAAGCGCAACACCAAAACGACGTCCTGCACAAGCAGGTCGTTGGGCGGTCTCACCGCCTGATGAAGAAGCCGGCAAGACGCCGGCGTCTTTTTATTCGGTCACGATTTGGCTTGCTTTGCCACGACGGATGACACCGCTCGCGCTCGACGGACGCCAGGCACCAGACCGGACTTGCGATATGTCGTGTCGCATCGTCCCCGCTGTGGGGCGATGCCGACCGCCTGTTGGCGGAATCCGTTTTTATTACTATAGGAGTGCATAGTGATTGATGACCAGGTGAATGCGGAAGAACTGGCGGAAAGCAGAAGACTGAGAGAAGCCGCGGAGAATGCGACGGATGACGGCATGCGGGTGGGCCCGGAAGACAAAGAGCGAGACGCGGAAGGGAACCAATACGGATCGCAGAAGCAATGGGTTCGGCTCGCAAGGAAGCGGCTTTATGCGGTCTTCAATGCCAGTGATTCATAAAAAGACATTGCTCCGCTTAAAAATGGGCGGAGCTGGAACGATTGTGACAGACATGCATCTTGCGTGGTGCGCATCAGGTGTGAAGCCGATTCCGCGAAGCGCCCTTGCTATCCATCACGTGTACTGACGCAGGCACACCGAGAATTCTCTGAGCGGATTGATACCGCTATGCTCGGCGCGACGACACCATTCCTGTAGCTGTGATCGCAATTGCTCGCGCGACCTGTTCGACCGCTCCCAGATTGCCAACAGGCCATCGTGCAGGTCCAGGTAGATACGCAGCGTCTGGCTACCGTCGTACATCTCAGCCAATCGCTGCTGACGTCGATGGCTGTGTGCGCCGGCGCAGGCGCCGCCAAACCATTTTTTTACTCCCCGTTTGAGCAGAAAGCGTTCACATAGACCAATGTGTCTCATATGATCGAGTTCCTGCCGGTACGCGCGTTCGACCGTCCGGGCATAGCGCGCCATCACCTCATAGCGGTTGCGGAGGATGGCTTGAACCGTATCGTCATCGAGCACCGTCTTGCTCTTGACCAGGTGCGGCGTCGGCGCGACTTTCTTCACCTTTGCCATTCCCAGCGAAGAAAGGATGCAGATGTACATCCATCCAATATCGAATTCGAACCATTTATTCGAGAACCTGGCAGACGTTGCATAGGTGTGGTGGTTGTTGTGAAATTCCTCGCCGCCTATCAGGATGCCCAATGGAACTACGTTCGTACTCGCATCGGGCGAAGCGAAGTTGCGGTAGCCCAGAAAATGTCCAACGCCGTTTACCACACCGCCTGCCCAGAACGGGATCCAGATCATCTGGACGGCCCAGACCGAGACACCGACGAAGCCGAACAACGCTACGTCGATCACCATGAGCAAACTGATGCCGAGATTCGGATACTTCGAATAGACGTTGCGCTCCATCCAGTCGTTCGGCGTGCCGTGGCCGAATTTCCGTAGCGTTTCTTCGTTCTTCGCTTCGGCGCGGTACAGTTCTGCGCCGCCCAGCAATACCGTCCAAATGCCACGGACTTGAGGGCTGTGTGGATCCTCATCGGTCTCGCACCTCGCGTGGTGCTTGCGGTGGACGGCAGCCCACGTTCCCGTCACCATGCCCGTTGTCATCCACAACCAGAAACGGAAGAAATGGCTGGCAACCGGATGCAACTCAAGCGCCCGGTGTGCCTGGCAACGGTGCAGATAGACCGTCACGCTGACGATCGTGACGTGCGTCAGCAGCAGAGTCGTGAGCAGGATTTGCCACCACAGCAGCGAAAGCAGGCCGTGTGAGAAAAACGTCAATGAGGAAGTAAGCAAATGGACCTTCTGTTTGAAGCAACATTGACAGCGGACACCCGCTCCCGCGGATTGAACTGTCCGGGAACGCAATGGCTCTACAACGACATCTATGGAGAATGTGCGCGCACCTGTGCCGGACGTCGGTACGGTGCCGTACCTGCCTGTGAGCGCCGCAGCCCGCGACGAGACGGATGCCGTACGGGATGACGGGTGTGCTTTCGCCAGCATCAACTCCTTGAGGAGAATGTTGCACGCGCGGCTTCGCCGCTGCATCTAAACTCACGACTGGGTGTTGAATGGAGATCCGCTAAAGAGCCGCCGCTTTACGTAGCCGGCTCACGCGAGTTGACCTCGACATCGACTGCCAAACGCAGTGAAATGGACAACCTGTGTACGCCCGCATCGAGCGGTACACGCACGCCTTCAGCACCGCAATCGACGCTCCTGCCGTCAAGAACGGCATGCATCGTGCGGGCCTCTGAGGTGGACTCCACGCGGATCTCATAGCGCGTCGAGCGTATGTTGACCGTTGCTTCAAAGCCCGGCCACGCGTCGGGAATACACGGGTCAACCACCAGAAAATCCCCTTCCCTGCGAATCCCCAGAATGCCTTCGACGCCCGCCCGGTACATCCATCCCGCCGACCCCGTATACCAGGTCCAACCGCCGCGCCCAACATGAGGCGCCACGGAATAGACATCGGCCGCGACGACGTAGGGCTCGACCTTGTAGCGCTCAACCTCGGTTGGCGTGCGCGCATGATTGACGGGATTCAAAAGCGAAAACAGCTCTGTGGCCCTGTTACCGTCGCCCAGTTTCACAAATGCGAGAATTGCCCACATGGCGGCATGACTATATTGGCCGCCGTTCTCGCGCAGCCCCGGCGGATAGCCCCTGATATAACCCGGGTCCTGCGACGTTTTATCGAATGGTGGCGTGAACAGCAACGCGATTCCGTCCTCGGGCCGGATAAGATGTTTCTCCAGCGAAGCCATCGCCTGTGCGGCGCGTATCGGATCCGCCGCCTCTGACAAGACAGCCCACGACTGGGTAATCGAATCGATCCTGCACTCTACGTCGCTATTCGAGCCGAGCCAGCTGCCGTCGTCGAACGTCGCACGACGGTACCACTCGCCGTCCCAGGCCTCACGCTCAAGCGCATCGCGCACCGACGTCGCATGGCCGCGCCAGCGCGCGACACGCTGCGCATCGCGCGATTCGGCCAACGGTGCGAACAGCTCGATCGTGCGCAGGAACAGCCAGCCGAGCCACACACTCTCTCCCTTGCCGTTTGCGCCGACGCGGTTCATCCCGTCATTCCAGTCCCCCGTGCCGATTAGCGGTAAGCCATGTTCCCCCGTCAATTCGATGCACTGATCGAGACCGCGCGCACAATGCTCAAACAGCGATGCGGATTTTTCCGCGATCATGGGCTGGAAGAATGCATCGTGTTCGTCGGGTTGCAGCAGCGGCCCGTCGAGGAACGGCACGATCTCGTCGAGAACCGCGTCATCGCTCGTGCAGCCGATGTACGTCGCGACCGCGTATGCGAGCCACACGCGATCATCGGAGACCCGGGTGCGTACTCCCTGCCCGGAATGCGGCAGCCACCAATGCTGGACATCTCCCTCGCCGAATTGCCGCGACGCGGCGCGCAGCAGGTGCCGCCGCGTTTCGTCGGGCCGCACGTGCGTCAGCGCCATCGTGTCCTGCAACTGATCACGGAACCCGTAAGCGCCGCTCGCCTGATAGAAGGCCGCGCGTGCCTCGACACGGCATGCAAGCGTCTGGTACAACAGCCAACCGTTCAGCATCAGATCCATGGCCCGGTCGGGCGTCTTCACCTGAACGGCGCCGAGCACGCTGCGCCAGTGGTGTGTCACCTCGGCGAGTACGGCATCGAGATTCGCACTGCGATAGCGTTCGATCAGTGCCCGTGCATCATCGACGGATGCGCATTGGCCGACGAATGCAACCATCTCGATGACCTCGCCCGCGTCCAGATCGACGAAAGTCTGCAAAGCCGCGCACGGATCGAGCCCCGCGCCCATCGCGCCGGATAACGGGACATGGCCGGTCAGCGCTGCGGGCGCGGCGGCTTCGCCGTTACGCCCGAGGAATTCGGTGCGATCAGCTGTCCACGCTGTTTGCCGGCCGCCGAGGTCGGCGAACGCGACGCGCGTGCCGAACGCGATATTCCATGGATTGCGGGCGAGTATCGCGCCCGTAACCGGGTCGATCTCCGTCACGATGAACGGCGCCGACGCGCCTCGCGACGTGCCGAGCACCCATTCGGTCCACGCCGTCACGGAGAGCCGGCGTGCGACGCCCGACAGATTGCGCAACGTCAGACGGGAAATCTTCAGCGGGTCGGCAAGCGGTACGTACTGCAGCAGCTCGAGTGCGATACCGTTCGCGCTGTGTTCGAAACGGCTGTAGCCGTGGCCATGACGCGCGACGTATATTCCGCCGTCGCGGATCGGCAGCGCGGTGGGCGTCCAGATATCGCCCGTCGCTTCATCCCGCACGTAAAGGGCTTCAGTGGCGGGGTCTTCGACGGGATCGTTCGACCATAATGTGAGCTGGTTCTCACGACTGCTTTCAGCCCACGTATAGCCGCTGCCTTCCGCCGCGACCTGAAAGCCGAAACGGGGATTGGCAATCACGTTGATCCACGGCGCAGGCGTGGCGGCGCCCGCCCCCAGCACGATCACGTATTCAGAACCGTTTTTATCGAAGCCGCCCAGGCCGTTGAAAAATTCCAGTCCGGCTGTCACTGAAGGCGGCACGTCAGACTGATCCGGAGGCGCTGGCCACAGCGACAGAAGCGACGGCTTCCTCCGGCGCGGTGACGACGGCTGCCCTACCGTTTTCAACAGCGTCCCGAGCTGGGCGGCAATCGACCCTCGACGCGCGATCAACGCTACGCGCGCGACCGATTGCAGGAGCGTCCTCGACTCCACGCTCATCAGATCCGCACGCAACGTATAGATCGCCCCCTGCGCGAGCTCATCGTCGAAACGCGGACGTGACTGGCTGCTTCGCACGGCCGTTTCGATCGCCTCCTGCAATGCCTGAATGTATGACGAGGCCCGCTCGTTGACGATCACAAGGTCGACGGCCAGCCGTTTCATCCGCCAGTATTCATGCGCCTTCAACAACTGCCGGACCTGCGCGATATCTTCGAGGTCGCCGATACGGAGCAGCACGATCGGCAAGTCGCCCGAAATCCCCAGCGGCCACAAGCCCGCCTGCGTGCCGCCTCCGCGAACGATTGCATCCGGCTGTGCCCTGAAGCGCGCGTCGGCATAGACAATCGGCGCGGCGAGCCGCTGGAAGTCCGCCGCCTGCTCCGCCTCGATGCCCAGATAACGCAATTGAACCTGAGCCTGTGTCCACGCGAGCGTCTTGGCACGGTCGAATGCATTGCGGTCGTGGTGCTGATCGATGAGATCGAGCAACTGCGCGCGTGAGGTGGCCACCATCGTCCAGAACGTGACACGCGCAATCTTGCCCGGCGGCACCAGCAGACGATACCGAAGCGCAAAGACAGGATCGAGCACCGTTCCCGTCGTATTGGAGAGCGCCTGATCGTCAACTATCGAGGTAGCCGTGCGCGTATTGCGCCCCCTGCCCAGAAAGCGCATGCGATCCGTTTCGTATTGCGGTTCGGCGACTATCTCACCCTCGACAACAGCAAAATGAGCGGCCCAGATCTGCGGATCGTCATGCGAACGCGGACGACGCATCGCCACCAGCGCCCCGAATTCGGCAAGATGCTCGGTCTGCACGAACATGCGCGAAAAAGCAGGATGCGCGATATCGGCGGCCTGCGCGCCCAATGCGAGTTCGGCATACGAAGTCAGCTCGATATCCCGAATGCTGCGCCCGCTGTTTGCGAGCGAGACACGACGGACTTCGCCGTCCGCCTCACCCGACACGAGGACATCCATGCTGGTCGTGAGAGATCCGTCGTCACGGGTAAACTCAGCGTGATCTTCACCGAACACGACGCCGCTCGTTTCGGGTTCGCCAGCGAGCGGCCGTGCACTGGCGGACCACACCCGTCCACTGGACATGTCGCGCAGGAAAATGAACGTCCCCCAGTTGTCACGCGTCGCGTCTTCGCGCCAGCGCGTGATAGCCACGTCACGCCAGCGGCTGTAGCCGGCGCCTGTCGCCGTCAGCATCACTGCGTACCTTCCATTCGACAGCAGATGCGTAATGGGTGCTCCGCCGACGGACGCGGGCTCCATGACGCGACGTACCGTCGACGGCGCGGTCCCTGCTTCGGCGGCCGACGTGCTCACCTCTTCGGCACGCGGATGCGCCACCGCGACGTTGCGCGGCATGCGCTCCTGCAATAGCAGTTCGCTCGCCTGGATCATCGGTTCACGATGAAAGCGTGTACGCATCACCCCATCGAGCAAGGTGTTTGCAATTGCAACGATCGTCATGCCCTGGTGATGAGCCATGAAGCCGCGGACAAGCGCGAAGCTCTGCCCTTCGGCCAGACGCGCGCGGGTGAAATCGAGCGCTTCGTAGTACCCGTAGCGGCCCAGTGCGCCCAGCGCGGCGAGTCGCACGTAGTTTTCGCGGGCGGCCTGCGGCGCAACCATCGTCGCCAGTCCCGTTGCGTACGGTGCGATTACCCGGTTTTCGGACAGTCCGCGTTTGAGGCCGAGGCCAGGCACGCCAAAGCTCGAGTACTGGTAAGTGAATTCGATGTCGCGAGCTTCGTAAGCAGATTCCGAGACGCCCCATGGAATGCCAAGCGATCGTCCATACGATCTCTGCCGCTCCACCACCAGCCGGTTCGTCTGTTCCAGCAGACTGCCGACGGGTTCGCGCGCCACCAGCGACGGCATCAGGTACTCGAACATCGACCCCGACCATGAAATCAGCGCGGATGCATTGCCGATTGGTGTGGCCGAACGCCCGAGGCGGAACCAGTGACGCGTGGTCACATCGCCCTTCGCGATTGCAAACAGACTGGCAAGCCTAGCTTCGGACGCGAGCAGATCGTAGCAATTCGCGTCGAGGCTGTTATCCGACTGCGAGTAACCAATCGACAACAGCTTACGTTCCGGATCGAGCAGAAATGTGAAGTCCATACCGAGCGCAAGTGCACGCGAGGCGTCGGCTAGCGAGGTCAACCGTGCTTGCAGAAGATATGGCACAGTGGCGAGTTGCCGCACGTCGCGGCTGTGTTCGAAAATGCTTCGCCGCAAGGCTTCGACCCAGAACGTCAGGTCTGCACTACTATCGTCGCCATCGGCGGGCACGATGGCGCGCGTCGCCTCCGCCGCCTTTTTCGCCAGCCGCGCCAGCGACCCCGAAAGCGCGCGGTACGTCTGCGGACCGCGCAGTTGTGCATGGATTTCTTCGAGGGTCGCGGCAAGCTGTCTGCCACGCTCTCCGTTGGCAGCAGGCAGCGCGGCCACAGCCTCGAGCGCCAGTTGCAGGTTATCGAGTATCCCGGATCGGACAGAGGGCGCGAGCGCTGTTTGCACCCATTCTTCGCACGCGTTGGCGAGTACGATCAAATGCCCGGCGAGATTGCCGCTATCGACCGACGAAACGTACGCAGGGGCCAACGCCCGCAGGTCCTGTGTGCCATACCAGTTATAGAAATGGCCCTTGAAGCGCGGGAGCTTTTCAAGCGAAGCAAATGCGGCCTCGAGTCGCTCGACGGTTTCGATCGTCCCCGCCCAGCCGAAATCGCGCGCGGCGACTGCCGACAGCAAATACAACCCTAGATTGGTTGGCGAAGTGCGGTGCGCGACGACGGGCTTCGGATCTTCCTGGAAATTGTCCGGCGGCAGCATGTTTTCTGCCGGCGTGACAAAGGTCTCGAAGAAACGCCACGTGCGGCGCGCGATCAGGCGCAAATCGCGCGCGTCTGAGTCTGACATCGCGAGACGCTGCCCGACCGTCGGCGAGCGGCTTGCCCACATCGCAAGCGCTGGCGCGGCCAGCCATAACAACGTGAACGGCAAAACGAGCGGCCACCGCGACGGCGCGCATGCAAGCGTGCCGATAGACAGCGCCAGCCCAAGCGCGGTGCCGCCAGCCATCTGCCGATAAAAGCCGTGCAGATCAAGACGAGGGCTGCCCTTGGACTGCGCCGCCGTCGTCCATTCGAGTAACCGTCGATGCGTGACGTACAGCCGCACAAGCGTCCGGACGATCGCATCGCCCATGCGCCACGCGTGGTCGACAAGGAACGCGACCGAAAGAAAGGTTTGCCATGTCGCGAGCCGCAGGTCGCCGCCCAGCACGTCGAGGTGATTACGCAGCCGGATACCGGTATGCCTCGGCACGATCGCCAATAGGGGCGGCAAGAAAGCGGGAATGGCGAGCGTGGCGAACATCAGCAACGCGCCCGCTATGCCGGCGCGAATCGGCATCAACCAGCACAGGCCGAGCGTGGCAACCATGAGCGGTGCCAGCAGCGAGCGCCGCAGATTGTCGAGCATCTTGAAGCGACCGACCACCGGCATGGCAAGGCGGTCATGGCCTCGATGCCCAACGATCCACGGCAGCAACTGCCAGTCGCCACGGGTCCACCGATGTTGACGTTTGGCCGTAACGTCATAACGCGACGGCACTTCCTCCACAACCTCGATATCCGATGCCAGCCCGGAGCGCGCGAAAACCCCCTCGAACAGATCGTGACTGAGCAGCGTATTTTCAGGCACGCGGCCATGCAATGCTGCTTCGAATGCATCCACGTCGTAGATGCCTTTCCCTGTAAAGGAACCCTCGCCGAACAGGTCCTGATAGACGTCGGAGACGGCTGCCGCATACGGGTCCATCCCGCCGGGACCGGAGAAGACACGCTGATACAGTGAACCTTCCTCGCCGACGGGCAGCGAAGGCGTGACGCGAGGCTGAAGAATCGCATAGCCGTTGACGACGCGTTGTTCGACGGCACTGAATGTTGGCCGGTTCAGCGGATGCGCCATCTTGCCTATCATCCGCAACGCGGCGTCTCGGGGCAGACGCGTGTCGGCATCGAGCGTGATGACGTAGCGCACGTCGGATGGTACTTGCGGCGGGCGCCCGGCGATAGGGACGAAAGTTGTATCCGTCGCGCCACGCAACAACCGGTTGAGTTCGTGCAGCTTGCCGCGCTTGCGTTCCCAGCCCATCCATTTGTTCTCGCTCCTGTTGAATACGCGGCGGCGGTGCAGAAGCAGAAAACGGTTGCCACCTGGAGCTGGCTCATAACGGCGGTTCAGTGCTTCGATCGCGTCTGCAGCAACGGCGAGCAAATGCGCATCACCGTCTCGCACTTCCTGGTCGGCATCGATGCCGTCAACCAGTAGCGCGAATGACAAATCTCCACCGGCTCCCGCGAGGTGATGCACTTCGAGGCGTTCGATCTGCTCGCGCAGGTCGGCTTCATTGCTCAGGAGCGAGGGCACCGCGACCAACGTCCGCAGCCCCGACGGCACACCTGCGGTCAGTTCGAGTCCCGGTAACATGACCGCGCCGAAACTCCACGTCACCGCGCGGTTGACAAGCGCGGTTGCGATCTCGGTGAAGGGCAGGAATGCACACAGGGCAAACAACACGACTAGCCACGCGTCGAGATGGCGCGGCGACTGACTCCAAAGCACCCACGACGCCAGCGCGAGCAACGTCGCGGCCAACGTCAGGATCATGCCGACATAGCCACCCATGCCGAGGCCGACATTGAACCGGGTAATGCGCAGCCGGAGGGGCGCGTGGAATCCGATTGCCTGCTCCAACGTTCGCCGACCTTCCGCAATCAGGTGGTAGCCGGGGTCGCTGGCACGTCCTGTGTGCCCGGCATCGCCCGCCTCCGCCACCGCTGCTTGCGCCGAGTGAAGCGCGAGATCGACGATTTCGAGTTCGGTGGCGGCCGAGCCGCGCGCCAGTTGCTCGATCGCACTGCGGTACAGATTGCGCGTCGGGAAGTCCATCGCGCCGAAGGAACTTCCTGCGCGCAGTCGTGCATCGACGAGACTTACACTCTCGAACAGTTCTGTCCAGTCGATATCAGACATCAGGCGCATGCTGGTGATCACATTGCGCACGGTGACATTCGACGCACCCTGCCGCTGCTGTGCATGCTGCACGACTTCATCGACCGACACACCCTGAAGCCTGAGCCGCTCCTCCAGCCACCCAAGCGCGGGCATCGTGCGCGGATCCTGATCGCGCAACCGTTTGGCGAGCTGTGCGGCGAACAGCTCCGATAACATCCCCGAGGAGCGCGTAGAGATATCCGCTTCCAGCGCCGTGCGGGCATTTCCCGTTTGCAGCAGGCGGCTGGTGAGCGCATCGGCGTCATCGCGTGCGCGCCGACCTGCCGTAATCTGATCAGCGAGTCGCCGCAGGTTCTCGATCAGGACGACGCGCAGTGTGATCGCGACTGCCCACAGTTCCCCGATAGTTAGCGGCTGAACACGCTGGTATGCGTCGATGAAACGTCGCAGCACACGCGGGTCGAAGTGGCTGTCTGTATGCGCAACGAACGCCCATGCCAAACCGAATACGCGTGGATAGCCGGCGAACGGCCCCGCAGCCAGCTTAGGCAACTGACGATAGTAACCAGGCGGCAGGTCGTCGCGAATCTCACGGATCTGCTGCTCGACAACGTGATAGTTGTCGAGCAGCCATTCAGCAGCGGGCACCACGCTCCCGCCATGTTCCAACTCTGCGGCGCTCGCACGGTAGGCCGCGAGCAGGACGGCAGCGTTGTCGTTGAGGCGGGTGTGCAACGATCGCACGGCAGGTGGCCTGTTCGTCACCGACTGTGCGGCGGCGAGGCTCTGCGCATGCTGCTCGAGGCGTTCGACGCTGAACAGTTCGTCGCGCACGGGCGACGTGTCCGTCCACGGCGGCGAGCAGGATCGAAATCGTGCGACATACTGAAGGAACGTGTTCACGGGGGTACTTCCTGCAACATCGGTGAATGCGACGCACTGGGGGGATTCCCGTCGGCGCGATACCTTTGAAGGGCAAACCGCATACCACGGTGACGTGGTCACATGGCTCACCCAGTCGACACAAGGTCGCTTTTATCCGTTTCAACGGGATCAAGCCCGACGTGTGTCAACGGAAGTCGTGCTTCCTCGCGTGCATGCATACACACAAACGGCCCAACGGAGAGCCGGACGCGTCATTCATTTGCCGGACCCGTTTTGCGTCGGTTCGCAAGCCGCGACGGCAGTACATCAGGAATGTGTCAATACGCGCGGAAAGCTTCGATTTATTGATCTTCCCGTCATCGGTACTGACACCGCACGTCTGGCCGACGTACACGCCGAATAAACAGGCGTTCCTGTGTAGCTTCATGATCTCCTGCGCCGTACTCCCGACTACCTGTAACACGAACGGCTTGCGTCAGCCAGACAGTTTTGATATGCCTCATGGCAATCCTGGGTGCACCTTCTCTGTTGGTCGGCTACGTTATCAGTCCCGTTCCCTCGCCCCATGGGAGTGCATTGGCATCGCGCCAACGTTGAATTACAGATGCTGCTCTGAACGGATACACAGCGTTGATCAACACCCGCAAATACGTTCGAAGAATGCAACGCCAGGACAACGACCATTGAGCCAACGACCTGGATGCGCATACGTCGCTCCCCGCTCAGGATTAACCGATGCCTGACTCTCGAGCACTTCAGCCTGCGGATTGTTGCGCCGTCTCCGCAAGTTCGCGCAATCTGCAAAGGCCTTTGTCATCGCCTGCTGGACGAAAGCCAACTCTTCGGCAATCGAGACGCAAGACGCCTGTGGACACGGTGCGCGCGACTGAGCCCGACGTCGGTACGGTGCCGTACGGGCATGCACCTGCGTCGACGTGCGACGCATGAAGAAGCCGGTCATGAGGACCACGGCGTCACCCACATTGAACCGTGTCCGCCCCTTTTGCCCGAGAATCCCCAGAAACACGGCACGATGCAGCGTTTGACGCGCCCGAATATAATCTGAACGAGCGCGCCCGCGCCGCCGCAGGTTGCGGAGAGCGCGGCTGCGACACCGTCGCGGGGGTTTCCGCAGGAGGTCGAGGAGTGGTACATGGCAAACGTGGATCCTGCAAGGAAAAATCATCTGCTCGCCGTTCTGCAAGAAACGGAGTGGGCGCGGCTGTCATCTCATCTGGTGCGCGTCGATATGCCCTTGGGGCAGGTCGTATACGAATCCGGTGATCGCCTCGATCACGTCTATTTTCCGACGACTTCGATCATCTCATTGCTCTACGTAATGGAAGACGGCGCGTCTGCGGAAATTGCGATCGTCGGCAATGAGGGGCTCATTGGTATTGCGCTGTTCATGGGTGGCGAAACAACGCCAAGCCGGGCGATCGTGCAAAGCGCCGGCGAGGCGTACCGGCTTGATGCGCGGATTCTGAAAGAAGAGTTCCGCCGTGCCGGCCCGGTTCAGCGGCTGCTGCTGCGTTACACCCAGGCGCTCATCACCCAGATGGCACAGACAGCCGTGTGCAACCGCCATCATTCGATCGATCAGCAACTCTGTCGCTGGCTTCTGCTCAGCATAGATCGCCTGCCGTCCAACGAACTGAAGATGACCCAGGAACTGATCGCCAATATGCTGGGCGTGCGGCGTTCCGGTGTCACTGAAGCGGCGTTGAAACTGCAGGATGCGGGGCTGATCCGCTACAGCCACGGGCATATTGAAGTTCTGGATCGCCCCCGACTGGAAGCACGCGTATGTGAGTGCTACAGCGTGGTGAGACGCGAATTCGACCGCCTGTTACCCGATCTGAAAGCCATATAGAAATTACGCCGTGTCGGCCCGCAAAACGCTCCCTGGATCTCGATGATCACCGTGAGCCCCCGCGTATCTGCTGCGTGGGAGAAGGTCGACGGCCCTTGATAGACAAGTGCTCTCATTGCCGATATCTCCATCTGGCGCAACATGGCGTGTTTTATGGCGCCGCAGAGGCGGCTGCGCCAGTTTGTTTGAGTCGCAATGCCGCCCTTTCCTCCGACCAGTACCCCGCCTTGCCGTAGAACGCGTACAGCTGCGTTTCGAAATCGCGCTCTAGCGGAATCCTGTTGTCGTAGTCCGGGCTATCCTTGATGGCGTCGCGTGTCAGCTGTGTCGAAACAGTCGACTCGAGCCAGTCGATCAGGAAGATCCACTCAGTTGCCAGCAACACTTCCCTTGACGCCCACCAGCTTTGCGTGTCGACCGTGAGATAGCGAATAGTCCAGGCCTCATCGTCGAAAACGAATCCCGACACGTACCCGATATCGCCATCGGCTGCCGCGACGTGGTAACCATCCAGCGCGTCCGTGCTATGCAGATGGCTGTCGCCTGCCGGCTTGTCGCCGAACAACGCGAGTTGCGCGAGCGTCTCCGGTGACACAACCGATAGTACCGCACGGCTGAACGCCGGATAGCTACCCGCACCCCAGACGTCTACGCCGCCCCAATACACAGGGTAACCGTAATAGCGGAGATACTCGGCTTCGTGTTGACGCGAGACGGGTTTGTCAGTGTCGACAGGAGGACTGTCGCTCACCTGCTGCCGCGTGAGATCGACGTGGACGCTCAACGCCCCCGGATCCATGCGGATGACCGAGTAAGGCGAAATCAGCACGCGCCGCCCGTCGATCCAGTTTCCCGTTTTGACAACCAGGTAACGGATACCCCACGCATCGTGATCGAAATAGACCTCTTCGACACTGCCTATTTCGCCATCGCTCGCGGCCACCCTACATCCCTTCAGACTCTCGATACTTCGCAACATGATTCGATGCTCCTGCTACGTGTGGGACGGCATCAATGAATGCCTTCGCCATTGCCGAACGAAGGATGAATATCCGCTGCGACGACATTGCCCATTACAGCGTCTTGAGTCGGGTCACCTTCGTACCGTCCACCGTCGCGCCGGCCATCAAGCCGCCATTCGTCAGTACAAATGCGTTGATCTGGCCGGTTGCCGTGCCCGTGTCGACATTGCCGTTCGCGCCGACCTTCAATACCGCCACTGATGCATCAGCCCCCGCTGACCAGCCTTCGCTGCTGCGAAACCGATCGAGTGCGTCCGCGGTCATGAACAGAAAGACGATCGCCTTCGATTGCGCGCCGGCTTGCAGGCCGACGGAAGCACTCGCGGTGCTGTAGTACCCCACCGATTTTCCACCGACACGCAGAGCGCCTTCGCCATACTGTCCGCCCAATCCGATACCGGCATTGATAACCGTCGGAAACACGAGCAAACCGTTCGACTTGCCGACCAGTTCGCGGGCGCCGGGAACCACGTTATAGAGCCGGGTGAGCGTAGAGTCGACGCCTGCGTCGATGGTACGGCGTTTGTCCTTCTGGTCGCCCATGGTGTCGGACCCGGCAGGCGTCGTCGTACAGCTGGATAGCGACAAATTGACCGCGATCATCGATCCCGGCACACCCCAGAGAAATGTTCGTCGTTGCATACCCGTCTCCTTAGTTAACGGATGCGTCCGACGCTACGCGAGAGCCGGTGCCGAAGCGGTACGGCAGCGTACAGACACGCCGCTGCACAGTCGATAAGCTCGAGCTTGACGGTGAACCAACGGCTGGCCGCCTGGTGTAGTCGTAATGGCTCTACTCGTGATAGTTCTCATGGGATAAATCTAGAGCCCAACTTTCCGCTACCAGTTCACCCAATCTGTTCACCCAATCGTGACGGACACGGCAAATCCAAAGGGAAAATATGACCTATTCAATGTGGGGCATTCTGACCGGAATGACGATGATGTTTGCCGTCTCGCTTTACAGGTATCGGCAAAGCCTGGCACGAAGGGCGAAAATCCGCTGGTTGAACGAACATCACATGATCGACAGATTGTGCGCGAAGCTCGGCTTGTAGCCACCGGCTCGCAACAGACCGGGACGGCCTCGTCAGATTGCCCCGCATCTGCAGAAGGAGCACCCGCGTTTCGCCATATTTTCCCCGGTTCCCTACGCCATCGTCTTGAGCGGCGCAGGCAACACGCCCGCTACATACGGGGGGAAGGCCGCTCGCGCAACACCGCACTGCGCAGGCGAGAACAGAGGTACAGTGCACCCATACCCGGCGTGCGCGCTGCTGCGGTGGAAGTCGGTACGGTGCCGGACGGATTCCACGACCGCCAGCGCGTAACATAAGGTGAAGGTGCACGCACTGAGTGCGGATCAAAACGGTCCCGGCCAGCGGCGCTGCAGTACAGCGCATTTTAAAGGCCTATGTCGGTGATGCCGCGACCCGTGCCGACGACGCGCTCGAACTCGCCTTGCAATTCGGCAAGGACATCGTCGATGGCGAGGTCCAGGCCGTTCCGATCTAACGCCACTAGGATCGATGTGTCACATCATCAGTTTGAAGACGATCTCGCTCACCTCGAACGCATAATCCCGCAACTCGCCGCTGACGGCCCGTTTGGACTCGCCTATTGGCGTGGCCGTATTGCGGCGCTGGAAGCAGTTCAGGCATCGCTTCCAAACGGTGCGCGGCGCGTGACGCGTCTACTGATTGCGTTCAAGCGGATCGAAAAACGATCCACTTGACAGTCGCGGCATCCTCCGCTGGCATCGCACGGAACCTTCGTTGCTACAGCGCTCCCGCTCGCGGGCGCCACGGGACGCGCCAGCAGAAGCATCGCCATGATGAACCATCATGGTGGCCCGTAGTACCCGTTGCGTCGCGATTCGACTACTCCTTCCCACCACCGTTGATCCCGCTTCCACTTCGCCAAACCTGCTTTCCTCGTTCGGAGAGTTCACCGCAACTATGCTCCGCGTCGGCCTCAGTCCCATCTATCGCCATTTCGCCTCCAGCCTGTTCCTGCGCCTTTTGCTTCTGCTTGTGCCTCGCGGCCATGGCTTCATCGTGCGACCTGCCTGCGTAATCCTGGGTCATCTCGCCCACTCCTTCAAAAGACCATCATTGCAATCCGCCAATCCGCCCAGCGGGTGTCATTTCTCAACCGACGGTTCCAGATGCTTGCGTAGCCTGTCCAATACATGATGCTCATCCAGCCAACGGATCTCCCGCTTCCGCATAACGCTGCGCCTGTACCGCCACAGCGCCACGCCTAACATCAGCGCCACTACGGCAGCGATGCCCAACATCGCGTAGGTCATATCATCCTTTTCAATCCGTTCCCGATTGACGCCAAGCGATGGAATACGCGGTAGAGACACTCGCGTGCCCCATCGCTTTCAAGAGCTGGATGTTGTGTCATTCAGTGCCTATGGCGCATCCAGTCCCGCATCGGATGCGTATCTAGCCAACGGGCAACCGGTTCGTTTTTGTGTTCCCGCCTGTACCGTCCCGCTAAAAATATCGCGACGAACATCACCACCGCGAGCCCCACTACAAAACTGATCATTGACTGACTCATGGCACCTCCTTTGAGGTCGGAACCATAGTTATATTTTAGGTGACCATAGAAATTTCATGAGACATCTTCATTCGCTGATCCATGGCTTTTGCGCCCGGCTTTCGCGCAGCTGGATAGTGAAGCACAGACGCGACGCCACTCAGCGTGACCATGGAAAAACGACGTCAAACGTGTCGTCCGCTGATGGAGTCAATTCGACAAGAATCCCGAAGCCGCGACACGCGATCGTTCGGCGTATGGATGCCTCCGTCCGACCGGCCAGCCGTGCATGTCATCTGTTCACGAAACCGCGTTGGGAAACCGGTACGCAGGACAATTGTCCTTCGTACCGGGCCGCAAGTTCGTGTACGACAGCCAGCGTGATCAACGCCGAGCGCGTCATATGACGTTCTCTTGCTGCCAGATCGACTTGCTGCAGCAGATTGACCTGGATGCCAATGGCTTGCGACGCATGCGACTCCGACGCACAGCACGTCTGAGCCGGTATGCGTTGCTCGCTACCGTCATACATTGATTCGACGGCCTGCTTCGCATCGACCTTTAGTTCGTCCATTGACTTGCCATGCGCAACGGCACGAGGGGAATCGGGAAAATTGCCGCGAAAGCTGGTGTCGCCTTCGCGGTGTACATAAAGCGGATACTGCATGACATTCTCCACTCGAGCTTCGGACTGACTCGAACCCGATGCGTCAGAGCCCGTTCGCCTGAACCTTGCCGTCGACGATGTCCTTCCCGTATTGCATCGCGAGGTCGATGGCATCGCCCGCGGTGGTTGGACTTGCTGTAGCGAACAACGTCACATAGCGCCGGGCCTTGGCCTCGCTGGGCTGAATGGTGTCGATTCGCACGACGGACGAGAACTGACGCGGACCTTTGGCATACGGGTCACGATGCAGCGGGAATTCCTGATGAGAATACGCACGTAGCTCGTACCCTCTGTATTCGATGGTGGGAATGGTCATGATGACGCGCTCCGTGAGTGGTGCTGACCGTCATTGAATTGTGTCTGTCCGGATGCGCAAAAAGGGGCGGCCAGAGGTACATCTGAACCAGTTCACAATGCGCTTAATGGCGCCGCAAAGCAAACTAAATCGTGCGGATGCAAAAATAGAGGCCAGCGACTCGCCAGCCTCCCATCGGACGGCGAGACCGTCCAGCGATCTGCTTATTCAGGGCGTGGTTCTCGTGCTTGCATACGCAGGAACGCTGGGCCGACCGGACGGAAACGAGATCGGGACCGTGACGTCGATCGTGCCGCGTGAAATCAATTGCGGCATATCGCTCTCCGGCGTGAAGACGCTCACGCCGACCTACGGCTGGTCCAACAGGACGTCTGCATTCCTACTTTTTTCCCATCCAGAATCATCGGAAGTCGCAGTTCTTTGAACAGGCAGGTCAATTTACTTCAGTTGATACTCGCCAATAACGGCGCAGGTAGCAGGTCGACTTTCCACGCTGTGAAAAATCATGTACGCACTATTTTTTCGAGATTCCGCGTTCTAGCGAAGGTATGGAAATTTTTGCTCCTGGATACACACCGAGACGATGCAAAAGAGCTCTGAGCCGCGATTCCCAATTGACGGGCCTTCCAAACCGATCTGGTGAATGACACTGCTCGCCTAATGCATCGTATTCGAGAATTCGACTAATCAATGGCACGTTTAGTGACCCATGCTGGGATTCAAAACTTTTCGCTGTACGCGGATCCTTCTGGGCGGCATCGAATTAATGCACATGATCGGCAAAGGACAGATGAAGTGTGCTCGAGGTTATCATCCGTCCGCTGCCGATCAATTCTATGAGCTGGCAACGGAAGCAGTACTTTGTATATCGATTCGACTTTACTGCGCGAGCCTTACTGCGACAAAACCTCCGGCGCGCCGCTCATCGCCCCGCCGCGAGTGCTCCAGTTGCGGCACAAGCTGCCTCGGACGGTTCGCTGGACACCGCCTGCATCATCTGCCGCATCTCGATGGCGGCCGGAATCGACGCAAAGGTGCCGTGCCGCTCGACGGCCAGCGCAGCAGCCCGTTGCGCGCAGCCGATTGCCGGCAGCAACGGCGCAGCCTGCGAAAGCATCGCCGCCAGCACGCCGCAAAACACATCACCGGCACCCGACGTGTCGACTGCCACCACCGGCAACGCCGGCAGATGCACCGCCTGGTCGGCACGCACCAGCAATGCGCCGCGTGCGCCAAGGGTGACGACTACCCATTCAGGCCCCCGCGCCAGCAGCCAGCGCGCCGCTTGCTCGGGCTCGTCAATGCCGGAGATGTCGCGAATCTCGCCCTCGTTGGCGATCACCCCCGTGCAACGCTCGAGCGCCGACGTATCCGGCCAGCACCACGGCGCCGCGTTGATAATGACCACCGCGCCCCTTTCGCGTGCATGTTCGATCACACTGAGCGTGCAGTCGAGCGACAGATTGCCTTGCATCAGCAGCGTATCGCCTGCGTCGATATCAGCAATCTGCGCGACCACCTGCGGTGTATCGAGCGCACGCGTGCAGCCAGCGGCCGTCACGATGGAATTTTCGCCGCTGCGGCTGACGATGACGACCGACATGTCTGTCGCGACGCCGCAGCTGACCATGCGCAACGCATGCATCTGTTCGGCTTCGAGCCGCTTGCGGATGCCCGTTCCCTCCGCATCGTTGCCGATGGCTGCGTGAAACACCACTGCCGCCCCTGCGCGATGCGCGGCCACCGCCTGGTTCAGACCCTTGCCGCCCGGCGCACGCTGCACGGCCACCGCCAGCAACGATTCGCCCGCGCGCGGCGCGCGCTCCACCAGAAAGGTAAGATCCGCCACCGCGTTGCCAACCACGAACAGCCGCTTCATAAGCGTGCCTTCACGGCTTCCTTCATGAACACGTCGACCCGCTCGCGGTCGACCGGATTCCACCACACGCCATCGCGTTTCAGAAAGCTGGCGATGATCACCGCATCGGCGACGGTAAACAGCTCGCCGACGTTCGACGGATTCACACCCGAGCCGATCATCACCGGCAGCGAGGTGCCCTTTGCAATAGCCTGCAGTTCATCCATCGTGGCGGAATCGCCGGTACGCTGACCGGTCACGATCGCGGCATCCGCATCAAAAAATTCGACGTCACGCGCGAGTTCAGCGAGCGAGCGGTCCGCCGTGATCGCGTGCGCGCCATGTTTAACGTGCACGTCCGCGACGATCTTGATGTTCTGTGCGCACAAACGGGCGCGATAGCGCGTGGCCAGCGCCGCCGGCCCTTCGATAAAGCCTTCGTTGGCCACGTAGGCATTGGCCCACTGGTTCACCCGCACGAACGACGCGCCGGCGGCTTTGGCCACAGCGAGCGCCTGGATGGCGCCGTTGGCCAGCACGTTAATGCCGATCGGCAGCCCGACTGCGCGCCGCACCGCGTCGGCAATCACGGCCATCGCCGCGGCGGTTTCGGGCCCGAGGTCCTCGGGTTTGGCGAACGGAATGTCGCCGTGGTTCTCGACGATGATGCCGTCCAGGCCGCCCTGTGCATAGGCTTTTGCTTCATTGACCGCATAGTCGACGAGCTCCTCGATCGGCTGGCCTTCATAGTGCGGCGCGCCGGGCAGCGGCAAACAGTGGATCACGCCGATCACTGCCTTACGTCTGCCGAACAGGCCTTCGATCGCGTTGGGTTTTTGCTTGAAAACGGGTTGTGTGCTCATTTGATCGTATCCGCAATAGTCGTCAGACTTCGTAACAGGCACTGTGAAAATCGATTTCCAGGGCGAGCACCTTCGCAAAGATCGCGCTGCTGCGCTCGAAATCGAACTGCTCCGCGCTCCAGCCGTTCACCTGTGCTTTCAGCCATTGCACCTGGGCATTGAACGTAGCATCCGCATGCAGTGCGACCCAGTCGCGTATGTAGCCGTTGTCGTGCGGCGTCCGGTTCGCGCGCGTGCACCAGGTGCCATACATCCATTCCGCCGTCAGCATCGCGACGATCACGTCTTCGTACCGGCCTTGCTGCGCGATTTCGAGCATGCCGGTATCGAATGCAGTGACACAGGCAGGCAGCCGCGCATCGCTGCGTGGCGCCGGCAACGCGAGCGCTGCGAAGGTACGGTCGAAATATGGCACCTGCTCGGTGGACAATGCGTTCAGCACGCCGATCAGCCAGTGTTTCTGCGCGATCGCTGGCGCCTTGATCAGCGCATGGCCGAATATCCCGATGGCGGTTTCGACGAATCGCCCTTCATACGCCAGGTAACGGTTGAACGTGTCTACCGGCAAACGGTTGCGCTCGATGTCGACCACAAACCGGTGCTCCTGCATGGCCTGCCACGGGCCGGCATTGGCCGCGAGCAGACGTTCCGTGTGAGTCGTTGAATGTTGCGTAGTCATCTAAAAGAAGCCCTCGCTATTTCTTTGACGATTTGTAGCGGCCGAACATCCGGGTGTTCAACCAGATCGCGCCGAGAATGATCACGCCGGTGATGATCTGCGTGAAGAACGGCGAGATGTGCATCAGAATCAGCCCGTTGCCGATCACCGCGATGGTTAGTGAGCCAAGGATCGTGCCGGTGATGGTGGCGCGGCCGCCCATCAGCGACGTGCCGCCCAGCACAACCGCCGCGATCACATCCAGCTCGAAGCCCACCGCCGCATTCGACGAGCCCGAGCCGAGCCGCGACGCGAGAATCAACCCCGCCGCCGCGGAGGCGAGACCGGTCAGCAGGAACACCGAACTCTTGATGCGCAGCGTCGGCATGCCGGCTCGCCGCGCAGCTTCGGCATTCGCGCCGACCGCGACCACGCGTCGGCCATAGCGACCGCGGTTCAGATACACGTAGCCGAGCACGCATACGATCACCGCGATCAATGCCGGCACCGGAACGTCGAACAGCATGCCGGTGCCGATGAAGTCGAAGCCCGTGCCCGATTCGATTGGCACTGAAAAGCCCTTGGTCGAATAGAGCGCAATGCCGCGCAGCGTCGACATGGTGGCCAGCGTCACGATGAAGGACGGTATGGCCTGGCTGGCCGAAATCCATCCTTGCAGCCAGCCGATAGCGCCGCCGAGCGCGAGGATCGCGAGCATCGCAGCAGGCCACGGCACGCCATGCTGGATCAGGATCGCGACCAGCGCGTTGGTCAGCGCCGCCATCGAGCCGACCGACAGATCAATGCCGCCGGTCGTGATGACGAAGGTCATCGCAATCGCCACCACCAGAATCGGCGCTAGCTGACGCAACACGTTTAGCGCATTGCCGGTGGTCAGAAACGTGTTGCTGCCGAGCGCAAACACCACGCAACATCCGACAAAAAAACCGGCAATCGACAGCACCTGCGCGTGATTGGCAAAGTAGTCGCGCGAGCGCGAGCCGAATTCGCGCTCGGTATAAGGCGTGGTGCTCATCCGTGTCTCCTTCCGACAATCAGCTGAACCAGTTCTTCGAGGCTGGTCTCGTCGAGCTGCCGCTCGGCAACCTTGGTGCCTTCGTACATCACGGCGATCCGGTCGCAGACCCGGAACAGATCCTGCAGCCGGTGCGTAATCAGCACGACGGCCACTCCCTGCGCCTTGACGCGATTGATCAGGTCGAGCACCGCATCGACTTCTGCGACGGCGAGCGCCGACGTGGGTTCGTCCATGATCAGCACGCGCGGTGAAAACGACGCGGCGCGCGCGATCGCGATCGACTGCCGTTGCCCGCCCGACAACTGCTCAACGGTGTTGCTCAGGTTCGGAATGCGAATCTTGAGCCGGTCGAGCAGCGTGCGCGCTTCGGCCAGCATGCGCTTGTGCTGCAGCATGCCGCCCTTGCACAGTTCGCGCCCGAGATACAGGTTGCCGACCACATCGACGGTGTCGCACAGGCTCAGATCCTGATAGACCATTTCGATGTGACGGGCCCGCGCGTCGGCCGGTCCAGTGAAGCGCACTTCGTTGCCTTCGATGTGAATCGTGCCGGCGTCGGGCAAATAGGTGCCTGCCATCACCTTGGTCAACGTCGATTTGCCGGCCGCGTTGTCGCCGATCAGGCCGACGCATTCGCCGGCGTAAAGATCGAGATCGATGCCGCGCAACGCGGGAAACGAGCCGAACGATTTGCGAATGCCCTTCATCGCGAGAATCGGCACGCGCGGCCTGGCGGCTGCGGCGGTCGGGGATGGCTTCATAGTGATGAGCGCCTGCATGGTCATTTCGCCGCAAAGAGGTTGCGATACGCGCCGACGTTCGCCTTCGTCACGTAGGTCACCGGCGTCATCACCACCTGCTGCACCGGCTTGCCGCTGTGCGCGTTATCGATCTGCGCGATCGCCGCGCGGCCCATCGCGGGGGGATCCTGCTGCAGCACGCCGAGCACCACGCCGCGGTCGATGCCGCGAATCACTTCCGGCGCGAGGTCCCAGCCGATCACCTTCACCTTGTCGGCGCGCCCTTGCGCCTGCACCGCGGCGATCGCACCCAGCATGGCCGGCTCGCCGGTCGCGTAGATGGCGTCGAGGTCGGGGTTGGCGGTCAGCAGGTTTTCGGCTGCCGAAAGCGCGATATCCTGAGTGTTCTGGCCGTCGACCACACCGGCCACCGTCACCTTTCCGCTCGCCGCGATCACGTCCTGGAAGATCTTCTGGCGCGTGTTCTGGATCACCGAACTCAGCGCGCCAACGATGCCGATATGCGCGCTGCCTTGCGGGTTCTTTGCGACGTAGTCCAGGTAGCGCGCCGCCAGCTCCTTCGAGCCGACCGTATTGTCCACGGCGACCTGCGCCTTCTGCGGGCCCGGCGGCAGCACAGCGTCGAGTCCCACCACCGGAATCCCCGCGGCAGTTGCGTTGCGGATCGCACCGCGCACCGCGTTCACGTCGATCGCATCGACCACGATACCGTCGACTTTCTGCTGTACGTAGTCGTCGATCGCGTTGACCTGCGCTGAAGACACGTCATTGGCGTTGAACACGACTAGCTTGACGCCGCGCTTCTTCGCCTCCTCCTCGGCGCCGGCGCGCATCTGGTTGAAGAAAGCCGCCTGCTGGTTGATCACGATCAGCGCGTAAGTCGGCGTGCCGGCTGCAGGCGCAGGCGCGCTGAAGCTCGCGAGGCCCATTAGCGCAACGGAACAGCTAAACGCAAAACGTAGTGCCTTGTTCATAACTCCTCCAGAGTACGGGCAGCAATCAGACGGATGCCGGCGGAGCCACGGAAGCCCGTTTCACGAGCTCCACCGGAAGACGGACTTCGGTTTCTGCGGGGTCGCCGTGCGAAGCGGCGAGCATCAGTTCCACGGCACGCGCGCCCAGCTCCGCGATCGGTTGGCGGATCGCGGTCAACGGCGGATCGAACAGATGCAAAGGGCCTGCGTCGTCGAACACGATCAGCGACAGACGTTCGGGCACCGCCACGCCGGCGCGATGCAGCGCGTCGAGCAGGCCGATCATGATTTCGCCGCTCGATACGAATACGGCGGTCGGCGGTCGCCCGAGACTCAACAGCGCGCGCGCCGCGTCCTCGCCGTGCGCGGCGGCATAAGCCCCGTACATTTCGAACGTGACTTCGGCGTCCGCCTGCGCGGCCGCATCGCGCAAGCCGGCAAAGCGGTCGCGCGTGCTCGCAAGTTCCGACGGGCCGCCGATGAATGCAATGCGCCGATGGCCGTGTTCGACGAAGTGCTCGCCGGCCAGCCAGCCGCCGCGATAGTTGTCGTACAGCACCTTCGCGCTGTGCACGCCCGGAATGTCTTCGTCTATCAGCACGAGGCCGCGCGTGTCGTTCAGCGCCTGGACCAGTTCGGGGGTGTGGTAATGCGCGCTGACGAACAGCAGGCCGCTCACCTGGTTGCGCCGCATCCGCGCCACGTGCTGCAATTCGCGGCTCGCATTGTTCGACGTCGCGTTTAGCAGCACGCCTAAGCCCTTCGCTTCGGCTGCCTCCTCGACGGCGGCAGCGAGCAGCGCGAAGAACGGGTTGGCGATGGTCGGTATGACGAGGCCGATCGTGTCCGAACGCCCGCGGCCGAGACTGCGCGCATGTGGGTTCGGCACGTAGCCGAGCTGGCGGATCGCCGTGTCGACGCGTTGCGCGGTGTCGGGCGGCAGCACGAGGTCCGCGTTCAGGTAGCGCGACACGGTGGTCATCGAAACGCCCGCTGTGCGTGCCACGTCCTTCAAACCCGGTATGAAACGGCGTTGCGTCACGCGTACCTCACAGGAAAATTCATCAGATGGCTGGTTGCTGCGCTTCGGACTTGTAAAGCGCTTTACTTGATTGAATGCAACCATATTTCGATTGTCAAGCGCCTTGCCAAAATTTTTCCGCATGCGAAATGCAGCCTGACCTGCTCAGTGATTCGTGTGGAAAATACCTATAAACAAGCACCAAAATGGTGTTCAGGTGTTCACCGTGTGTGCTCATACATTTCCAACCGTCTTTTTTTGATTTCGTTGACAGCCAGGCTTGAATCGACATAATTTCTAGTAAAGCGCTTTACTTTGATGCGCGTTAATTAACTTTGGCCCACCTGCCAGGACTGCCCGGCGGCAACATGGGCACACGCGAGGCACACGATGACAGTGTCCGAATCTACCCGGCTCCAGCCGACCGTCGGCGTCGACAGCGGCTATGTGATGACCGTCCTGGGACGGGTGCCCGTCAGCGAGATGGGCATCACGCTGATGCACGAGCACATCCTGATCGATGCGTCGAACAAATGGGTGCCGCCCGCATGTTGCGCGGCAGGCCATATCGGCGAACAGAAAGTCCACATCGGGATACTCGGCGCGTTGCGCATGAATCCGCTAATGAATCGCGACAACTGCCGGCTTGTCGACGTCGATCTTGCCGTCGAAGAGTTGCTTAAATTTCGCGAGCTGGGCGGCGCGACCGTGGTCGACCCGACCAATATCGGGATCGGGCGCGACCCGGCGGCACTGCGGCAGATCGCGCGCCGCACCGGCCTGCATATTGTGATGTCGACGGGCTTTTACCTCGAACCCTCGCATCCGGCCTATGTACGGGAGCGTTCAGTCGAAGAACTCGCCGAACTGTTGATGTTCGAGGTGGGCGCGCTCGAACGCAAACCGGAGGTGGCCTCCGGCCTGATCGGCGAAATCGGCGTGTCCGCGGCATTTACCGCCGAAGAAGAAAAGTCGCTGCGCGCCGCCGCGCGCGCGAGCGCCGCGACCCGCGTGCCGTTGTCGGTGCATCTTCCGGGCTGGGTGCGGCATGGTCACCGGGTGCTCGACATTGTCGAAGCGGAAGGCGCAGATGTGCAGCACACGGTGCTGTGTCATATGAATCCAAGCCTCTACGACGTCGCTTACCAGCACTCGCTGGCGCAGCGCGGCGCGTGGCTCGAATACGACATGATCGGCATGGACTACTACTACGCGGACGAACAGGCACAGTCGCCTTCGGATGAGGAAAACGCGCGGGCGATCCGCGCGCTGATCGACGCCGGTTATGCAGACCGGGTGCTGCTTTCGCAGGACGTATTTCTGAAGATGATGCTCACCCGCTACGGCGGCTTTGGTTACGGGTACATTCTCGAGCACTTCGTGCCGCGCCTGAAACGGCATGGCGTGACCGACGCGCAGATCGAAACGCTGCTGGCGGCCAATCCAGCGCGCGTGTTCTGGAGCCGCGCGAACGCCAGCTAACGATCACCCTGCGCAAGGAAATCACATGAAGAAGAAAGTGCTGCTCGCCGGCGAATCGTGGACCTCCACCGCCACCCATGCCAAGGGCTTCGACCAATTTGCGTCGATCACGCATCACAGCGGCGCGGATGCGTTTCTGAAACTGTTCGAGCATGGCGATTATGCGGTCACCCATATGCCGAGCCACGAAGCGCAAACGCACTTTCCTGCGACGCTAATCGACCTCAACGCGTGGGACGCGATCATCCTTTCCGACATCGGTGCAAATACCTTGCTGCTGCACCCCGACACCTGGATCAGAAGCGTACGCACGCCGAACCGGCTCAAGCTCTTGCGCGATTACGTCAGCGGCGGCGGCGGCGGCGGGCTGATGATGATCGGCGGGTATCTGAGTTTTCAGGGCATCAACGGTAGCGCCCGCTTTCGCAATACGCCCGTGGAAGAAGTGCTGCCGGTGCGCTGCCAGCCATACGACGATCGCGTGGAGGTGCCTGAAGGTTTCACGCCGCATGTGGCCGCCGCGCATCCGGTAGTCGAAGGTCTGGGCACAGACTGGCCTCATCTGCTCGGCTATAACGAAGTCGAATTGAAGCCCGATGCGCAACTGATCGCGACAGTACCCGGCACCGGGCATCCGCTGCTTGTCGCCGGACACTTCGGCGCGGGCCGCACGCTCGCATGGACTAGCGACATGTCTGTGCACTGGCTCCCGCCCGAGTTTTCGGCATGGCCGGGCTACGAGCGGCTATGGCGCAATTGCCTGAACTGGTTGACGCAACCGGCCAGCCGATAACTTGCGCAACCGGTACCGCGTTGCGCGCCATTGACTGACCACGGTTCATGCTTGCGACGAAACGCTACACAACACAACGTCACCGTCGCGGCGGGCGAGCGAGCGCACGCTACCGCTCATGAGGCGACTTCGAACCCGCTGTCGGCGCCCATCACGCTCAGAAATCGACTCGTCAAAGGATGCCTCGGATGCGTGAGCACATCGTGCGCAGGTCCCTCTTCGACGACCATGCCGCCGCTCAAAAAGACGACGCGATCGGCAACCTGATCGGCGAAACGCAATTGATGGGTGGAGATGATCATGGTCAGGCCGTCTTCGATCGCGAGCCGCTGGATCACGTCTAACACCTCGCCGACGAGTTCCGGGTCGAGGGCGGACGTCGGTTCATCGAGCAGCAGTACACGGGGATTGGGAGCCAGCGCACGTGCGATCGCAACACGCTGTTGCTGCCCGCCAGAAAGATGGCGCGGCAATGCGTGGGCGCGATGACCGAGGCCGACGCGTTCAAGCAGCTCATGTGCGCGGCGCTCCGCGTCGGCGGGCCCCATGCCATGCACCCACCGCAAAGGCCCCGCGATGTTCTCGCACGCGCTCAGGTGACTGAACAGATTGAACTGCTGAAACACCATGCCGACGCCGATGCTCGCGCGCTCGTTCGCGATGTCGTGCTGCGTCATTGGCCGGCCGTCGGCGCGAAAGCCAACGCGCCTTCCGTCAATGCGAATTTCGCCCGCGTCCCAGTGTTCGAGGTGGTTGATGCAACGGAGCAGCGTGCTCTTGCCTGAGCCGCTCGGCCCGAGCACCACGACGACTTCACCGAAGCGAACAGTCAGGTCGAATCCATCAAGCACTGGCTGCTTGCCGTACTGTTTGCGCAGGGCGCTCACCTTCACCGCTGCGCCCTGCCGGGCAAGTTCCGCGTAGCGCTTTGCATGATCTGCCCGGCTGTACGCCGGTCTGCGTGTGGGCGGATCGCTCTCGCGAAGCGGGTCGGCAGTGAACGGCTCGGGCCGATGCGCCGCTCGCGCGCCTGGCGCTGCCTCCTCCGTCACGGCGGCACGGCGCCACGGCAACAACCGCGCGAAACCCCCGGACGCGGGACGATCGAGATCGAGCGCGGCTTCCGCGATCAACTGGATCACGGCGACCGCCCCTGTCAAAATCAGGTACATCAGCCCGGATGCGAAGAAGATCGAGAAGAAGTCGAACGTCGATGACGCGAGCTGCGTGCTGCGCAACGTCAGCTCATCGACGGCGATCACCGAGGCCAGCGATGAGTTCTTCAACGCGCTGACCGATTCGTTGCCAAGCGCCGGCACGATTGCGCGGATTGCCTGCGGTGCGATCACGCGGCGCATCAGGACGGACGGCGTCATGCCAAGCGCCTGTCCTGCGAGCAGTTGGCCGCGTTCGACGCCGAGCACGCCAGCCCGCAGGATCTCGGCGATGAACGGTCCCTCGTTTGCTGCGAGCGCGAGACCGGCGGCGCCTATTGCACTCAGCTTCAGCCCGATATGTGGCAACGCGTCATACGCGAACACGAGTTGCAAGATGAGCGGAGTACCGCGGAAGATCACCGTGTAGCTGCGCGCGAGCGCCGCTAACGGGCCGACCCTGCTTAGTTGCATCGCCACGAGCACCAGCCCTACGACGACACCGCCCGCGAGCCCGAGGGCCGTCACCGCGATCGTGAAGCCGATGCCGCGCAGCAGATACGGCATGCCGAGATAATGCAGAAACAGTTCCATCAGTTCGACACGATCAGTTTGGGTGTTTCGAGATTTTCAGCGCCAAGCGACCACTTCTTCAGCAGCTCAGCCTCGATGCCCGCCTTCTGGATCGCGACGAGCGCCGCCATCACGGCCGCGCGAAATTCAGGCTTGTCCTTCGGTACGCCGATGCCGACCGAGTACGGCAGCGTCACCGCGCTCGCCTTCTCGAGTTTGTCCGGATACGCCTTCACCGCCTGGTCCACCGTGTTCACGTCGTTGATGTACGTATCGGCGCGACCCGACAGGATCGCCTGAATGCAGTTCGCGTTGTTGTCGTACAGTTGTATCGCGGCCTCCTGCCTGTTGGCCGCCTTGCAGGCCGGTGCGAGATTCTGGATCAGAGGCACTTCGACATAGCCGGTATTTTCCGCTGCAGTGGTACCGCACATGGTCGGGTTGATGCCCGTGATCTTCTTCGGATTACCCTTTGCGACGAGGACGCCGTCGAACACCTTCGAGTAGGTGATAAAGTCCGCCGCCTTCGCGCGCTCTTCAGTCGCATAGATGTCGGAGATCACGATGTCAGCCTGACCGCTTTGCAGCGTCGTCAATAGCGCGGCGAACGTCACCGGCTTGTACGTCATCGTGAAGCCGAGGCAGTTGCCGATCGTCTCGCCGAGGTCGATATCGAAGCCGATGTATTTGCTCGGGTCGCTCGGATCCAGCGCTTCATAACCAGGTGTGTGCGGATTGATCGCGTTGACAAGTGACTTTCCCTTGAATTGCGGATACCTGGCTTGAAGCGCCTTGCACTCGGTGGGCGTAGCCGGTGCGGCAGCCTTTGCGTGGCCCGATATCAACAGTGCCAGCAAACAGACGGCGCCGATGACGAACTCATGCCAGCGACGAAAGGCAACACCTTTGTCGAGCAAGCTATGTCCGTGTTCGATGAGATTGGTATGCATCCGGAAGACTCCCTCAGCGGCAGATGTCAATGGCCTACCCCATGTAAGCCTTGTTGCATCGCATCAGCGCAAGCGTAGGTGGAGGAAATTTCGCGGACTTGTCCCGGTGCGCACAAATCCTTGTACGGGGATGAAGGGGAATTCTGACTACCGGGGCGATGGCGGATCGCGCGGCATTATTAGAACCAGGGCGTGGGGCATCCGGAAATTGACCGGATGCGTTTCGGCTTGGACATGACAAGACCCTCGTAAGCTGAGTGACACGGAAACGGATTCGTCCACACACAAGCTTTTGTACGCAGTCAACCAAGTCTGTCTATTCTGTCGCCCGTACGATCGGTCATCAGTCGCGTCGATCAATTGGACACTCTTACGGAGCTTTAGAAAGCATGCTTTACGACTTGCCTGCCATTCAGAAAAATGTTCATTGGGGATATTTCGATGCGGCGCTAGCGCCCGCGTTGATTGTCGAGAGCGGCGACTTTATTCGCGCCGAAGCGATCACGCATCATGCAGGCGACGCGCCCGACCTCATGATGGATGACAAGGTGCGTGCGCTCTACGACACGATTCCCGAGTCCGATCGCGCGCCCGGCGTGCATCTGATGACGGGCCCGATCTTCGTGAACGACGCCAGGCCCGGCGATCTGCTCGAAGTGCGCTATCTGCAAATGACCCCGCGCTTCAACTATGGCTCGAATCTCGCGGCGCACTGGGGCCATCTGTTCACCGATTTCGAGAAAGAGCGCGTCACGATCTATGAACTCGATCAGGCGTCAAACACGGCTCACGCGCTCTATGCGTATGACTATCCCGGTAAATATCTCGTGCCGGGCAAGCGTTCGGACATTCGCGACTGCTGCCGCGAACTCGCGCTCGATGGCGTTCGCGTGCCCGTGCGCCCTCATCTGGGCACAGCAGGCGTCGCGCCCGATGTGGCGGGCCGTGTGAGCACCGTGCCGCCGGGCGCGCATGGCGGCAATATCGATAACTGGCGCATCGGCGCGGGTTCAACCATGTATTACCCGGTCGCCGTGGACGGCGGGTTGTTCTCGATTGGCGACCCGCATGTATCGCAAGGCGATGGCGAGATCAGCGGCACCGCGATCGAGGCATCGCTCAATGTCATGTTCCAGATCGTGCTGCGGCGCGACTTCGCATTTCCCTCGCCGCTGCTAGAAACGCCGGACTTCTGGATCGTTCATGGCTTCGATGAAGATCTCAACATCGCGACGAAAAACGCTTCACGCGATATGTTGTTGTTGCTCACCGAGCAGCAAGGCCTCTCGCGTGACGACGCGTATTCGCTGATGAGCGTCGCCGCGGATTTCTCCGTGACCCAGGTCGTCGATGGCCGTCAGGGCATTCACTGCAAGATCCCCCGCAGCATTTTTCCTCCTAAGAAAAAGCCTCGCGTGTGAGTAGTGCGTGCGCGCGCGGTAACGGTGCATCCACGCACCGTTACCGCGCGCTGCGGCGCTAGCGGCGTCATTATCAATGGCACGGACATTGCCTTTGAATCACTCGACTGACGTTCGTCAGGGTCCGGGAGCCTGGGTTGGACTTACTGCGTTTCACCACCGAGTCGTATGCCGAGGTAGATCGCCTGCGCGCCTGGAGCGAGGCGCTCGACCGGCTTGGCTTGCGCTGCGGCACGCCTCTCGCTGCCGGGCGCCCGTTGCATGGAACCATTACGTCGCGCAGGTCGACAAGCGGCTTTGAGCTGATCGCGCTGGCCGGATTCGCGCAAACCGTCGAGTTCAAGGTCGACGGCGCCGACAGTCTCGTGATCGTACTGCATCTCGACGGCGGCGTGACGCTCGTCGCCGACGGCGTGCGTGCGCGGGTTGCAACCGGCGATATTATTTATGCGTCGTCGCGCGAGGAAGCGCACCTGGCGTTCACATCCGACTTCCGCGCGTTCGCAATCCGCGTGCCCCGCTCCGCCATCAATGCACGCCTTCTTACGCCGTTCTCGCTGCGTGCCGGGCGTTTGCCAGGCGAGGCCGGCATCGGTCACGTGTTCTCCGGCTTTCTGCGCTCGATTGCTGAAAGCGTGGAGACGCTCACGCTCGACGAGTTGCGCCCCCTCGAACTCGCGCTCGCGGAATTCCTGGTCGCGAGTCTCGCCGCTCACGACAAGGAAGGCAGTTTCAGCGGACTCACGCCGTCTCAGGCCGCGATCTTCTCGCGAGTGTGTCGGACCATCGAGGGCAATCTCGCCGACCCCGATCTCGGGCTGACATCGATAGCCAAAGAAGAGCGCGTCTCGCCGCGCTATCTGCAGAAACTGTTCGAAGCGGTTGGACAGAATTTCTCGATCTACTTGCGCTCGCGCAGGCTGGAACGCTGCCGTGCGGAGTTGGTGAATCCGCTGTATGAAAAGGTTTCGATTGCCGATGTCTGTTTCCGCTGGGGTTTCAACGATCCCGCGTATTTCAGCCGGGTGTTCCGCGAGCAATATGGCGCGTCGCCGCGCACCTTTCGACATGAAGCGGGTCTCGAACTAGCGCGCCATCTGGTGCGGCGAATCTCGCGCGGCTTGCCTGTCAATGCCGGGAGTTTGATCGTACATGCACAACTTGCCGAGCAGGGTGCGGCTCATGAACTTGCAGATGAGGCCGACTCTGCCGAGCAGCTTGAAGCGCCTGCGGCACCAGCACAGCGGGAGTCCGGCAAGCCGCGTCATCATCTGCTGCGTGCAACGGCCAACACGATCCACTGGGGATACTTCAGTCACGATCTTAAGCCCGTGCTCGAAGTGAACAGTGGCGACACGGTAACCATCGAAACGCTCACGCAACACGCGGCGGACGACTGGGAGCGCATGGTGCAAGGCGATCCAGGCGCCGAAAGTGTGTTCCATTGGACTGCTGGACGCAAGAACGTCAACCGCCGCGGCGCAGGACCCATGGACGCGTCCATCTACGGACGTGGTGCGGGAGAAGGCATCGGCGTGCATATCTGTACAGGTCCGATCGCCGTGCGCGGCGCGGAACCGGGTGATGTGCTGGAAGTGCGTATCGTCGATATTCATCCGCGTGGTTGTGCCAATCCGAAATTCGCCGGCCGCGCGTTCGGCAGCAATGCCGCTGCGTGGTGGGGCTTTCACTATCGCGAGTTATTGACCGAGCCGAAACCGCGCGAGGTCGTCACCATCTATGAAATCGACGCCGCCGCCACCGCCGGCGAAACCGCCTACGCTCGTGCGGTCTATAACTTCCGCTGGACACCTCAACGCGATCCCTTTGGCGTGATGCATCCGACGATCGATTATCCCGGCGTGCCGGTCGATCATTCGACGGTCGTCGAGAATCACGACATCCTGAAGAACGTCAAAATCCCGGTGCGCCCGCACTTCGGCGTGGTCACCGTCGCACCGCAGCAGGACGGTCTGATAGATTCGATTCCACCGTCCACCTTCGGCGGCAATCTCGACAACTGGCGCGTAACGCGCGGCGCGAGCGTCTTCCTGCCAATCGGGGTACCCGGCGCACTGCTCTCCGTTGGCGACCCGCATGCATCGCAAGGAGACTCGGAACTGTGCGGCACTGCGATCGAGTGTTCTCTTACTGGTGACTTCCAACTGGTGCTTCATAAGAAAGATACGCTAAGCGACCAGCCGTTTGCAGACCTCACCTACCCACTGGTCGAAACCGCCGACGAATGGGTTCTTCACGGCTTCAGTTATCCAAACTATCTCGCCGAGTTTGGCACGAACGCGCAAAGCGCGGTGTATGAAAAATCGACCCTCGACCTCGCGATGCGCGACGCGTTCATCAAAACGCGGCGCTTCCTGATGACGACCAAAGGCCTGTCCGAAGATGAGGCGATCTCGCTGATCTCCGTCGCGGTCGACTTCGGCGTGACACAGGTGGTGGATGGCAACTGGGGTGTTCACGCGATCATCCGAAAGGCGCTTTTCAACTCGTGAAGTAGCGCGTGTCACCTTCGATGCGCGTGCAGACAAGAGTTTGTTCGCAACAAGCTCGATGCGGTTATTTTGGCATCCCTAACATGGGTTCTGACGTGACCACCGGCGTACGCGCCGCTCGACAGGACTCTTTGGACCATGGATTCTCCCGCACATCGCGTGCTGCCCGGCCACGGGCGCTTTCCATATTTACCGATCAACGGTCGCCCTGTTTATCGCTGGCCTGACGGTTCGCGGCTCGCGGTCTATATCGGCTTCAACATCGAGCACTTTGCGTTCGGCGCAGGACTGGGGCCAACTATCGGTCCGGTGATGCCCGAACCCGATGTGCTGAATCACGCGTGGCGAGAGTACGCATTGCGTGTGGGCGCATGGCGCTGTCTCGATCTTTTCGATGAACTCGCGCTGCCGACCGCCGCCATCATCAACACGGCGCTCTACGATCACTGCCCGGAGCTGGTCGCCGCTTTCGCTCAGCGCGGCGATGAACTGGTCGCGCACGGTCATACGAATTCGGAACGGCAAGGAACGCTTACCGAAGACGACGAACGCGCGCTGATCACTGCATGCCGGGAGCGGATTGCGGCGGAGAGCGCGCAACAGCCAGCGGGCTGGTTGTCGCCGTGGCTCTCGGAAAGTCATGTCACCAGCGATCTGGTAGCCGAAGCGGGCTATCAGTACACGCTCAACTGGTGTCACGACGATCAGCCCACGCGCCTGCACACGCGCAACGGTCAGCCGCTGTGGGCGATTCCGTATCCGGAAGAAGTTAACGATATCCCGATGATCCTTGCACGCCAGATGGATGCGAAGTCGTTCGCCGATATGGTGATCGATCACTTCGACGAAATGCTGCGGCAATCCGCGCGTCAGCCGCTGGTGATGGGCATTGCATTGCATGCATACCTGATGGGTCAGCCACATCGTTTGTGTCACTTGCGGCGGGCCCTCGAACATATTGCGCGCGCGCGCGACGAGGGCCTCGCCTGCATCACTACGCCGGGTTCGATCGCAAGCCACATGGACTTCCTCGGCCGTTAGATCACTTCATCCTCGCTTCGCTGTATCACCTCTTTCGCATTTATACGTTCAACCTGAATAGGATTCGCCATGTTCATGTCAAAGGCAATCAAGCTGCTGCTATGTGCAGTCACCGGCCTCCTCCTCGCGCAAGGCGCGTCGGCGCAATCGTGCGAACCGTCCAAGGTGGCGCAGAAATACCCCTCGCTCGCAGGCAAGACGATCAAGATCGGCGTGGACCCCGAGTCGCCGCCGTACGCGTTTCGTGACAGCAAGGATTTCAACAAGATCATCGGCGCCGATGCCGACATGGCCCGCGCCGTGTTCGCCTGCGCTGGCGTGAAGACCGAATTCTTTACCGCCGGCTGGCCTGGCTTGCTGCCCGCACTGCGTGCCGGACAGATCGATGTGATGTGGGACTTGTTGTACTACACGCCGGAGCGCGCAAAGGAGACAAGCTTCGTCACCTATATGCAGGCCGGTACGGGCGGTCTGGTCGCAGCCGGCAACCCCAAGAAGATCGATGACATCTCCAGGCTTTGCGGCCTGACGGTCACGGCAGGCATCGGCACTGTCGAACTGTCGATGGCGCAAGCGCAAGCCGCCAAATGCAAAGCGGAAAACAAGCCCGACGTAACCATCATGACATCCGCCGATATCGCGTCAGGCGCGCGCCTGGTTGCAAGCCATCGCGCCGACGTCATGATGTACGACCTGGCGCTCGTCGACGGACTCGCGAAACAGAACCCACAGCTCTACACGCGCGGCTTCATGGTGACGAGCGGTATGAAGATCGGCGTGGGCGTGAAGAAAGGCAACGCCGATATGATCGCCGCCGTATCCGATGGACTCAAGATCATGCAGGCCAATCAGACCCAGAAGAAGACCTTTCAGCAGTACGGCGTAGATCCGTCGCTGGAAACGCCGACCACGCTACTTACTCAATAAAGGCTGCCTGCCCGGCACACCACGTCGTGTGCCGGCAGCGTCATGGATCAGGTTCGGAAATGAAGGCATTGCGTATCAAACACAAGATCGTCGGCGCCCTCGGTATGGCGGCCATGTTCGTATTGCAGCCGGCGATGGCCGCCGGTCTCGATAGCGTTCAGATGCTCGACGGTTTCAAAGAGCTGGCAGGTTACGTCGGCTCGCCGTTCCTGCTCGGCGGCGCGTGGATCGCGGTGAAGATCACGCTGATAGCGATGTCGATCGGGCTGGTGCTCGGGCTCGGTCTTGCGTTGATGCGGCTGTCGCGGTTCAAGGCCCTGGACTCAGCGGCGTGGAGTTATATCTGGTTCGTGCGCGGCACGCCGCAGCTGCTGCAACTCGTATTCATCTTCGACGCGTTGCCGCTGATCGGTTTGCGTTTCGATGAAGTCACGACTGCGGTTATCGGCTTCGCCTTGAACGAAGCAGCGTTCAGCGCTGAGCTGTTTCGTGCCGGGATCCTGTCGGTAAACCGTTCGCAATCGACCGCGGCCGCCGCACTCGGCATGGGACCGTTGCTGACGTTGCGCCGCATTATCCTGCCGCAATCGATGCGCGCGGTGATCCCCGGTCTCGCCAACGACACCATCGGCATGTTGAAGCTGACGTCGATCGCGTCGGTGATCTTCGTCAACGAGCTCACGTTTCGCTCGCAACAGGTCGTCGGGCAGAACTTCAAGTTCTTTACCGTGTTCGGCGCGGCGGCGGTAATTTACCTGATCCTGACGAGCGGGATCTCATTGCTTCAGGTGTGGCTCGAACGCGTCTTCGATCACGAGCGCGACCGAAAGCTCACGTTCTCGTGGTTCGGACTGCGCGCATCGACAAGTGATGTGAAACCTCTCGACGCACCGATTGTTTTGCCCGTCGCCGCCAAAGCGCCAGAGACGAACGATCACGCATGGATCGGCACCCTGCTGCCTGCCGAAAGCCGCACGTCACGGCGGTGCGATGAACCGTTTGTCGTGTGCAAGAACGTCTGGAAATCATATGGCAAACGCGAGATTTTGCGCGGCGTCGACCTGTCAATCGCGCATGGCGAAGTGGTCGTAATACTCGGCCCGAGCGGTTCCGGCAAAAGCACGCTGCTCAAGCTCATCAACCATCTCGAACCGCTTGACTGGGGAACGATCAAGGTCGATTCGCAGTATGTGGGCTATCGCGAAGTGCCGGGTGGCGGCGGCACGGTGCGGCCCCTGCACAATCTCGCACGCGCACGCGCCGAAGCACGCGTGGGCATGGTGTTCCAGCATTTCAATCTGTTTAGTCATTTGAGTTCGCTGGACAATATCGTTGAAGCACAGCGTCAGGTCTATGACGTGCCGCGCGCGGAGGCGGAAGCGCTCGGGCGCGAGCTGTTGAAAAGCGTGGGCCTGGCCGAACACGCGGATTTTCTGCCGCACCGGTTATCGGGCGGACAGCAGCAGCGCGTGGCGATCGCACGTGCGCTCGCGATCAAGCCCAAGTTGATGCTCTTCGACGAACCTACTTCGGCGCTCGATCCAGAACTGGTCGGCGACGTGCTTGGCGTGATGCGCGGGCTTGCCGATGCCGGCATGACGATGATCGTGGTCACGCACGAAATCCGCTTTGCCCGCGATGTCGCTGACCGCGTCGTCTTCATGGATGGCGGCGAAGTGATCGAGCAAGGTACGCCGCAGCAGGTCATCGACAACCCGACTGAAGAGCGCACCCGAAAATTCCTTAACGTCGTTGCCAATTAAATATGAGGCTCAAGTGACGGACTTCGAAACTTTCAATCTTGGCCGCGTCGCGCTGCAATCCGGTGCGACGCTGCCTGACATGCGGCTCAGCTACAAGACCTATGGCCGGCTAAATGCAGCGCGAGACAACGCGATTGTCTATCCGACCTTCTATAGCGGCAGCCATGTCGACAATGAGTGGCTGATTGGCGAGCACATGGGGCTCGATCCGCGGGAGTATTTCATCATTGTGCCGAACATGTTTGGCAACGGCGTATCGAGTTCGCCGAGCAACTATCCGCCGCCGTATGATCGTGGCCGCTTCCCGCATGTGACGCTATACGACAACGTCGCGATGCAGTATCGCCTTGTGACCGAGAAGTTTGGCATCGAGTCTCTCAGGCTCGTCACCGGCTGGTCAATGGGCGCGATGCAGGCATTCCATTGGGCCGCGATGTATCCGGAGATGGTCGAGCGCATTCTGCCGTTTTGCGGGGCGGCTCGGTGCTCGCGGCACAACTTTGTGTTTATCGAAGGGCTTAAGGCGTCATTGCTGTTGGACCCAGATTTCAGGAACGGTTTCTACGATGCACCGCCGACGCGTGGAATGCGCGCTGCTGCCCGTGTGTTTGCCGGCTGGGGATTCTCGCAGGCGTTTCTGCGTCAACGGCTCGACATGGAAGCGATGGGGTATGGGTCGCTCGAGGACTTTATTACTCAGTTCTGGGAGGGTGATTTCTTGAAGAAGGACGCCAACAATATTCTGTCGATGATGTGGAGCTGGCAGAACGGCGATATTTCCGCGAACTCACTTTACAAGGGAGATTTCGATCGGGCGTTGGGCAGTATCACTGCAAAGGCCATTGTGATGCCCGGGCGCACGGATCTGTATTTCCCGCCGGAAGATAGTGAATATGAGGTTTCGAAGATGCCTAATGCGCAGTTGCGGCCCATCGAGTCGGTGTGGGGACATTTTGCGGGCGGTCCTGCAGCCAATGCTGTCGATGTTAAGTTCATCGATAGTGCGGTGAGGGAGATTCTGGCTATGTAGTGGTCGGACACTTTTCGCGTTTCGCCGGATAAAGCGCGGCTCACGCAACCCTCTTTAGATCGTGCCACGGCATGCCTGACATATCGCTTACGCCACGCAGTGCGCATCGACGCGCAAAGCTCAGCGGCGCGACAATATGCTGGTTAGAATATCTGGCAATCAGGCGCCGGCGCGTTGCTGCTTTGTTTCTTCCTTTGCAGCAATGCCGGCACGACACAAGGAGACAAGCAATGTGGTTTGTCGGAAAAAGCGAGCTTCTCGCGCTGATCGAACGCAACTGCCTCGAAGAGGTGATGCCGGCCTTCAGCGATCACCGCAGCCTGCGCAAGAACGCACTGATCTATCGCCCTGAGGAGCAAAGCGAGTACGTGTACCTGCTGAAGGTCGGTCACGTGCGGCTCTATCGGCTCACCGAGGAAGGCCAGGAAATCACGCTGTCATTTATCAAGGCCGGCATGATCTTCGGCGACGGCGACGTGCTGAACGAAGCGAGCTACTCACACTATGCGGAGACACTCGCCGCAAGCCGCATTTGCTATATCCGTAAGGCAGACTTCAAAGACCTGCTCAAGCGCTACCACGTGATCAACCAGTTCGTGTTGCGCAGTCATCACCAGCGCTGGCAGGAAGCGCAAAAGCTGATCGAGAATCTGTCGCTGCACGACGTGCGCAAGCGCCTCGTCAATATTCTCGCGATGTTCGCCAACCAGATCGGCGCACCGTTCGTGCATGGCGGCGCGAGCGGCGCGGTGCTGATAGACCTGTCGATCGCGCAGGACAAGTTGGCGGAATTTATCGGCACGTCGCGCGAATCGGTGAACCGCCACTTCAGCGATCTGAAAGCCGAAGGCCTCGTCGATACACACGAACGCAAGGTCGTGCTGACACCCGCGTTCGTCGCGCAATTTCTGCCGGGGATGCCAGCGGCGCTCGCCGCCGCGGGCACCGCGCAGCCTGTAGCCAGCAGCGTGCAGCCGGCCCATCATGCGTACAAGGCGCCGGTGGTGCGTGCTTAGTGCGTGCTTAGTGCGTGCTTAGTGCGCGTCTGACAGCGCGGCCTTGACCGTCGCCACGCCGCTTTGCGGGCTGGACAGGACCGGCACGCGCGTCTGGCCGAGCGACGGCACGAGCCGCGCCATCGACACCTGCGCGAGCACCACCACGTCCACTTCGTCGGCAAGTGCGACGATGGTGTGCTTGAGCACTTCGTCGTGACGCGCTGCGTCGCCGGCCAGGAGCGCGGCGAACGCTTCTTCGGCGACGCGCTCGACCACACTGATCTCGCGGCCCGCTTCGGCGGCTTTCTTGCGGATCAGCCGCACGGTCGGCTCAAGTGTGGTTTTCACGGTGGCCACCACACCGATCCGCGTGCCGAGCCGGCTCGCTTCCTGCGCCATGGTTTCGTCGATCTTGATGATCGGCGTACGGATCATGCCGCGCAACGTATCGACCGCTTCGCCGACCGACGAGCACGCGTTCAGGATAAAGTCCGCGCCCATCGCCTGCGCGTTCGACATATACGAGTACAGCCGGCCCGTGACTTCGGGCGTCAGGTGTCCGGCGCTGCGTACGTCGTTCAGCAGGCTGTCGTCGACAATATTGATCATCCGCACATCCGGCAGTTGCGCGGCGAATTGATCCTTGAGCGGCTGAACCGTCACCGGACCGGTATGCACTACGACTATCGTGGCCATCTGGATTGAAGCTCCGTGTTGAATAAAACAGACCGTTGCGGCGGGACTTTATGCGGTTGCCGCCGCCATTACTCGCTCCTGGGTTGCGTCTGCGCGCTCGAACGTACCGTTCAGCCGACCTTCGCGCACCACCAGAATGCGATCGCTGATCGCCAGCACTTCCTGCAGGTCCGACGAGATCGCGATGATCGCAATGCCCTGCGCGGCAAGCCGCCCGAGCAGAGCATGCACTTCCGCTTTCGCGCCGATATCGATACCGCGGGTCGGCTCGTCGACGATCAGCACGCGCGGATTGCGTGCAACCCACTTCGCGAGCACAACTTTCTGCTGATTGCCGCCGCTCAGGTTGATCACTTTCTGTTCGATGGTTGGCGTTTTGACGCCAAGCGTGCGTACGAATTCGCGGCAGCGATCGTCTTCGGCCATGCGCCGCACGAACTGAAACGGCGAGTAGGTTTCGAGGTGCGTCAGGCTGAAATTCTCGCGCACGCTCATGCCGGCTACCAGGCCCTGCCCCTTGCGGTCTTCGGTGACGAAGCCGATGCCGTTGGCGATCGCATCGTGCGGACTGTCGATCGCCACGCGTTTGCCGGCAATCAGCACGTCGCCGCTCTTCGGCCGCATCCCGAAGATCATCTCCATGATCTCGGTGCGCCCCGAGCCGACCAGCCCCGCAATACCGAGAATCTCGCCGCGATGCACAGTGAAGCTGATGTCGCGAATGCGCGCCGGCACGCTGTTGTGTGCGCGAAGCTCCAGATTGCGCACTTCGAGCACGACCTCGCGTGTCGCATGCGACGCGGACACCGCATACAGTTCGTTCAGGTCGCGATCGACCATCTTGCGCACCAGCCACTCGCGGGTAACCTCCGTCATCGGCGCACTGCCGACGGTTGCGCCGTCGCGCAGCACCGTTACGCGGTCAGCCAGTTCGAACAGCTCTTCGAGCCGATGCGAAATATAGACAATGCCGATGTTCTGCATCCGCAGCCGCTTGATCAGGTCTAGCAGAATGCGCGTTTCGTGATGGCTCAACGACGCAGTCGGCTCGTCCATGATGATGATCTTCGAATCGCATGAGATCGCCTTCGCGATTTCGACCATCTGTTTCTGCCCGACGCTCAGGCGGCTCACCTGTTCGCGCGGATCGACGCGCATGCCGATCGTTTCGAGCAGGGTGCGCGCCGCGTCGTTCATCCGCGCACGGTCGATCATGCCGAAACGCGTCAGCGGCTCCCGCGCGAGAAAGATGTTCTCGGCGATGCTCAGGTTTTCGACGACCGACAGTTCCTGATAAATGATGCCGATGCCCAACGCGCGCGCATGATTACCGTCGCGCAATGTCACCGGCTCGCCTTCGATGCGGATTTCGCCACCGGCATCAGGTTCGAGCACGCCGGTGAGAATCTTCATCAACGTGCTCTTGCCCGCGCCGTTTTCACCCGCCAGCGCCAGCACTTCGCCGCGCGCGATCTCAAGCGTTACGCGGTTCAACGCGCGCACACCGGGAAACGTCTTCGAGATGTCGCGCACTTCGAGAAACGGCGTCATCGGCGGTCCTTGGCTGGTTGCATGGCGGGTTGTGCTTGCCGCGTGTTCGGCTCGCGCGGCTACCTGGCGCAGTTCCTTGGTGCGGTTACTTGGTATAGCTGCCGAGATTGTTCTTTGTCACCACGGTCACGCCGGTGTCGATATCGTTCGCCTGCTTCTCGCTGCCCTGGATCTGCGAAACCAGATGCTCGACAGCCAGCTTGCCCATCGTCACGGGGCGCTGCACCATGATCGCCTGGATCGAGCCATCGCGGACGCCCTTCACGGTGTCAGGCAGATCGTCGAACGCGATCACTTCGAGTTTCCCCTTCATCGCGCCGAACTCTTTGGTGTTCAACACCTTTGCAACCGCCGGCCCGCCGACCTGGCTGACACCGAAGATGCCCTTCAATTGCGGATGCGCACGCAGCGTCGTCTCCACCACGGAAACGCCGCGCGCCAGATCGTCGTCAGTGCCCTGCGTTTCGACGACCTTGATACCCGGATATTTGGCGAGGCCCTTCTTGATGCCAGCGATGCGCTCGTTCAGATTCACCGCGCCCAGTTGCCCGGTGACGATCGCGACATCGCCCTGACCGTTCAATGCCTTGCCCATCGTCTCGGCCATCGTCTCGCCAGCCGATTCGTTGCTGGTGCCGATATACATCGAGCGGCCGCTATTAGGCGAATCCGAATCATAGGTCAGCACCTTGATACCGCTCTTTTCCGCGCGCTTCATCACGCTTTCGACCGACTTCGGCTCGTTCACCGAGATCGCAATACCGTCGACGTGCTTCGAAATCAGGTCTTCGATGATCTGCACCTGCGTCGAACCCTGGGTGTTCTGCGGCACCACCCATTGGTAATTGACCGACAGCTTGTCCGCAGCAGTTTTCGCGCCGTTATTGCAATCGTCGAAGAACGGCACGGCGACTTTCGGAATCACCGCGACGGAAATGTCCTTCGCGTCTTTCGCGTGAGCGGTACCGGCCGGGAGCGCACAGAGTGCCGCTACGGCCGACACCGCGAGCAATGCGCTCAGGCTGCGCGTACGGGCCGCGAGAGTCAGGGTTCGTTGCATGATGTCGTCTCCAGAATGCGTCGGTTTTTAGGAATTTGAGAAAGTCACAAGACAGCCTGGCGCATGCGCCAGACCTCGCCTGCGGCCTTAGCGCCCTTTAGAGCGCAGCCGCCAGATATCGATGCTTACCGCAATCAGGATCACGCAGCCGGTGATGGTTTGCTGCGCATAGGTGTCGATATTGAGCAGCACCACGCCATTGGTGATGATGCCGGCCAGCGCCGCGCCGATAATCGCGCCTTCGACGCTGCCTACACCACCCGACAGGCTCGCGCCGCCGATCGCGGCGGCCGCGATCACGTCGAGTTCCGCGCCGAAGCCCGCGGCCGGCTCGGCCGAAACGAATCGCGAAAACGCGAGCACGCCTGCCAGCGCCGCTATCGCGCCAGACAGCGCATAGACGGTGAACTTCACGCGCGCTGTGCGTACGCCGCTCAGCCGGGCGGCAGTTTCGTTACCGCCCGTCGCATACACATGACGGCCGAAGCGCGTGCGCCGCATCACGATCGAAAAACACACCGCAAGCACCGCCATCACTACGACCGGGAACGGGATAAAGCCGAGATAGCCTTGACCGAGGAACGTAAAGCTCTCAGGGACATCCGGCGTGAGCGGGACCCCTTTAGTGATGATGTACATCAGGCCGCGACCGATCGACAGCGTGCCGAGCGTCGCGATAAACGGCGGTAACTGGACACGCGTGACAAGAAAGCCATTGAACGCGCCGACTACAACGCCAGTTGCGAGTCCCGCCGCAACGGCAACCATCGCGCCGAGACCGTGCTGGAACGACAGCGCGGTCACCAGCGACGACAGTCCCATCACCGAGCCGACCGACAGATCGATGCCGCCGGTAATGATCACCAGCATCATCCCGACTGCCATGATCGCCGTCAGCGAAAACGAGCGGAACACGCCCATCAGATTGTTGGTCGTCAGGAAGTATGGCGAGAACAGACTGATCAGTGCGCCGACCAGAATCAACACTGCGAAGATGTTGAATTCGCGCACCCTGACGCAAGCGCGCAGCAGCGCGAGCGGCATCGGCAAAGCGGGCACGTCGGTTTTCGAAGAAAGGGCTCTCAACGGATGGTCTCCTCGGTGTCGCGCACGGACATCGCAGCGGGCCCACTACAATGTGAGCGCTCGACATCGTGGACGATCATAGGTTGAGAGCGCGCCGCAAAACTGTGACGGGCGTCATACAAACCTATTGGGGTTGTCCCGGGATCCGTGATTGCTGCAGTGCGATCGACCTGTGACTGCAATGCGCGTGCAATCTGGCTGCAAGACAGGAACAGGCGAAAGAACCGCCGAAAAGTGCTGTGACAACCCGCAAATCGCGCATCGAACCCGCACGGCGATGCCGACTATGACGTCCGTCACAGAAACGTGCCCCACAAATTCATTAAGCTATCGGCAAGGTCCGCCGGCTAGACACGCGACACACATCCGGCCCCTCTGACATTCTTTCAAGGAGCAAACCGCATGACGAAGCGAGTGATTGTGACCGGCGGCAGCGGACTCGCCGGTAAATGGGTAGTCGAGAATCTGGTCGAGCACGGCTATGAAGTCCTGAACCTCGACCGCGTGCCGATGCCCAAGCGCACCGCGCGCACGCTGATCACCGATATCACCGATGCAGGCCAGGTGTTCAACGCGCTCGCGGCGAGCACCGCGCCGACCGAATTCGTGCCCGACCTCGAGCCGAAGCCGATCGATGCGATCGTCCATTTCGCGGCAATTCCGCGCATCATGGTCACCACCGACAACGAGGTGTTCCGCATCAACGTGATGGGCACCTACAATATTCTGGATGCTGCGTCGAAGCTTGGCATCCGCAAGGTGATCGTTGCATCGAGCGAAACCACTTATGGCGTGGTGTTCGCTCACCGGCACCGCAATCCGCAGTACTTCCCGCTCGACGAGCAGTATCCGGTCGACCCAATGGATAGTTACGCGACGTCGAAGGTCATCAACGAGGTGACCGCGAAGGCGTTTCATGCACGCACCGGCGCCGACCTGTACTGCTTCCGGATCGGCAACGTGCTGGATCCGGAAGACTATGCGAAGTTCACGCAGTGGAATAAGGACCCGTCGCTGCGCAAGCGCATCGCATGGAGTTATATTGACGGCCGCGATCTCGCTGAAGCGGCGCGCCTTGGTATAGAGAAAGACGGCCTCGGCTTCGAGGTGATGAATATCGCCGCCGACGACGTATCTTCCGATCTGCCGACCGCGGAACTTTTGAAGCGGTTCTATCCGGAAGTGCCGGTGAAGAAGCAGCTCGGTGAGTTCGAGACGCTGCTGAGCAATGAGAAGCTCAAGCGCCTGCTCGGCTGGAAGCAGAAGTACTACTGGCGCGATCAGGCGAAGTAAGAGCCACGTCAATTCACTTATCTCAGCTGCTTCACCCGCTTCGCAGCTAGATTGTTTCTGCCGCGCGCGCCGCGAAATTTTGCGGCGCACGCCCACGCTGCGGAGCATCGAGCCAGTTGCAAACGTCTATCGCAGAGGTCCGCAACGGGTTGTGTCGCGATGTGATGCGGCAGCGAAGTGGCCCAAGCGTTGCGACGCTACCCAAATACCGAGGTAATCAAGACTCCTTATGGACTGGGATTGAATAGTGAATTGCGCGGCGAATTCCAATCGTGCTCTTCGCCGCGCGTATGAGATGTCGCTGTGAGAAGGGATTCTCGGGGCGTCGACGCTATAGTGTGTCGCGCGTTGCCCGGCGGAATCGCCCGGCCGTTAAAGACGCGCTTTAAAATTTTTCGCGCATGCCGATCCGCACCAGCGCCTGGCGATTTGAACTGGACGGCGTGACTGTGTTGATCGCCGCGACTGCCGGTTTTCCCAGCGAATTGGTGCCGTTCGCGAGCTCATAAGCGGCGCTCGCGTAGACGTCGAAGCGTTTCGACAGGAAGTAGTCGACAATCATGCTGAACTGGCTATAGTGCTGCGCGCCATGCCCACCGACGCCCGCACCGTTGGTGAACTGGTATGCACCCGCCAGCATCAATGCCGGCGACACAAAGTAGCGGCCGTTGAGTTCGACCGTATTGAACGCCGCGGTGCCGTCGCGGAAATGCATCGGGTTCGGGCCGCCGTCCGAACCGAGTCCATTGAAGCGGTAGTTGGTGTAGTTCACGTTCACAGCCGCATCGCCGACGTCATAACCGGCGCCGAGACCCGTGATCTTCAACGAATTGGCCGATGCATAGCCGCTGAAGACCGGCGCCGAGAACAGTAGCACGCCGAGCGTGGTCGGAGTGCCGTCCCACATCGTCGTGTTCGGACGATTGTAGTTGCCGTATGCGGCGGCGGCCTTGAACGGGCCGTGCGCGTACCGTACGCCGACGCTGTAGGTGCTGTTCGTCGAGATCGAACCTGGCTGGCCGCCGAGGCTGCCCATCACGGTGGCCGCGAAACCGGCGAGGTCCGGCGTCGTGTACGACACGGAGTTGTTGATCCGGTAGGAACCGACCAGATCGTCGACGTCGCCGGGGTGGCCAGTCACTGAGCCGATCGTCGATTGCGCGCTGCCGAACGGTCCGACGTAGTTCGTGATCGAGTCGTACATGCGGCCCGCCTTAAGCGTACCGAACCGGTCGCTCGCCAGACCCACAAACGCCTGGCGGCCGAACAGCCGGTTGTTCTGCGACAACGTGCCATTGTTGGGATTAAAGCCGTTTTCGAGCGTGAAGATGGCCCTCAACCCGCTGCCGAGATCTTCGCTGCCTTGCAGGCCCCAACGGCTCAGCGCCGGGCCTCCGTCCAGCATCTGCACATTTTGCTTGCCGCCCTGATTGCTCGTCACGCTCAATGTCGTATCGACAATGCCGTACAGCGTGACCGAACTCTGTGCGGCACACACGGCTGGAATGCCGAACGCGGCGACGCCGCACATGATGATCGATTTCATTGGATAGTCTCCAGTCTGATTGTTGTTGCGCTGCGTTTTCAAATAGGTCGAGAGCGCGGGATGAGAAAGTCGTTGCGGCGAGAAGTGCAATACGAGAAGCGAGGAAGTGCGGACGGCCGTCTCCGGCGGTCGTCATCAGCGTTGCGCCGGCCTGGCGTCAGCGCCCGGCGCCGCCAAACGGCCCATACACCTCGCGCGGATTCGTCACCAGAATCTGCTTGAGCGTGTCGGCGTCGTCGATCCATTCGCTGAGCAGATCGACGAGGTCGCCGTCGTTGGGCATGCCTCGGCCGCTCATGTTGACGTGCGGCCAGTCGCTGCCCCACAGCAGGCGATGCGGTGCATGCGCAACCAGCGCGCGGGCGAGCGGCGTGACCGGTGCGTACGGATAGTCGCCGGGCGTGCAGCGCATGGGGCCGGACAGCTTGACCCAGATGCGGCCGGTGTCGATCATCTTCAGCAACGCCTTGAACGCGGGCTGGTCGACGCCGCCGTCGGCCGGAATGCAGGCGAAGTGATCGAGCACGACGGGCACGGGCAGATCGAGCAGCGCCTGCGATTTCTCCAGCAGATCGTCGGGGCCCGGATAGAACTGCACGTGCCAGCCGAACTCCGCGATCAGCGCGGCGATGCGCGACGACAGCCGCGGCAGTGCGCCTTTGTGACTGGTGCCGACGAAACGGGCACCCCGCACGCCGAGCCGGTCGAGCCGTTCGACATGCGCGGCATCGGCGTCGTCCGGCAGCAGCGCGACGCCGCGAAAGCGCTCACCGAAACGTTCCAGCACGTGTTCGAGGTGCTGGCTGTTCTGGCCGTAGCCGCCGCCGCTCACGACTACCGCACCGGCGAGGCCGAGGGTGTCCTGCTGAGCGATCTGCGTTTCCGGCAGCGCGTCGGCGGCGATGTACTTGCTGTCCGGATGAAACGGATATTGCGCCGCGGGGCCGAACAGATGAATGTGCGTATCGATCGAGCCGGGCGGCAGCCGCAGCCTCGGTGTCTTTGGATGCGGGTCGGGCGGTTGGGTCAGTGACGGCGGCATGTTCGCGGCTCTCCTGGTGGACTCAATTGGCGGTGATATTGGCGCGCTGGACGACCGTGGCCCATTGCTTGAGCTCGAACGAGATCTGGCTCTGGAACGCTGCGGGCGTGCTGCCGACCGGCTCGACGCCGTACACGGCAAATTGCTTGAGCAGCGCCGGACGCTTCAATGACTGCACGATGGCCTGATTGACCGTGTCGACGACCGCCGCAGGCGTGCCCTTCGGCGCGAGGATGCCCATCCACAACGTGCCTTCGTAGCCGGCCACGCCGCATTCGGCCATCGTCGGAACATTCGGCAGCAGCGGCGAGCGTTGGGCGCTGGCGAGAGCGAGCGGCTTCAGGCGGCCGGCGTTGAGCTGCGGCAGTGACGTGACGATGGTGTCCATCTTGATCGCCACCTGGCCGCCCAGCAGATCGTTCATCGCGGGCGCCGCGCCCTTATAGGGGATGTGCGTGACCTTAATGCCGAGCTTTTGCAGCAGCAACTCCATCGTTACGTGAGGCAAGGTGCCGATGCCGGCGGAGCCGTAGTTGAGCTGGCCCGGATGGGCCTTCGCATACGCAACAAAACCCTTGAAGTCCGAATACGGCTGCTTCGAATTCGCGATCAGCAGTTCGGGAATCTGCGCGGCGAGCGAGATCGGCGCGAAGTCCTTTTCGGTATCGAACGGCAGGTTGTGGAGGATCGCGGGATTGATCGTATGGTTGGGTGTCGCGAACAGCAGCGTCAGGCCATCGGGCTTCGAGCGCGCCACGCGTTGCGTGGCGATGGTGCCGCCCGCGCCCGGCGCGTTCTCGACTATCACGTGGGTTTTCAGTTCGGCACCCATCTGCACGGCCAGCAGGCGCGCGACGGAATCGACCGTGCCGCCCGCCGAAAACGGCACGATGAGCGTGATGGGGCGATCGGGATACGCGCTGTGCGCCGCGGGCGCCACGCAGCCGGCCAGAGCCGCCAGCGCAATGCACACACGCCGCCGCAGATGAGGGGTGATCTTCATGACCGTCTCCGTTGGGGGATTCTGTGGATCCCGATTCATTAGTAGAGCGAGACGATAATGCGTGCGGGCTTGCCGGACAAATGATTGATTTTCACGGTCCCATGAATTGCTTGAGGTGAAGCGGCAACGCGTCGCGACGGTGAAAAAAACGAATCTCCCCAGCAAAACAATTCATTTGATACGGTAGAGGCCCCTTATTTAGACTATCTGCCGACCGACTGTTCGGGCAGGTTCGTGCAGTTCACCTGCCCGGCACACAGAAGCGGCCAACCTTGGAGACAGAAAGATGATTTTTCAACACGCCGGATCGCCGCTGCGCATTGCGCGCCGCCTGCTGGCTTCGCTTGTTCTTGCCACCGGCGCGACCGGCTTGTGCGCCGCGCCAGCGGCCGCGCAGTCGAAATATCCCTCGCAACCGATTCGCGTGGTGGTGCCGTTCGGGGTCGGCGGGCTCGCCGACATCACGATGCGCATCGTCGCGAAAGAACTGAGCCTGCGTTTCGGCGACAACATCATCATCGACAACCGGCCCGGCGCGGGCGGTATCGCCGCGGCCAACGCCGTGCTCAGCGCGGCGCACGACGGCTATACGGTCGCGCTGTTCGCCAACGGCACCGCGATTGCCGGCTCGCTGATCAAGCTGCCGTTCGATCCGGAAAAAGACTTCAAACCGGTTTCACGCATCGCCTACTTCGACTTGCTGGTGCTGGCGAAAGGCGGCGGTAAGCTGAATACCCTGCACGACGTGCTCGCGGCGGCCGCCAAACGGCAGATCACGATGGGCGCGATCAACCCCGGCAGCACCCAGAACCTTTCCACTGAACTCTTCAAATCCACCGCGAAGCTCAATGCGGTGGTGGTGCCCTATCGAAACACCGGCGACGTGATCTCGGGACTCGTGCGCGGCGATATTGACGTCGGCTTCGAATCGTATGCGGCGGTGAAGGGCTCGATCGCGGCCGGACAGGTCCGCGCGCTCGCCACCACCGGCTCGAAGCGCACGGCATGGCTGCCCGATGTGCCGACGGTGGCTGAAGCCGGTGTGCAGAACTATGAAGTCACCGGCTGGAATGCGCTTTACGTCGCAAACGGTACGCCACAGGTAGCGGTCGACACACTGAACCGCCAGCTCGGGGAAGTGTTGTCGTCACCGGCGCTGCGCACACAACTGCGCGCGCTCGGCACCGAGCCGATGGGCAGCACGCCCGCTGAGATGGCAAAGATTTTTCACGACGATGCAGTGAAGTGGCACGAGGTCATCGAACGTGCCGGCATCAAACCCCAATGAACAAAGGATTAATGTGCAAGCAAATCTGGTGGAAAACGACCTGCTGATCATCGACACGCACGTGCATGTCTTCGAACGGAACATGCCGCTCGTCAGCAACCCGCGTCATACGCCGACTTACGATTTCTCGACTGAACAGTTGCTGGCGGTGATGGACGGCAACGGCGTCAAACAGGCGGTGATCGCCGCGGCGAGCCCGTGGGGTGACTACAACGACTACGTGATCGCTGCCGTGCGCGGTCATTCGCGGCTGCGCGGCACGGTGATCCTCGAACCCGGCGTCGAACGCGTGGTGCTCGACGAGATGGACCGCGCCGGCGTGGTGGGCGTGCGCCTGCCGTTCATCAGCATGAGCACGCTGCCCGATCTGACCACGTGGGAATACCGCAAGCTGCTGCGCCGCCTCGTCGACCTCGACTGGCACGTGCATCTGCATCTCGACGGTCCGCGCTTGCCGCAGGTGCTGCCGCTGCTCGAACAGTCGGGCGTGAAGATCGTGATCGACCATATCGGTCGGCCCGATCCGCAGACCGGTATCGAGAGCGAAGGATTCAAGGCGATGGTGCGCTCGGTTGAAAAGGGCCGCACGTGGGTCAAGCTGTCGGGCGCGTACCGGCTCGGTGCGAATGCGCGCGAGTGCGCGCAGGAACTCTACCGCCGGGTGGGCGACGACAAGCTGGTGTGGGCAAGCGATTGCCCGTTCGTTGGCGCGGAAGGCCAATTCGAATACGCCAGAACCATCGAGTGGCTGCGCGGCACGATTACCGATCCGGTATCGCAGCGCAAGATTTTTGGCGAGAACGCGCAGGCGTTCTACTTTTCGTGAACGCAGCGGGTGACGGCTACGGAGATTCGCATGGATGACCTGATCGAGCGTATCGGCAAGGACCGGCTTGGCGGTGCGCTGATGGTCCTGACCGGCGCGGGCGCCGCGCAACAGGGCATCACCTATTCACTGGGCACGCTCGCCGCGCCCGGTCCGGGTCTGTTTCCCGGGGCGCTCGGCGTCTTGCTGATGCTGGTCGGTCTGGCCATCGCCATCACCGGCACACGCAATCCCGCTGCGGCGAGCGCGGCTGCACGCTCGCTCGCCGGCGCTGACGCCGCCCCGCCCGAGCCTGCGCCGCGGCCCGAATGGCGAGGCTGGTTCTGCATCGTGCTCAGCATCGTCGCGTTCATCGTGTTGGGCAGCCACGGCGGTCTCGTGCCGGCGAGTTTTGCGGTTGCCTTCATCGCGGCGCTCGGCGACCGCGACAACACGCTGCTCGGCGCGGGCATGCTCGGCGTGGCGATGGCGGTGGTATCGGTGGTGGTGTTCTGGTGGCTGCTGCAACTACAACTACCTTTGTTTCAGTGGAATTGATCCAATGATTGCGCAATCGATTCTGGATTTGTTGCAAGGCTTCGGCGTTGCGCTACAGCCTCATAATCTGATGTGGTCGTTCGTCGGTGTGCTGATCGGCAATCTGATCGGTGTATTGCCGGGCATGGGTGCGCTATCGGCGATTTCGATGCTGCTACCGCTCACGTACACCATGCATGCGGTGCCGGCGATCCTGATGCTCGCCGGTATCTTCTACGGTTCGCAATATGGCGGAGCGATCGGCGCGATTCTGCTGAACCTGCCCTGCCATCCGCCTCACGCGGTGACCTGTCTCGATGGTTATCCAATGACGCGCCAGGGCAAGGGCGGCACGGCGCTGGGCATTACGATGATTGCATCGTTCTTCGCTGCGTCGGTCGGGATCATCGTGATGATTTTCGCGTCGCCGCTGCTGGTGAAGATTGCCTTCAAGTTCGGGCCGCCGGAGATATTCTCGATCATGCTGCTCGGTTTGCTGGCCGGTGGGACGATGTCGCGCGGCTCGCCGCTCAAGGGCATCGCGATGACGATTTTCGGGCTGCTGGTCGGCAGTGTCGGCACCGACGTGAACAGCGGGCTAATGCGTTTCACTTTCGGCATGCCAGATCTGTCAGACGGCATTGAACTGGTCGCGCTGGCGCTCGGGTTCTATGGCGTCACCGAATTTCTGCGCAACGTGAACCGGATGCATTCGGTGGGCGGCACCACCACGCTGCGCATGCGCGACATGCGCCCCAGCAAATCGGAACTGAAGCAGGCTTTCTGGCCGATGATGCGCGGCACAGCGGTCGGCACGCTGTTCGGCGCGATGCCGGGCACCGGGCCGACCATCACCACGTTTATCGCCTACGCGCTCGAGCGGCGTCTGTCGAAGAATCCCGAACGCTTCGGCCAAGGCGCGCTAGAAGGGGTCGCGAGCCCTGAAGCCGCGTCGCACTCGAAGACCCAGGTCGATTTCATTCCGACCATGAGTCTGGGCATACCTGGCGACGCAGTCATGGCGCTCATTCTCGGCGCGCTACTGATTCACGGCATCCAGCCGGGTCCGCAACTGATTACCGAGCACGAAGATCTGTTCTGGGGGTTGATTGCAAGCTTCTGGATCGGCAACGTGCTGCTGGTGTTGCTGAACGTGCCGATGATCGGCGTGTGGGTGAAGCTATTGCGCGTGCCGTATCGTTTTCTGTTTCCGTCGGCGCTGTTCTTTATCTGCGTCGGCGTGTACAGCACGAATAACAGCCTGTTCCAGGTCGGTGAGGTAGCGGTGTTCGGGCTGATCGGCGCGTTGCTCGTCGCCCTCGAATTTCCGGTGTCGCCAATTCTGCTCGGCTATGTGCTGGGGCCGATGGTCGAGGAAAACTTCCGGCGCGCGATGCTACTCTCACGGGGCAGCCTGACGATCTTTACCGATCGTCCGATTGCACTCGGCTTTCTGATCGTCGGCACATTGCTGATCGTGGGCCAACTGTTCTTCGCGTCGCGCACCTGGGTGCGCCGGCGCGACGAGGCGCGTATCCGGCTCTTGCCGGAGGCTGCAACAGCGACCGACGACTGAGCGGGAGGCCTGGCTGATTGTCAGCGGGGTCGAGTGTCCTGTCTGCGGGCAGGACACCCGGTTATGCGTGCGCCTTGTCAGTACTGGCCGGTCGCTGCCACGCGTTGAATGCCGCCAGACGGTTGCCGATGTCCTCGATGATCATTTCGCACAGCGCGGTCGCCGCGGGCACCAGCAAGGTTTCCGGCCGCATCACGGTAGCGAGGCAGCGCGTGATCTGCGGCTCGACGAGCGGCAGCGCCACGACGCCGGGGTAACTGGTGGCTGCGAGACACGGCACAACCGTCAGCCCTAGGCCGGCGCGCACAAAGTCGATCGCGGCACCGGTGTGCTGCGTCTCATACCCCCAGCGGTATTGCATTCGGCGATTGCCGAGCGCGTCGTCGATTGTCGTGCTGTTGCCGGCGTGCAGACTGATGCGGACCAATGTTTCGTCGATCAGATCGTCCCAGCGCACCACCTCGCGTTCGAGCAGCCGGTGGCCGAGCGGGCAAACCAGCGCGAACGGCTCCTGCGTGAATCGCTCGATGGCGAGATTGAAACGTGTCGGCGCATTGACCGATATGCCGAACGCCGCCGATTCGGAATCCACCAGCTCGGCAATCTCGGCAATCGAGTTGTCGAACATGCGCACCGCGATGTCGGGATAGACCGTCGCAAAACGCTTCAGCACGTTTGGGATGTGCGATGTGGCCAGGGTCGGCAGGCACGCGAACGTCAGCCATTGCGGCGCGCTGCTGCGATGCTGCCGCAATGTGTCGTACGAGCCTTCGAGTTCACGGATCGCGCCGCGCACGCGCGGCAATAATGCGCGGCCGGCGTCGGTCAACGTGAGTTCGCGTGTCGTGCGCGCGATCAGGCGCACGCCCAGCCCTTCTTCGAGCTTGCGGATGCGGTGGCTGATGGCGGTCTGCGACAGATTGAGCTGCACGGCGGCGGGCTGGAAGCCGCCGTTTTCGACAATGCTCAGAAAGGCCTGCATGCCCAAGAAGTCGATTTGCATCCCGCGATAGTAGCGGCAAGGTTTCGATCCTGCAATTCTGGCTTGCCCGGGGATCGCTGAGTGGAAAAGCACGGGCCAGACTGCGGCACGGACCGGCCGAAGTGGCGGCGGCGCGGCGGTCCGCAACACAGGATTGCGCTGTATGGCAGGCCGTGCAGACGCTGCGGTCCGTCAACCGCCGGCTTTACGATTGATTGTGCCGCCGCCGTTTATCCCGGCCTTCGTCGTTGTTGACGGTGCGTATGGCCGAAGCCGGAGACCGCGCGAAACCGGGATGAGACTGAAGGACGAATATCGTGGCGCGGCGCGCGACCACATGTCGACTGAATTTCAAGCAGGACAAGTCTATTCAAAATCCACGGGCAGCTTGAACGATGCGACAGTCATTCCCAGCTTCTCCGTCTGCTCTTCAAGTGACTGCGCTGCGAATGCCCCTTGTTCCACGACCGCAGCGTTTCGCTGTGTCACTTGGTCCATCAAGATGACCGCCTGATTCACCTGTTCGATACCTCGACTTTGCTGTTCAGAGGCATTAGCAATCTCCGTCACCATTTGAGACGCATGTTCAATAGCAGTCTTCATCTCATCCATTGCTGCGCTAACCCGAGCAGCTTGCTCGGACCCGTCGCTAGTCGTTGCAACAGATGAGACGATCAATTCCTTGATTTCTCTCGCAGCAGATGCCGAACGTTGCGCGAGGCCGCGCACCTCACTTGCAACAACGGCAAATCCTCTTCCCTGCTCGCCCGCACGAGCTGCCTCAACGGCGGCGTTCAGAGCCAGAATATTGGTTTGGAATGCTATCCCTTCAATGACCCCGGTTATCTCGGAGATCTTGCTCGAACTCGCGTGTATCTTCCCCATTGTCGCAACCATGTCATGAACGACGCCACCCCCTCTCTCAGCAATTCTCGTTGCCTTCAATACCTCCTCCTTCGCCCATCGCGCATTGTCCGCGTTCTGTTTCACGGTTTCTGTCAGTTGCGTCATGCTCGACGCCGTCTCCTGCAGCGACGCAGCCTGCTCTTCGGTACGTGCAGAAATATCAACGTTTCCAGATACGAGTTCTCGCGTAGCCCTTGAGACCGTGTCAGCAGACACGCGAACGGCGTAGACCGTCTCCTGGACCCGCATCATTAACGCATCGAAAGCGATTGCCGCACGCCCGAATTCATCCATGCGCGGACTCGATGACCGCTTCGATAAGTCAAGTGTCTCTGCGATATCCTCAAGCTTCTTGCCCATCCGATTCAGTCCTCCACATACGACTGCATTGAGATGCGCGCCGCAGTAGATCGAAACGATGCACCCCATCGTTGATAGAAGAACCATGCCCATCGATACCGTCCGGTACATTGGTAACCTGGCTACATCCGATTGAAGAAGTGTGATCAGATTCCATACTCCTGACACGAGCAGGAACGCGCCCATCACCCCGAAAGCACCAAATAATTTGAATCTGATCGTGAGAACCCGTGTCTTCAATTTTCTTCCTTCGTGGCTCGCGGCATAAACCCAGAACAGGGTCCAGTAATGCGAACGCCGCACATCAACCTGTACGGCGCGCACATCATCAACCCTTCTTAGATGTGCACGCAATTCCAACCGCATCGATCCGCAAGCCGATTCGACATACTTCGTGCGTAGCACCTCTCCAAAGAAACTGGACGAACAAAGCGAGGCTAGAAACGCTGCTGCATGCCCACCATGAAGCCCACCTGGTTCTTGCCCGTACCAACTGAGCCTCCAGCCGAGACCGGGATTGCTGAAGACGGACTGTTGAATATGTATCCAGCAGACGAATACACTGAGGTTCGCTTTGAAAGGAAGTAGCTTACGCGCCCAACCACCAACGTCGCGTCCGAACGAGTACGCAATATATACCGGACCGCCTGTGCGTCAACCGATATCGCGGGCGTCAGCAGATAGGTACCGCCTGCGAAGAAAATATCTGACTGGCTATGAGTGGTGCTGGACGTGTTTCGTCTGATCCAGCCCGCTCCAAGTTTCAGGTTTCCGTATTTTGCATAGCCGTCAACGATAGTCCGTGTGTCAGTATCTGCGCTGCTGGACAACGGCGCAGAAGCTCCCGTACCTCCGCGCATGACGTCATAGGACGCGGTGACTCCAAAATTGTCCGACGCATATGCGAGCATGGCGGTGTACTGCCGACACGCGACGAAGTCGCCGGGGACTTGACCTGCACAATTGGTCGCTGAAGCTCCTGCAGGGCCTGCAGCATCACGGCCAAAACTATATGTTCCGCCGAGGGTAAAACCACGCCACTTTCCCATGTATCCAATCGCGTTGTCGCTGCGCGCGTTTGGCAAATATGTATCAAAAACTGCCAGTGAGTGGTTTGACGGTCCGATGACATCCGCGTCGGTCAACGCGTACAACGTCATGTTCATTTGTCGGCCCAATGTCAAACTTCCGTACTGGCTGTCAATCCCCACATTTGCTGCGCGGCCGAATATTCTTCCGCCGTAACCTAACGCGCCGTTGTTAACTGCGAATCCGTTTTCGAGCACAAAGAACGCTCTATACCCACCACCGAGATCTTCGACCCCCTTCAGCCCAAAACGCGATGGCAACTTGCCCGACAGACTCGGCATTCCAACAACGGATCCACCCGCCGCTGTTGCGTTGTTGTAGTACTGAATTCCCGTGTCGATAATGCCGTATAAGGTAACGTTGCTCTGCGCATGGGCGTTCCCCGCCAGCACGGCTGAAATCGATAAGAAACCTAAACTCCATCTCGCTTTCATGAAAGTCTGTCTCCAAACAATGTAGTAGTACTTATTAATATCTAAGTTATTATTTTTTAACGACTAGCCGATGTCATTCCGAGCTTGATCCAGACAACAGTGAAGCCATGCCACCGATGGCATGACGACCTACTACAAATCCAGTACAAGCAACTTCGATTTGGAGCGGGAGATGCAAACCGCCATACAATCTCCCTGCCTTTGCTCCTGGGCTGTCAGGAAACAGTCGTGATGCTCCGGTACACCGTCAAGCACTCTTGTCACACACGTTCCACAAACACCTTGCTCACAGGAAGTCTCTACCTCGACACCTTCGACTCGCAGCATGTCGACGATCGTCTTGTCGGCAGGAACCGTGAGAACTTTCCCGGAACGTGCAAGCTTCACATCAAACGACGTCTGCGTGCCTTGATCGGTAGGATCTGCACCGGCAAAGTACTCGAGATGAACAGCATCTTCCGGCCAACCGCAGCGAGCCGCGACAGCACGGACCGTGTCCATAAAGGCTTTCGGTCCGCACAGGTAGAGATGACTGTCCTCATACCTGTCGTTAAGAGCGCCTTCGAGGACTTCTTCGACCGCGTCGTGTTCCAGTCCAAAGAGCAATCGGCAGGACGCCTGGAGCGGCCCAGCTTCGAGTTCATCGCGGAAAGCGGCGTGACGATCGGAGCGCGAGAAGTAGAGAAGTTCAAATTGCTGCTGCTTGGCCCCTAGAGCGCGCGCCATGCTGATGATCGGCGTAATTCCGATGCCGCCGGCGACGAGCAGAGTGTGGCCGGCATTTGCGCTCATCTCGAAATGATTTCGGGGAGCAGAAATGCGCAGTTCACTCCCAATCTCAAGCGATTCATGGACGAATTTCGACCCACCACGTGACGTGGGCTCCAGCTTGACAGCAACCTGATATCCAGATGTATCGCCGTGCGGGCCACACAAGGAATATTGCCTGGTAATCCCTTGCCCCAGATGAAGATCGATGTGTGAACCGGGGTTCCAGTTCGGCAAGCTGGTCCCGTCTTGGGGCTCCAACCTCAATAAGCGAATATCTTGAGCAATAGCGTCAGCGACTGCGACTCGAACGGCGATAGTGTTCATGACCAGAAAAATCTCGATGAATCAAACAACACACAAACGGAGCGTCGATACCAAGCTGGCAAACCAGCGTCCTCGTTGATGGGAAAAAACTGCAACGAGGCCTTTCCCGTTCAATAGAAGGCCCGGGCTTGCCAGACATGTCCATGTGACGCTACTTCACGGTCTATCGGCGTATGTGCTAACCAGATGAACTCTCTTGCGGGCGGAACAGGTCGAGACTCTCGGTATAACGGGCGCAATACTCTTCCTTGGTGTCGCCATTTGTGATCTCTCCCGTCACTACGACCATGTCACGGAAATCATTGTCGGCTTCGCTACGAACCACGCCACGTGGATCTCCACCTTCGGCGATAACCTGGGCCGCCTCGTCAAGCATCCGACGCGCGCGCACGATGGCAATGTCCGACGACGACAGGTGCTCGTTCGCCTGTTGGTGAATCGTGCCCTGCGACTGCGTGATAGCAATGTCGTGTACGGAAAAGCATTCACCAAGCCCCAGGTAGGCTTTCCCCTTCATTGACTCCCGATCTTGGGAATAAAGGTTGTCCCATTTCCGACGCATGCGATCGCCCTCTTCCTTTTCGGATTGGTACTGGGCCTCAAGAGCGTCCTTGTTCAGCTGCCCGCTGCGATGGAAGATGAATTCCCACCGCCAGTGATGCTGGTCGTCGATGGGCACGTCCCAAAGCATCGTCAGACCCCCCTCACCCAGGTACCCCTTCTATGAGCAGGAAGTTGTCAAGGCCTTTCACGAACTGGACCCCCAGGTAGGTTTTGTGGACGCCATGAACTG
>NZ_JAWRXV010000216.1:0-541 GCF_046534875.1 Paraburkholderia sp. SIMBA_054 | reverse complement strand
AAAAGTAGGCAAAAGAAAGCGGCTAACACCGCCAACTCTTCTTCTCGCCTGAGGGCCCCCAACCGGTCCCACGCTTCGCACGGCAACCACGTGACCCACGTTCGTTGCCAGCGCTCTTGCGGTGCGCCTCACCCGCTTCACGCTCCCGTACTACAGCACGCCGTGCCGGCTATTCCACTGCCGCCCAGGTGGCAAACTGTGTGTAGGCCCGTTGTGCTCCTCACGCCTCACTTCGGACCGATAGCGCACCCGTTCCACCCTGTAAGAGCGCCAGGCTATACGACGCGACAACCTACACACAGTTTGCCACCTGGGTGGCACATACCATTTGCTGCCGCTAGCCCTTGTGCGGGTATTTGAAGTAGGTGAGGCGTTTATTCGAAGCGTTGGCAATGCACGCGAACAAATACGCTGCCGTGTGATGCGTGGGGACGTTGGGGGCCCGTGGGTAATAACAGGAATTAGCGGTGTTAGCCGCTTTCTTTTGCCTGGCGGTTTCAAAGGCTAAGTGCAACAGCGGGGTTGATCGCAATATCCTGTT
>NZ_JAWRXV010001313.1:0-250 GCF_046534875.1 Paraburkholderia sp. SIMBA_054 | reverse complement strand
GGGCATAGACTTATCCGGAAATGCTCGAACGTCCTTTACGCGGCTTCCAAACAGCCCATATCATGCTTTGATATAAACGAAAGGGAATTGCCGTGGGTGACAGTTCGAAGACAGCTAACAAAAAGAAAGACAAAAAAGACGAAGCGAAGCCGACCGACAAGCCAATCAAGCTGAAAATTGACGGTGTAGCGCGTTCGTTTGACATAAATGATCCGAAACTGCCGAAATGGATTGACGATAATGCGCTGCA
>NZ_JAWRXV010001312.1:0-250 GCF_046534875.1 Paraburkholderia sp. SIMBA_054 | reverse complement strand
AAATCGCCGCTTCGTCTTCCTGGCTGCCCTGGCTTAACATCACCGGCACCAGCTCGCGCACCACAAACGGACACGTCACAAAGATGGTGACCAGCACCATTCCCGGCCAGGAGAACATAATTTGCAGATTATGTTCATCCAGCCAGCCGCCCAGCGGGCCGTTGGAGCCGTAGAACAGCAGATACACCAGACCGGCAACCACCGGTGACACGGCAAAAGGAATGTCCAGTAGCGTCAGCAGTAACTGGCG
>NZ_JAWRXV010001311.1:0-250 GCF_046534875.1 Paraburkholderia sp. SIMBA_054 | reverse complement strand
GTGCAACGCGACTGCTGAGCCGACAATAAAATAGGTCGGCGCCGAACGAATTTCAAGTACGGTTTTTGCACAGTTGCCTGACGAAAAACCGGCGCGAAAACGCGCGACTCGCGCTGAAAAATTTTGTTACAAAGAGCCTGCTCGACACGCTCTTGAAGTCCCGCAACGAACCCCTATTTCGCTTTCCGCCAGGACACTGGCAACGGCTGCGCCCCAACGCGGGCGTCATCCATCTCGCTGCTTGCGCGCA
>NZ_JAWRXV010000215.1:0-546 GCF_046534875.1 Paraburkholderia sp. SIMBA_054 | reverse complement strand
GGGCGTCATGCCGATCACGCTCTTCGCGTGCGTCCAGATGAACTCATGAATCGTGTGCGCGAACATCAGCGTTTCGGCCACGATCGATTCGGTCATCCAGCGCGGATTGGCGATCTCCGAGTTAAAGCACAGGCTCGCGCTCAGTTCCGGCTCGGGCAGCGGCATCTGCGTGAGAATGCCGCTTTTGCGCCCGGTTGCCTCCAGCATGTCGATCAGCCCGCCGAGCCGCTCGCTGCGCATTTGCGCACGCGGCAGATCGGCGCGCATGTCGACCGTGTTCCAGAGGAACGGCATGCCGGTCGGCGATGCGAGCGCCACGCGCGGATCGAGCTCGAAATAACGCTCGCGGAAATAGCGCGTGAGCCAGCTTTGCGACTCGTAGCTCGTCAGCACGAACATGGTCTTGCGATGCGCCGACGTGCGCGTGGCCGTATAGCTGAACGAGTTGAAGCCCAGTTGCCTGATGCGCTGCCGCACGAATTCGATGCGGTCCTGCGCACTGCCGAAACGCACCAGCGGACTGATGACCGGCGCGCGCCGCGCGGC
>NZ_JAWRXV010001310.1:0-250 GCF_046534875.1 Paraburkholderia sp. SIMBA_054 | reverse complement strand
GCCTTCTTCGCGGCGGCCTTCTTGACCGCCGCCTGCTTGGCCGGCTTCCTGGTCGCGGTCTTCACGGCCTTGGCAACCGGCTTGGAGGCGGACTTGGCCGCCGCCTTCTTGACAACAGGCTTGGCGGTTTTCTTGGCGGCCTTGACGGCCTTCTTTGCAGTTTTTTTAGCAGCCACGAAACGCTCTTCCTTGGTTCCCCCGGGGCCCGGGAAAGCGGGACTTTATAGCTCACCCCACCCGGAGGGGCAAC
>NZ_JAWRXV010001309.1:0-250 GCF_046534875.1 Paraburkholderia sp. SIMBA_054 | reverse complement strand
CGCCGCCCGCACCAATCGAGCGGATTGTTATTTGCCCCATTGTCTGCGTTGTCATCGGTCCTTCTTTCCTGCCAGGAGATATTCACGATTGCCATCGCCGCCTTCGATGGGCGACGGGCAGAGGCCGAGCGCGCGCCAGCCGGGCAGCGTCTCAAGCCATGATTTCAGTTCTTCTGCTATGCGTTCGCCATCTTTCGGATCGCGCAAAATGCCGCCCTTGCCGATAGCCTCGCGGCCCGCTTCAAATTGC
>NZ_JAWRXV010001308.1:0-250 GCF_046534875.1 Paraburkholderia sp. SIMBA_054 | reverse complement strand
CACGACGTTCTCGCCCGGATCGGCACGGGTCTCTATGTCGGCAACTTGTGGTACGTGAACTTTTCGGACCGCATGAATTGCCGCCTCACCGGCATGACGCGATTCGCGACGTTCTGGGTCGAGGACGGGCAGATCGTCGCGCCGCTCGACGCGATGCGCTTTGACGACAGCCTGTATCGGCTGCTCGGCAGCGAGCTCGAGGAGCTTGGCGCGCAAGCGGAATTGCTGCTTGCCGACGGCACGTGGGGCG
>NZ_JAWRXV010001307.1:0-250 GCF_046534875.1 Paraburkholderia sp. SIMBA_054 | reverse complement strand
ACCAGGGCCTGATCGATTACGACGAAGTCGAGCGCCTGGCGGTGGAACACAAGCCGAAGATGATCGTCGCCGGTTTCTCGGCCTACTCGCAGAAGATCGACTGGGCGCGCTTCCGCGCCATCGCCGACAAGGTCGGCGCGCTGTTCTTCGTCGACATGGCGCACGTCGCCGGCCTGGTCGCCGCCGGCGTGTACCCGAACCCGCTGCCGCATGCGCACGTGGTCACCTCGACCACCCACAAGACCCTGCG
>NZ_JAWRXV010000214.1:0-547 GCF_046534875.1 Paraburkholderia sp. SIMBA_054 | reverse complement strand
AGCCCGACCGCTGCGCCTTATCCGGTAACTATCGTCTTGAGTCCAACCCGGTAAGACACGACTTATCGCCACTGGCAGCAGCCACTGGTAACAGGATTAGCAGAGCGAGGTATGTAGGCGGTGCTACAGAGTTCTTGAAGTGGTGGCCTAACTACGGCTACACTAGAAGGACAGTATTTGGTATCTGCGCTCTGCTGAAGCCAGTTACCTTCGGAAAAAGAGTTGGTAGCTCTTGATCCGGCAAACAAACCACCGCTGGTAGCGGTGGTTTTTTTGTTTGCAAGCAGCAGATTACGCGCAGAAAAAAAGGATCTCAAGAAGATCCTTTGATCTTTTCTACGGGGTCTGACGCTCAGTGGAACGAAAACTCACGTTAAGGGATTTTGGTCATGAACAATAAAACTGTCTGCTTACATAAACAGTAATACAAGGGGTGTTATGAGCCATATTCAACGGGAAACGTCTTGCTCTAGGCCGCGATTAAATTCCAACATGGATGCTGATTTATATGGGTATAAATGGGCTCGCGATAATGTCGGGCAATCAG
>NZ_JAWRXV010001306.1:0-251 GCF_046534875.1 Paraburkholderia sp. SIMBA_054 | reverse complement strand
GCTTTCACCAGCATGGCGCCAATACCGGGCCACTGGAACACGGTTTCGATGTAGACGGCGCCGCCCAGCACAAATCCCGCCTGAATACCGATCACAGGAATGACGCTGACAAGTGCGGCGCGAAACGCATGACCGTATATCACGCGACGTTCGTTGAGACCTTTGGCCCGGGCTGTTCGGATATAGTCCTGACGAAGCACTTCCAGCATCGCGCCGCGGGTCAGACGTGCGATCACGCCTGCCGCCACCAC
>NZ_JAWRXV010001305.1:0-251 GCF_046534875.1 Paraburkholderia sp. SIMBA_054 | reverse complement strand
CCACATGGTGCACGGCGCCCGCACCCTGCCATGCAGTCGGCAGGTTCGGCTGTACCGCGACATGCAGTTCGGCGGCGGCACCGCCCGGCCCCATGGAGAAGACATGGACATGGCCTTCGCCGTCAGGCGAAGCGTAATCGCCGGTCTGGCGCATGTTCATGACCTTTTCCAGAATGATCTGGGTCGGCGCCAGTTCGGGAACGCTAAGCGTAATCGGTCCGAGACCTCTGATCTGCCTTTCAGCAGGCACG
>NZ_JAWRXV010001304.1:0-251 GCF_046534875.1 Paraburkholderia sp. SIMBA_054 | reverse complement strand
CGTGGGGTGGGCTCCGCCATTGCGTCAGTGGATGATGTTGTTGGTCAGCTCCGCAGTCGACTCGGTGAGCGTGCCACGTCGATCGATGAGGATTCCAAGCCACTTTCTGTCGCGACAACATCCAGTCTCGACGCGCTACGGTCCTATTCGCTCGGTCAAAAGAGCTATGTCCAGGGTGAATACGCGGGGGCGGCTTCCTTCTACGAACATGCGGCCGAGTTGGATCCCCAGTTTGGTCTCGCATGGATGGG
>NZ_JAWRXV010001303.1:0-251 GCF_046534875.1 Paraburkholderia sp. SIMBA_054 | reverse complement strand
CCCAGCGGCGCGCCGGGGCGACCTTCTGCAGCGCGGCCGCGGCCGGCTTGTCGGACAGCACGCCGACCACCTCGGCATCCAGCGTGCCGGCGGCGATCGCATCGAGGATGGCCTGCAGGTTGCTGCCGCGGCCGGAGGCCAGGACAGCGAGTTTCCGGGGGGAAGAAGTGCTCACGGGGTCTTGCTCCGCAGGAACGGCCAGGCGAGCAGGCTGACCACCGTGGCGAGCAGCATGTCGGCATGCGCGTCCC
>NZ_JAWRXV010000213.1:0-547 GCF_046534875.1 Paraburkholderia sp. SIMBA_054 | reverse complement strand
GCTACCGCGTCCTTCATCGCCTGTGATCGCCAAGGCATCCACCACATGCACTTGTTCGCTTGACCCTATAACGGGTGCGTCTCTCCGTGTTACCACGTCAGACCCACTCGCTACAGGTTGAGTTTTAGCGTTGTGCCGTATTCCAAGGCTGTCTTTCGACAACCCTTAAAAATACATTGATACAATCACAACCCTGATTCACCTACTCACGCGCCCATCTCTAAGCACGCTTTCGCGAATCTCTTTACTACTTCTTCCTGATTGTTAAAGAACGACAGCCGATATCGCGATTGCTATAACCGCATATCTTCACTGACTGGCTCAATTGCCAATGCGAAGTCTTCTGCGTTCTGCAGAACACTGTGCATTGGGAATTGGTGGAGGATGACGGGATCGAACCGACGACCCCCTGCTTGCAAAGCAGGTGCTCTCCCAGCTGAGCTAATCCCCCAGTCATACAGTACACAGGAGAATCTTCAGTCAGCCACCGCAGACAAGACGCTGGTGGGTCTGGATGGATTCGAACCATCGACCCCCGCCTTATCAA
>NZ_JAWRXV010001302.1:0-251 GCF_046534875.1 Paraburkholderia sp. SIMBA_054 | reverse complement strand
GTATGATGTCTTTGCCCATGCCCGCGAGGCAGCTCTTGTTCTCTTCCAACGTTTCGATGTCCCAGGCCGATTCAAAGCAGGAGAGCATCTTCGCCTTATCGTCCGAGTACATTTTTTCCGCGCCCACGGCCAGTACCACGTCTGCCGCGCCCGCGCGCAACTGCATGGTCGCCAGATTGAACGCCGCACTCGACGATGCGCATGCGCCTTCGACGTTGTAAATCGGAATACCGCCGAGCCCGATCGGCAAC
>NZ_JAWRXV010001301.1:0-251 GCF_046534875.1 Paraburkholderia sp. SIMBA_054 | reverse complement strand
GCAATTTCCGCCTTTGGTACCGCGATCGGACTAAGGAAGTCAAACTGGATGGTTCTAGCTAACAAACCTTTTTCGCCATACTATGTTTACTTATTAAGTTTTATAGCTAATTCGCTGGCTTCATTTCGGTGTTCCACCGATAGCAGGCCAGTCTTTTTTTGTCTGAATCTATCAATAAAAAACACCCCAGAAGACAGAGTGTGAACTGTATCTTCGGGGGTGAATCATTCTCTTATTGCAAATTAAAGCCC
>NZ_JAWRXV010001300.1:0-251 GCF_046534875.1 Paraburkholderia sp. SIMBA_054 | reverse complement strand
CTGTTACTGCTTTTTTTACATCGCAAAAAGAAACAGTTCGAAAAAAAATATTTACTTATTTTAACCAAATGCTTAACGCAGGAGTGATTATAGGTCCGTTAGTTGGAGCGTTATTGGTTAAGTTTAATCCAGTATACCCATTTACTATTGCGGGTATTGCTATGTTAGTTTTATCTTTTATTCTTTTGATCTATCGTAGTAAATATCCTAGAACTATTAAGGACAATCAAAAAGTATTATCTAGTTTGAAA
>NZ_JAWRXV010001299.1:0-251 GCF_046534875.1 Paraburkholderia sp. SIMBA_054 | reverse complement strand
GGGGTTGTTGCGGCTGGCGTTCAGTATTGTGACCGGCACGTTCAGCTGCCGATATCGGGAAGTTCCCGACACCCATCGCGATATTCCCGACAGCCCCCGAGGCACGCCCCTCCGCGCGGATTCCGGTAAGGCGGGCGATCGGAGACAATCGAGGAATGAGCAAAATCCATATCCTCGGCATCGCCGGGACTTTCATGGGCGGCGTGGCCGCCCTCGCGCGCGAGCTGGGGCACGAGGTCGAAGGCAGCGAC
>NZ_JAWRXV010001298.1:0-251 GCF_046534875.1 Paraburkholderia sp. SIMBA_054 | reverse complement strand
CACCGGACTCGTCGCGTTGAACGCGGCGATTGCTTCGCGGCGCGCGCGATAGTCGCTCGAGTCGAGTAGCTCGTCGGTCAAGGGCGCGAGGATGTTGTCCTCGACGTGCTGTCCGTAGGGCGTCGTATCGCGTTCGCCGATGCCGTAGTAGTTGGCCGCGCGCACGTCGAGCGGATCGCGGTTCAATTGACGCGCGATGCTGTCGAGCATCACCTCCATCACTAGCGCGCCTTGCGGTCCGCCAAAGCCGC
>NZ_JAWRXV010001297.1:0-251 GCF_046534875.1 Paraburkholderia sp. SIMBA_054 | reverse complement strand
CCCGGAAATGCTGGCCGAAACCAAGCAGATTCTGGAAGAACGCGGCTTCAAGGAAGGCAGCCAGAGCGAAGCCGGACATTACGTCATCGAAAAGGCTTTTGTTGAAAAGTAAGCCCTGCCACAAGCGCTGGAAAATGAATAGAGGGAGGCGTCTGCCTCCCTTTTTCTTTAACTGTACTTATTGAGATCGTACCGCCTGCAGGAAAAACGTCTTCACACCGGCGACCATCTCGGCACGATCCATCATATCC
>NZ_JAWRXV010001296.1:0-251 GCF_046534875.1 Paraburkholderia sp. SIMBA_054 | reverse complement strand
CGTCCATCGTGTGGGCGATGCGGGAATCCGCCACGTCGGCACCGGCATCGAGGACCAGCTGCTTGAAGATCTGGCGGTCCTCGCCCTTGTTGATCGCCTCGAAGTTCGCGCCGATGAGCTCGACGTCGTACTTCTCGAGGATGCCGTGGTTGTGCAGTTCGATCGCCGCGTTCAGCGCGGTCTGGCCGCCGAGGGTCGGGAGGATCGCGTCGGGGCGCTCCTTGGCGATGATCGTCTCGATGACCTGCCAG
>NZ_JAWRXV010001295.1:0-251 GCF_046534875.1 Paraburkholderia sp. SIMBA_054 | reverse complement strand
GAGCACCAAGAAGCGCTCAGGAATTGCTGACGAAGAGGGGCACATCTGCATCAGCCACCCCATCCAAGGCTATGCGGCCTGCCTCGCGAATGCCCGATTGGCAATTGCCGACTGCAACGTCTGCTCCAGAGCCTCCATCAAGACCAACACCAAATCGCGATACTCGCCCACCGTATCCTCATTGATTGGCTGATCTCTTCCGCCGTGCGCAATGGTATTCCTTCGATGGACAAGCGCATCAAGTTTGTGCC
>NZ_JAWRXV010001294.1:0-251 GCF_046534875.1 Paraburkholderia sp. SIMBA_054 | reverse complement strand
GCCGGGGACTGGCTTCATCGGATGACGGGGACGGCGACTGTCGAAGGTGAACTGGAATGCGGCGCTGCGCGTGGCGCCGATGGTACCTGAGATTGCCGCGGCGGCGGAATGCGCGGCGTCGGCGCGCGCCGAGAAAGCCGTAACAAAAGGTGACTGCGGGTGACTGCGGGTGACTGCGGGGTGACTGCGCCCGCCGGTGAATCGCCACTGACCCGCATCGCGTATGACTAAACCCTTTGCGCTTCTGGCCC
>NZ_JAWRXV010001293.1:0-251 GCF_046534875.1 Paraburkholderia sp. SIMBA_054 | reverse complement strand
ACCTCTCCCGCGCCGACGCGCTGGCCACGCTGCGGGCACAGGCGGACGGATTGCAGGGCGTGCGCTGGGTCGACCGCACCGCCGATTTCTCGCAGCTGCTCGGGCACTACCGCCACATGATGGGTGCGCTGCTGCTCGCCGGCGTGGCGCTGGTCTTCGGCGTGCTGGCGTGGCGCTATCGCCGGCAATCCTGGCGGGTGATCGCGCCGACCCTGCTGGCCGGCCTGCTCACCGTCGCCCTGCTGGGCTGG
>NZ_JAWRXV010001292.1:0-251 GCF_046534875.1 Paraburkholderia sp. SIMBA_054 | reverse complement strand
CCTGCAGCATGTGGACTTTCGATCAGATAAAGGATGTTCGTCAGCACGGGCCACGCATAAACAACGTTGAGCTGGTTGATCGTTGATGTCCCGCTCGTCCCGGTAATGCCTTTAGTCGTCAACTTTCCATCGCGGTCGAGAAGCCCGTCAGTCGGAACCTTGGCAAATCCTTCATAGGCTCCAAGGTTGAATGAAAGATTGGGACAGCCCGCAGCGACCATGAACTGTATCTGCTGGCAGAGTGCCGTGCG
>NZ_JAWRXV010001291.1:0-251 GCF_046534875.1 Paraburkholderia sp. SIMBA_054 | reverse complement strand
GCAGGCCATCGACGAGACCGAGCTGGTCGCCAGCGAGCCGATGACCGTGGTGCTGTCGGAGAAGGGCTGGATCCGCGCGGCCAAGGGCCATGAGGTCGATCCGGCCGGCATGTCCTACCGCGACGGCGACGGCCTGCTGGCCGCGGTGCGCACGCGCAGCACGCAGCAGGTCGCCTTCCTGGACTCGGAAGGCCGCAGCTATTCGACCGCGGTGCACACCCTGCCCTCGGCGCGCGGCAACGGCGAACCGC
>NZ_JAWRXV010001290.1:0-251 GCF_046534875.1 Paraburkholderia sp. SIMBA_054 | reverse complement strand
CGAATCTTCGACGCTCACGCCTTGCGCAACGCCGTTCTGCAAGTCGATCTCGGTGCGGCCGAGCGTCGGCAGAATCAGCGCGTCGCGGCCATGCACGAGATGGCTGCGGTTGAGCTTCGTCGTGATATGCACGGTCAGATCGCACGAGCGCATGGCTTCCCATGTGCGCGGCGTGTCGGGCGTCGCAATCGAAAAGTTGCCGCCAAGGCCGATGAACACTTTGACCTTGCCATCGAGCATCGCCTGAATCG
>NZ_JAWRXV010001289.1:0-251 GCF_046534875.1 Paraburkholderia sp. SIMBA_054 | reverse complement strand
CTTGATGATCAGTTCGTCGGCTTCCAGGTCGAGCACCAGCCGTGCGATCTGCTCGTCGAGCTCGCGGTGTTCGAGCCTGAGCGCGTTCAGTCGTTCTACGAGGGTGGCGGGATCGGCGGCGTCCATCGGTTCGAGCTTACACCGCCCGTTGGTCGCCGGCAGCGGCCGGCGGGACATCCGGACCCGGTAGAATGCCCCGATGAGTGCCGTCATTTCCCTTCCCGACCCGCAACCGTCGCGGCGCGACCCCC
>NZ_JAWRXV010001288.1:0-251 GCF_046534875.1 Paraburkholderia sp. SIMBA_054 | reverse complement strand
CGTAGTACGGATCGAACGTCGCCCATGCTTCGATCGAGCCTGACGCGAACGCCGCAAACCCATCCACCGGCAAGATGAAGCGCACGGTCACGTCGTCTTTCGACAAGCCTGCTTCAGCAAGCGCGCCGTATAGCTGGAATTGCGAAATGCTGCCGCGCGCCGACGAAACGAACACGGTACGCCCTTTCAGTTGCGCGACGCTGCGTATCGTCGAATCCGGCGCGATCAGAATGCCGAGTTGTGCGCCGGAG
>NZ_JAWRXV010001287.1:0-251 GCF_046534875.1 Paraburkholderia sp. SIMBA_054 | reverse complement strand
CGATGTCGATTGAAGGCATTGTCGCGATGCAGGCATGCGCGCGGATCGGTGCGACGCACTCGGTGGTGTTCGGCGGCTTCTCGTCGAAGTCGCTCAACGAACGGCTCGTCGACGTGGGCGCGGTCGCACTCGTCACGTCCGACGAACAGATGCGCGGCGGCAAGGCGCTGCCGTTGAAGAACATCGCCGACGAAGCGCTCGCAATGGGCGGCTGCGAAGCCGTCAAGAGTGTGATCGTCTACCAGCGCACC
>NZ_JAWRXV010000212.1:0-551 GCF_046534875.1 Paraburkholderia sp. SIMBA_054 | reverse complement strand
CACCTTTTTTAGCGATTATTGGTCTGTTTGAGTAATAAAAGGCCTCTGAGAGCGTTCAGATTCGATTCTGAGCGCTTTTATTTTCGTTCATGTATAAAATTACTAGATAGAGTATAAAACGCCTTACAAGGCATTTAAATTGATTTTTAGAAAATGCTAGACGAGAAGAACAGTCTTGTGTTTTTGGAAGGCAACAAGGTCACTGTAATTTGACTGTCAGGTTTGGGAGTAGAGTACAGAATCTTAACTCAATGAACGGGGCGAAAAAATCAAAAAAAATCTCCCCTTGCGGGAAAATTTTTTAAGGAATCTGCTTTTTCATGATGGGGACACCTTTGTTCTTGAGTCAGATGACAAGTACTCTTGTTAGTATATGGTGATGAGCAAAAGTTGTGTGTTATAAATTATATTGATTTTGGTTAGAATTTTAATGGGGAACCTCCAACGCTTGCGTATGCGAAAAGGTTTTTGTTTCTTTTAGGAGCCGGCACTATGCTGACTCCTTTTTTGTTTGATTAAAATCAAATGTTAAAAGCACCCTGAACATAAGC
>NZ_JAWRXV010001286.1:0-251 GCF_046534875.1 Paraburkholderia sp. SIMBA_054 | reverse complement strand
CCGGGTCTGTTGCGCAGAATCCCGCAATCATGGAGCAATTGGCTGCCGATATCCGCACAGTTATCGCGGAAGCCATTGCCGCAGGCGGTTCAACCCTCAAGGACTATATTCAGGCAGATGGCGCGCTTGGCTATTTCCAACACTCCTTCTCCGTCTATGGGCGCGAGGGCGAGCCGTGCAAAAACCCTGCCTGCAACGGCATTGTGGAACGGGCGGTTCAGTCGGGACGTTCGACTTTTTTCTGTGCCTCC
>NZ_JAWRXV010001285.1:0-251 GCF_046534875.1 Paraburkholderia sp. SIMBA_054 | reverse complement strand
CGCACTACTCCGTCCAGGCTTATGAGAGTTTCGAGGCTGTTCTGGCCGATCCTGACGTGCAGATCGTCGTCAATCTGACAACACCTGAAAGCCATTTTGAAATCTCGCATGCAGCGCTTTCCGCAGGAAAACATGTCTATTCCGAAAAACCGCTGGCTATGAATTATGAGGATGCGGAAGCGCTGGTCGCTTTTGCACGGCAAGCCGGCCTCACGTTGGCGGCAGCCCCGGCAAACGGCCTCAGCGAAGCC
>NZ_JAWRXV010001284.1:0-251 GCF_046534875.1 Paraburkholderia sp. SIMBA_054 | reverse complement strand
GCCAGGGCGACCTTCTGCTCGCCGCCGGCGTCATGGGTGGAGGCGAAGCGCAGCAGGCCGGCGATCTTCTCGCGGTTGCCGTAATCCTCGGCCGGGCCTTCCTTCAGCACCTGGCCGAACTGCTTCCAGAACGTGGCGTAGTCCTCGGGCTTGTCGCGGGCCAGCTTCTCCAGCATGTCCAGCGAGCGCTTGGTCAGCGCCGACTTCATCGAGTCGATCACCGGGCCGGACTGCAGGATCTCGCGCGAGAC
>NZ_JAWRXV010001283.1:0-251 GCF_046534875.1 Paraburkholderia sp. SIMBA_054 | reverse complement strand
CAGGTGCTGACCCTGTTCGCCTTCTCCAGCGAGAACTGGGGCCGGCCGCAGGAAGAAGTCGATGCGCTCATGAAGCTGTTCCTGCATGCGCTCGACCGCGAGGTCGAGGAGCTGCAGCGGCGTGGCGTGCAGGTGCGCTTCATCGGCGACCGCGCGCGCTTCGCGCCGGTGATCGGCCGGCGCATGGACGCCGCCGAGCAGGCCACCGCCGGCAACGATCGCCTGGTGCTGGCCATCGCCGCCAGCTACGG
>NZ_JAWRXV010001282.1:0-251 GCF_046534875.1 Paraburkholderia sp. SIMBA_054 | reverse complement strand
CACAGAGAATAAGAAGTTTTGCAGCTGCCCCGGCTGCTTTGGTCAAAAAAAAGCCCGCGTTGTGGCGGGTTTTGATTTGGTTTTGGGCTGGTGCCTGGTTGCGTTTGTCGGGGGATTGTTACGCTGGATCGTTTCTTTTTGCTGCCCACCCTTGGGGTTATGAGCGCGCTGCGGTGCGTGCGTATAGAACTCGCTTCCGTGCATCGATATTAGGTCGAACGATCTTCTGCGAGAAGCCGGAGCCAGCTCGC
>NZ_JAWRXV010001281.1:0-251 GCF_046534875.1 Paraburkholderia sp. SIMBA_054 | reverse complement strand
GTGTTGTGTGCCTGCGCAATATTACGCTGGCAGCTGGGGACGCGTTGGCGTTATGGATTGACCAGCCGATATGTCTGGCAACGTCTGTTCTGGCTTGGTTTGGTGACGCCGATCGGCATCAAATGCAGCATGTATCTTGTGGGGAGCTTCTTTGATTTCCCGCTAAAGATATCCACCTTTTTCGGCGATGCGGATGCCATTTTCACGGTCGTTGATTTGCTAAGCCTTTTCACCGCTGTGCTGATTTACAA
>NZ_JAWRXV010001280.1:0-251 GCF_046534875.1 Paraburkholderia sp. SIMBA_054 | reverse complement strand
CGTTCAGCGAATCGCGCCCTGCACCACCATCCAGAAAGTCGTTGCCGGCTCCACCGTCAAGGTAGTCATCACCATCGCCACCCAGGAGTATATCGTCACCACCGCCACCCCATAGGCTATCAGTGCCGGGCCCACCCTGGATCAGGTCATCTCCATCCGTAGCATCCTCGTCAACCATGACATTGGAGACGATAAGGGTGTCGTTGGAGCCAGCTTTGTCAGTAGATATATCCTCGAAGGGTTGTGGGGAG
>NZ_JAWRXV010000211.1:0-551 GCF_046534875.1 Paraburkholderia sp. SIMBA_054 | reverse complement strand
TGCCCGCAGGGGCATCAAGCTACAGGGGCGTACCTTATCCCGAAGTTACGGTACCAATTTGCCGAGTTCCTTCTCCCGAGTTCTCTCAAGCGCCTTAGAATACTCATCTCGCCCACCTGTGTCGGTTTGCGGTACGGTCAATGTGAAACTGAAGCTTAGAGGCTTTTCCTGGAACCCCTTCCGATTGCTTCGCTCCCGAAGGAGCTCGCGCCACGCCCTTGAATTCCGTGCCCGGATTTGCCAGAGCACCTTCTCCAACGCAGCGACCGGGACTTCCAACACCCGGACAACCTTCCGCGATCCGTCCCCCCATCGCATTTCACACTGGTGCAGGAATATTGACCTGCTTCCCATCAGCTACGCATTTCTGCCTCGCCTTAGGGGCCGACTCACCCTACGCCGATGAACGTTGCGTAGGAAACCTTGGGCTTACGGCGAGGGGGCCTTTCACCCCCTTTATCGCTACTCATGTCAGCATTCGCACTTCCGATACCTCCAGCACACTTTCCAGTGCACCTTCGCAGGCTTACGGAACGCTCTCCTACCATGCA
>NZ_JAWRXV010001279.1:0-251 GCF_046534875.1 Paraburkholderia sp. SIMBA_054 | reverse complement strand
CTTCATAGCCTCCCACCTATCCTACACACATCGGTTCAAATTCCAATGCAAAGCTACAGTAAAGGTCCATGGGGTCTTTCCGTCTAGCCGCGGGGAGATTGCATCATCACAAACACTTCAACTTCGCTGAGTCTCGGGAGGCGACAGTGTGGCCATCGTTACGCCATTCGTGCAGGTCGGAACTTACCCGACAAGGAATTTCGCTACCTTAGAACCGTTATAGTTACGGCCGCCCTTTACCGAGACTTCAA
>NZ_JAWRXV010001278.1:0-251 GCF_046534875.1 Paraburkholderia sp. SIMBA_054 | reverse complement strand
CTGACCGGCGGCAGCCTGCCGCCGGGCCTGGCCCTGGCCGGCAGCACCATCAGCGGCACGCCCACCCAGGCTGGCTCGTATACGGCGACGTTCACCATCACCGACAACGCCAGCCTGTCGACGACCAAGTCCTACACGGTCACCGTGCCCAACCCCTCGTCCGGCATCGGCATCGCCGCGCCGCCGGTCGCGTCGCTGAACGTTCCCTACAGCCACGCGCTGTCGGCCTCGGGCGCGTTGGCCCCGTACAC
>NZ_JAWRXV010001277.1:0-251 GCF_046534875.1 Paraburkholderia sp. SIMBA_054 | reverse complement strand
ACGGAAGGTGCTAAAGGCATGAAAGGCGCAATCCAAAAAGCAGAAGAAATTGTCGCCAGCAATCCAGAGAAATACCTGCTGCTGCAACAATTCAGCAATCCGGCAAACCCTGAAATTCACGAAAAAACCACCGGTCCGGAGATCTGGGAAGATACCGACGGTCAGGTTGATGTATTTATTGCTGGCGTTGGGACTGGCGGTACGCTGACTGGCGTCAGCCGCTACATTAAAGGCACCAAAGGCAAGACCGA
>NZ_JAWRXV010001276.1:0-252 GCF_046534875.1 Paraburkholderia sp. SIMBA_054 | reverse complement strand
CCCCGCCCGCATTATGTGGTGACGGGACCGGCGAAACTTGGGTCACTGGCACGACGTCTGATGCCTGCCCGCTGGCTCTACCGGATGCTGTCCGACCAGTCATGAGGTCAGGGACGGTGCGCATGGGAAGGAAATAAAATGGACGTTCTGTTCAAGGGCGCGGCAATGGTGGCCATGTTTGCTGTGGCCGTCGTTCTGATCATCGGTCTGCGCAACATGATGCGCGGCGGTGACGGCAATTTCTCGAACAAG
>NZ_JAWRXV010001275.1:0-252 GCF_046534875.1 Paraburkholderia sp. SIMBA_054 | reverse complement strand
ATGGATTATCATCTAGTATATTAAAAAACATAGCCATAAGCATTATGTCTCTTTACCTTGTTAGTGTTATTATAAAATCTTTTCATATAGAATTTATGGGATGAGATTTTACCGTGAATGACAGTATACTAATTCTTAACTTCTTCATAGTAGGATTATATATGGTTAAAAGTCGGTATATATACAGTGAAGATTCTATAGTATCAAAAATAAATAGAAATAAGTATATATTCTTATCAAGTGTGTCAATAA
>NZ_JAWRXV010001274.1:0-252 GCF_046534875.1 Paraburkholderia sp. SIMBA_054 | reverse complement strand
CGGCGGACCAGATTTCCACCGCGCGAAAGTTGCCGGCGATGATCTCCTGACCCTTGCGCGTCAGTTCCCCGACGCCGATCACGATAAACAGCGACGTGTCCTTCAAGCTGACGATGCACTGATTGCCCAATGGCGGAATCAGGCGTCGAAATGCGAGCGGCCCGATGATCTTCATCAGCACGCGCGGCGTCGAGAGTCCCATCGCGAGGCCTGCTTCCATCAAGCCCTTCGGGATCGACAGCAAGGCTCCGC
>NZ_JAWRXV010001273.1:0-252 GCF_046534875.1 Paraburkholderia sp. SIMBA_054 | reverse complement strand
ACACAAATTGCTTTACGAATAGAATAAGGCTGGTGATTTTATGACGATAAAGGGCATAATCTTTCAACCGGAATCCCAATATCAAACAGCATCACGTAAAATACAAACGCATAAAGGAACAAAACTAGAAATCAGTAATATGTATCTTACAGGAGTTAGGCAAACCACTATACGAAAAGGTGTTATGTTTAACTTTTCCCAAAACGAAAATCAAACTACTGAAAAAGAAATAATGAAACCGCCACGTACTGA
>NZ_JAWRXV010000210.1:0-556 GCF_046534875.1 Paraburkholderia sp. SIMBA_054 | reverse complement strand
GTCGGCGCCGATCAGCACTGGCGTGCTGGCGATGCCCTTGGCGGCGAGCAGCGCCTCGAGGATGACGGTGTGGTCCTTGCAGTCGCCGTACTGGCTGTCGGCGATGCGCTCGGCCGGATTCGGTTCCAGCCCGCCGTTGCCCAGGTACACCGCCACGTAGCGGATGTTGCGCGCGACCCACTCGTACAGCGCGGCGGCCTGCGCGCGGCGATCGGTGATGCCGGCGGTGACCTGGTCGGCCAGCGCCTGGATCTTCGGGGTGACCGCGGCGGCCTCGCCGGCCTTGCGCTGGTAGGCCAGGCCCATCTGCGACCAGTCGGCGAAGGTGCTGGCCATGATGGTCGGACTGAATTCCCACGCCGCGGCGGTCCAGTTCTGGCTTTTCGTCGGCTCGGCGCGGCGGTAGCGCCATTCCCAGCGCGCGACGCCGTCCCTGAGCGTCGGTGTCGTGCCGCCCTGCACGCCGCGCGTCCACAGGTGCATCGGCAGGTTGGCCGGGGCGGTCAGCGTCACCACCGCATCCTGGTACTGCGAGAACACGCTGAAGGTCTCCCAC
>NZ_JAWRXV010001272.1:0-252 GCF_046534875.1 Paraburkholderia sp. SIMBA_054 | reverse complement strand
AGGCGCAACCGTCGCCTCTGCGTGTCCTGTGTCCGGTAGCCCCGCGCTCTACGCATGGACCCTGACCAGGGCACAAGCTCCTCTCGGGCAATATGGGCACATGCTGATGCTATCGCTGGTCGTCGTTCTAACGGCCATTCTGCTTCTCGCTCTTATTCTGGGTTTGGGCTTGCGCCGGTGGCGGAAAAACCTGTCGCAACTCGAGCAGTCTTTATCGTCCGGGACGGCAGCGTCGTGTTCCGAGCTTCCGTC
>NZ_JAWRXV010001271.1:0-252 GCF_046534875.1 Paraburkholderia sp. SIMBA_054 | reverse complement strand
ATCACGATCTTCCCTCCATCGGTGAGGAAGACATCCACCCGCGCCAGGCCGGCACATTCCAGTGCCGCATAGGCCGCCAGCGCGACCTCGCGGATGCGCTGCTGGGTGGCCTCGTCGATCGCCGCGGGCACCACCACTTCGGCGCCGGTCTCGCTGATGTACTTGGTGTCGTACGAATAGAACTCGTCGTGCACCACCACCTCGCCGCAGACGCTGGCCTCGGGGTGCTCGTTGCCCAGTACCGCGCATTCG
>NZ_JAWRXV010001270.1:0-252 GCF_046534875.1 Paraburkholderia sp. SIMBA_054 | reverse complement strand
CACCTGTCGCTTCGGCTTCGTCGGGCCCGGCTATGCAGCCTGCCCCGGCTGCCTCCAAGCTGCTTGCTGAAAATAACCTCTCCGCCGATCAGGTGGACGGTTCCGGCAAGCGCGGTCAGGTGCTGAAGGGCGACGTGCTCGACGCTATCGCCAAGGGTGTTTCCGCTGCTCCGGCTCCGGCCGCACCGGCCGCTGCCCGTCCGGCATCGTCGGCTGGCGACGTATCGCGCGAAGAACGCGTGAAGATGACCC
>NZ_JAWRXV010001269.1:0-252 GCF_046534875.1 Paraburkholderia sp. SIMBA_054 | reverse complement strand
AAATCCGCGAGCCGATCATCCGCGCCAACATCCTCACCCCCGAGGAATACATCGGCAACATCATCAAGCTGTGCGAGGAAAAGCGCGGCAGCCAGCTCGGCATCAACTACATGGGCAGCCAGGTGCAGATCAGCTACGAGCTGCCGATGGCCGAGGTGGTGCTGGACTTCTTCGACAAGCTCAAGTCGGTCAGCCGCGGCTATGCCTCGCTGGACTACAGCTTCGTGCGCTTCGAGGCCGGTCCGTTCGTGC
>NZ_JAWRXV010001268.1:0-252 GCF_046534875.1 Paraburkholderia sp. SIMBA_054 | reverse complement strand
ATAGCGATGTGCTGCGGTCAGCAAATCTTCCTTGCTGTCAAAATAGTGGTTTATCAATCCACGTGAAAAACCAGATTCTTCACTGATCGTGTTGATCGTCGAATTCAGATAGCCATGTTTGACTATTGAATTCAGCGTCGCAAGGATCAGATCCTGTCGTCTGATTTCGTTGGTTTGCCTCTTTTTGACAGCTTTCCGCATTCTTTACCTTCTCGAAGGCCGATGACTAACGGCGACACTTATTATTGATAC
>NZ_JAWRXV010001267.1:0-252 GCF_046534875.1 Paraburkholderia sp. SIMBA_054 | reverse complement strand
CGAAGCTGCCCAGCCGGGCCGCCGTTTCGAAGGCCCGGATCGCGATCAGCGATGGCATGGGAGGAACGTCGACCCTCAATCTGGCTTGGCCTGGCTGCGGGAATCCGGATGGTAACGCCGGCCGCATCGAGGCCAGCATGACGCCTCGCCCAACCGGGCGTCGCCATGCAAAGACGTGATTTCCCGCGCTGTCCGGCCATCGCCGGGCGCCGTCACCTCTGCAGGAGCGGCTTCAGCCGCGACTGCGGGATC
>NZ_JAWRXV010001266.1:0-252 GCF_046534875.1 Paraburkholderia sp. SIMBA_054 | reverse complement strand
CGATCGACGCGATCTCGGCGGTGCGTACCGCCGAGATCGCCGACGGCATCGAGGCAATGCGCGATCAGGCGCGGCGGACGCCCTCGATGCGCATCCAGTCGCCATCCTGTTCGCACTCGAGCTGGTCGAACCAGGCCTGGTAGCGCTCCAGCAGCTCGCCTTCCTGGCCGTGCAGGATGCCGGACAGGGCGATGCGGCCGCCAGGCGCGACCCGCGCGGCCAGGGTCGGGGCGAGGAAATCCAGGGCCGAAG
>NZ_JAWRXV010001265.1:0-252 GCF_046534875.1 Paraburkholderia sp. SIMBA_054 | reverse complement strand
GAACTGGTCCTCTTGCGTGTCGAGCCCGTATTTCACGTAGCTGCCGCGGGTGCCGTGAATGACGAAGCGCGGCGCGACGATCGCCGTCAGCGCGCTTGCATGCAGCACGACTTCGAACGCGCCGTAGCCCAACTGGATATGCACGTAGTCGGGTGCGCTCGCCTGATCGCGATGCGTGCGCACCGTTGCCGCCACGGTCTGCGGCGCGCCGAACAGCGCGAGCGCCTGGTCGATCAGATGCGGCCCGAGGTC
>NZ_JAWRXV010001264.1:0-252 GCF_046534875.1 Paraburkholderia sp. SIMBA_054 | reverse complement strand
ATGCAATTTATTACCTGCATTCAAAAAAGGCGACTCAAGATCTGGATCTTCGATATTCATATGGTATGAATCGAGCAACATTTTTACTTTTGGATGATTGATTTCTTCAACAAAATCTACACCCTGGGCTCCTGTATTAACAATACAACTCTCATATCTGTTTAAAGGCTCAATTACAAGTATAATATCCAATTCTTCTGCTTTTTTTGTCAATTTCCGAACAGAATCAATCGCCCACTTCCAATCTTCCCC
>NZ_JAWRXV010001263.1:0-252 GCF_046534875.1 Paraburkholderia sp. SIMBA_054 | reverse complement strand
AGCGCAGGTGCGTGACCGTTTCGACTCGGCGATCCGCCAACCCAGCTATGAGTTCGAGTACCCGGTGGATGATCGCCACGGCACCCGCCGCTGGATCTGCCTTCGCGGCAGCGCCGAGCACGATGCCGATGGCGCGCCGGTGCAGGTGCGCGGGCTGACCCAGGACGTCAGCCGCCAGCGCAGCGAGGAGGAACAGCTGCGCGCCGTGCTCGATGCCTCGCCGAGCGCCCTGCTGCTGGTCGACGAACACGG
>NZ_JAWRXV010001262.1:0-252 GCF_046534875.1 Paraburkholderia sp. SIMBA_054 | reverse complement strand
AGGAAGGTCGAAGGCGAATGGCGGGAAGTGAGCTGGGCCGAGGGCCTGGCCGCGGCCGCCGAAATCCTCAAGGCGCAGTCCGGTGACGAGCTGGGCGTGCTGGTCCATCCGGCGACCTCCAACGAGGAGGGCGAGCTGCTGGCGCGCCTGGCCTCGGGCCTGGGCAGCGGCAACCTGGACCACCGCATCTTCAACCGCGACTTCTCCGACGCCGCCGTCGCCGAGCCGTTCGCCACCCCGCTGACCGAGATC
>NZ_JAWRXV010001261.1:0-252 GCF_046534875.1 Paraburkholderia sp. SIMBA_054 | reverse complement strand
CGACGGTCAGCAGCGCATTGATCGCGCGCACGCCGACGTCGAGCACTTTATGGATCGGCTCACGATTCAACGGATTGATCACCGGCGCGGACAGCGGCGCATCGGCGTGCGCGCCGAGCGGGCCGAGTCCGTCGAGCGGACGGCCGGACGCATCGAGCACGCGGCCGAGCAATTCCCAGCCGACCGGCAGACGCTTCGCGCCCGCCATCGGATCGGCAATCGGCGCGCTCTCCAGCGGATAGACACGCGCGC
>NZ_JAWRXV010000209.1:0-557 GCF_046534875.1 Paraburkholderia sp. SIMBA_054 | reverse complement strand
CGCAAAGAAAAGTAGGCAAAAGAAAGCGGCTAACACCGCCAACTCTTCTTCCTGCCTGAGGGCCCCCAACCGGTCCCACGCTTCACACGGCACCGCGCTCGTCCACGCCCGTTGCCAACGCTTCGAACAAATGCCTCACCCGCTTCAGACGCCCGCATAAGGGCCAGCGGCAGCGAATGGTTGCTGCCGCCCAGGTGGCAAACTGTGTGTAGGTTGTGCCGTCGTACAGGGCAGCGCTTCTACATGGAGACACATCGTGCGCTATCGGGTCCGAAGTGATGCGTGTGTGGCGCGAAGGCCTACACACAGTTTGCCGCTAAAGAACGTGTGAAATTCGATATCGCGCGCGGCGACGCGGGAGCATGAAGCGGGTGAGGCGTACAGAGAGAGCGTTGGCAACGCGCGTGAACAAGAGCGTTACCATGTGAAGGATGGGGCCATTGGGGGCCCGCAGGCAAGAAGAAGAACTGGCGGTGTTAGGGCAATGCTGATCAAGTCCACCGTTCATGACTGTCATGCGTTATAGCGTGGACATGCAACGGCGAAAGTAAAAACGC
>NZ_JAWRXV010001260.1:0-252 GCF_046534875.1 Paraburkholderia sp. SIMBA_054 | reverse complement strand
AAACGGGGGCGAACACATTGCCTGCCCACCATCCCAGTCCCGCTGCCAGCCACATCACCCCCGCCAGCCCGGCAAACAGCATGATGAATTGCCGGGCCGTCATCGCCCGCGGCGGCCGCAGCTTGAGCTGCATGGCCGGACCGTCGGGATCCGGGGTCGACATTTCGATCATGTCGCAACCGCGCTCCACGCCGCGGAGAACGACTCGATGGTAGCCCCCGGCGAGCGCGCCGGGCAAGCATTCCGACACAG
>NZ_JAWRXV010001259.1:0-252 GCF_046534875.1 Paraburkholderia sp. SIMBA_054 | reverse complement strand
GAAGTCGACCTGAACCTGTTCCCGACCGAGTTCTTCAACAAGCTCACGGTCTACAAGTCGCCCAAGGCCAGCCTGCCGGAAGGCGGCGCCGCCGGCGTGGTCGACATGAGCAACGCGCATGCCTTCGACAACCCGGGCAAGCACCTGACCTATTCGCTGCAGGCCTCCGACAACACCGTGGCCGACGGCATCGCGCCGCAGGGCTCGCTGATCGGCAGCTGGACCAATGACGCCGGCACCTTCGGCATCCTC
>NZ_JAWRXV010001258.1:0-252 GCF_046534875.1 Paraburkholderia sp. SIMBA_054 | reverse complement strand
GCCAATAGCTATTTGCATCTTTGCTAAGTCATAAGGCAATTCTTTAATAAGCGTTTCTCTTAATTCCCGTGCGATTTTTTCAAGAGAGCGCTCTGAATCTTCATAACCCATATCATCGAAGATTTTTTCACCAACACCTTTATTACCAGTGACGGCTACAAATTGTTTCGGGCTGATTTTTTTGAATTTCTGAAATTTGTGGTCCTTAACTTCACCTGTTTTAATATCCACCGCTAATCCATCTGACATGAC
>NZ_JAWRXV010001257.1:0-252 GCF_046534875.1 Paraburkholderia sp. SIMBA_054 | reverse complement strand
ATAATAATGTCCCTGTGACTTCATGCCCTTTTTCCTCCGCCCAAGTTAAAATGTGTTCGGGTGATTCAAAAGATACATGCTGCAAATAGTGTATTCTCAAATTCTTTCCCTCCTTAAGATGTAGTTAAATTATTTAGATTTTAAGTATAATCTTGAGATTACCATTAAACAATTCAATCATTATTATAGAAACGATAGTTTTCACCTATCGTTTTGTCTAATTGATGACTCATAACATACGTAAAAACCCAC
>NZ_JAWRXV010001256.1:0-252 GCF_046534875.1 Paraburkholderia sp. SIMBA_054 | reverse complement strand
CAGCTAGCCAATCGTTCAGAATTCGAAAACGCTTTAAAAACACGGTCCCGCGGCCCGTCAAATATACGTTCCATGACGAGATCCCGCCCTCTAAGCTCGTTGTGATGTTGTTAGTCACTTTGTTATCTGGCATTCCTCCTTCTGCTTTTTTATTAAGATATTCCTTCTACTTCGTCACAATGTATGTATTTTCCTTCCGATTCAGTAATAATCATCCAAGTGACCGTAACTAAAAGATAAAAAGGTCAACCA
>NZ_JAWRXV010001255.1:0-252 GCF_046534875.1 Paraburkholderia sp. SIMBA_054 | reverse complement strand
CCGCCGATGTCGCTTCCGCCGGCCTGCTGCTGGTCCTGCTGGGTGCAGCGATCCCGCCGGCGCATGCGGAAATCGCGGCGCCCGCTTCGGCGCCGGCAGCCGCGAAGACAGCCACGACCGTCTCCCCGGACCAGGCCTGGCCGGAACTGTTCGCCGCGGTACAGGAAGCGCGCCTGTTCGACGACCAGAAGACATTTCCCGACCTGGTCCCGCTGCAGGATCCGGCGCGGATCCGCGCCGGATACCTCGCCC
>NZ_JAWRXV010000021.1:0-174966 GCF_046534875.1 Paraburkholderia sp. SIMBA_054 | reverse complement strand
CCCAGAAAAGCGAAGCCCCACTGCCATCTCGCGTACAAACTTGCTTGATGAAGTGGGGCTTAAGTTGAAAGCATTGCCCCGCACAGGGGCAACGCTTGAAGCGCGAAGGCAAAGCGCGGATGCCGGCACAAACCCAAGAAAACCAACCAGCCGTCGCAGACAAACCAAATGCCGCCCGCACAGGGGCAACGCTTGAAGCAAGCTAACAAAGCGCGGATGCCAGCGAAAAGGCAAACCCACAACGGCACCGCACGCGCCGCAAAGGCGCCAAATTCAAACCGCCGCACCACGAACAAACTTATGCACCAACCCGGCCGGAATCGACCGCGGCTGCCGCCACACCTCATCCTGCGCGAAAGTTTCCTGCCGCAATTCGCCATGGTCATCGAACCATTGGCAAACGAGCCATTCACCCGTTTTCCGGGCAATCGCACCGACATAAGTTACCGTCATCCGCGGTCCGCCCGTTTTGAGCGTCACCACGTCCCCGACAATGACTTGCACCGTTTGCGTCGTGTCAAATGCGTCGAAAGTAGCAGTCAGCATGGTTGTCCCCGTTATAAGCATTAGGCTGGCTGAAAATTCACTGCCATAAACGCACCGCGATCCAACGAATTATTAAGAGTGGGGAAAGATTAACAATTGAATATTTCGACAGCAAGTAATTTTTATTGGAAGCGTTTGCAGCAAAAACGAAATAGACCGGTCGATATCGCGAACGTTCGTTCGTTCTTGTTTAGTTCGGCAATCGCCTGCCGGGAAGGGCGGCATGTTGTCGCGCAGCACGATTCAGAGCGAAGTTTAGGCGGCGTGTTCAGGGTATACGTAAATACGCCCGATCACCCGCTGTCATGATGCTGACATCTGCGCGTTATCACGGATTTAAAAGCTATGCTGCGCGATTAACCAGTGTCATCTGTGAATAAGCGCATCACTGCTGAACGGGAAAGATTAGTTGCAATGCGCAATACACCGTGACTGCAATCGTATGACTCTAAACAGTGAAAACGTTATCCGACGATTTTCACGTGTATTTTTGTTCTGTCGAAATACAAAAATGCAGCCGCTCGGGATTTTCCCTAAGCCGCTTTGATCGCGCGCAGAGAAGCGCGCTGCTGATGCCGGACCAACGTCACGCTGAGCGCAATGCAGATGACCATCAATACCGCATTGATCGCGAGGCTACGCTGGAACGCATACGCATAGCCCGCCGCCGACGCGTTCGCCGACAACGCGCCAAAGAACGCGCCGCTAATGGCAGCCGTGCCGAACGCCGAGCCGATCTGTAGCGTCGACGTCACCACGCCCGACGCAAGCCCTGCCTTCGCCGGTTCCACTTCGCCGAGCACGATGCGCATGATGGACGGCAACACGAGCCCTTGCCCGACCCCGGCAAGAACGAGCCCCGCGTAGAACAGTGTGCCGAGCGCAGCGTGCGTCGCGGCCCAGCCCGTCACCGAGAAACCGACCGCCATCATCGAGAAGCCGAGCGTCAGCACATGACCGCCGATGCGCCGCACGACGGCGGGCGACGTCAGCGGCCCGGCGACGAAGCCGAGCGCGAACGGCATGATCGCGATGCCGGATTGCAGCGGCGTCCAGTGCAAGCCCGTCTGCAGATAGATACCGTACGTGAGAAAGAATGCGCTATTGCAATAGAACAGAAAGGCGAGCACGAGCCCCGTCGAAAAAGCCGGATTGCGGAACAATTGCAGATCGACGAGTGGGCTGCCGCCGCTACGCTCGACGCGACGCTCTACGGCGATGAACGCGGCAAGCGCAGGCGCGGCGAGCGCGAACATCGCGAAGGTCCACCACGGCCAGCCGGCTTCGCGGCCGTGCGTCATCGGATAGATCAGCAGGATCAGCACCAGCGACAGCAGCGCGACGCCTTTCAGATCGACGCCCTCACGCGTCGCCGACTGATTCTCCGGCACGTACTTCCACGCGCCGATAAACGCCAGCACGCCGACGGGAATGTTGATCAGAAAGATGGCGCGCCAGTCGAGGCCGAACGGCTGGTACGTAATCAGCGCGCCGCCGCCCAGTTGCCCGACGATCGACGCGAGTCCGAACACGAAGCCGTAAAAGCCCATCACGCGAGTCTGCTGATGCAGCGGCACGACGGCGCGCACGGTCGCGAGCACCTGCGGCGCCATCACCGAGGCCGCCATGCCCTGCACGATGCGCGCGATCACGAGCACGTGGCCATTCGGCGCGAAGCCGCACAGCGCCGACGCGACGACGAAGCCCGCCATCCCCGTCATGAACATGCGCCGCCGGCCAAACAGGTCGCCGAGCCGCCCGCCCGTGATCAGCAACACCGCATACGCTGACGCGTAGGCGGAGACGATCAGCTGCAATTGCGCGTCGCTGGCGTTCAAGCCCGTGTGGATCGCGGGCAGCGCCAGATTGACGATGAAATAGTCGAGCGGCGCGAGAAAGGCGCCGACGAACAGCACGGTCAGCGCGAGACCTTGCCGCTCGAAGCGCTGCTGCCCTTGCGCTTCGGCGCGCGGCTCCGGCTTGTCGACGCCTGGGCGGGATGCGGACGGCAAACTCACGCCCGACGCTTTCATGCATCTATCATTCATGACTGATCGTTCAAAATTTCGAGAAAAAAATTTCAGGTGAGCGCGCGCATCGCCACATCGACGACTGCTTTCAGCTCGTCTTCCTTGCGCTTGCATTTGTTGAGCACACGCAGGCCTTGTGTCATGCACAGCAGGAAATCGGCGACCGCCTTTTCATCGAGGTCGCTGTTGAACACGCCCGCAGCCTGGCCGCGGATCACGGCCGCCGCGAGCAGCGTGACGATGCGCCGCTGGATCCCACGGATCTTCGCGTGCAGCGCTTCGTCGTCGGGTTGCAGTTCGAGCGTGCTATTGGTAATGAAGCAGCCCGTCAGCGTCGACGTGGTGCGCGTGTGGTGCAGCAGCGCATTGCGCAGCGCGACATCGGGCGGGACATTTGCGTTCAGGCGCTCGACGAGGCCGGCAATCGCCCCTTCCGAGTAATAGTCGAGCGCGGCCATCATGATGCCGTGCTTGTCGCCGAACACACCGTACAGGCTGCCGCGCAGCACGCCCGTTGCGTTGCAGAGATCGTCGACGGATGTCGCGTGAAAGCCGTTGCGCCAGAACACCTTGCCGGCTTCAGCAAGCACGGCGGCCGTATCGAATTCGCGCGGACGGCCGCGCGGGCACGCCGCCTCCGGTTTGCCGGCGCTCGCGCGCGGGGGTGCAGTGTTATCGGTCATGCACCGCAGTTTATGACTGCGCGTTCAATAATTCAAGGAAAAATCCTCGCGGAGTCCGTCCGATCAGTGTCCCTGCACAATAGACCGCAAAAATTGAGCAATAGACTCAGAGACGCCACTGAATGGCCGTGCAATAGACTTTGAAAAATGAAAGCTTTTTTTAATACTTCACGTATCAGTCGCTGCCGCGCAGGGTCGAACAGGATATTCATGCGGTAATTTCATAGAACTTCGGCCGCCCCGTGGAGCCGCGACCTAAGGCACGATGAGCGTCGCGTTTCTCTGCTCAGCAATCTCCTCGCTGCCCTCGAACATCACGAACAACTGGCGATGCACGAGCGTACGCGGATGACCTTAGCTCTACGTTAGATGAAACTTAGCCATATCGCCATCGCGCTTTGCACACGCCAGATCGACGAATCAGGGTACCTTTTTGTCCCATCACTTCCGATTTTCGCGCAGCCAAACACTGCGACGAAAAGAAGCACTCGAGGCTGTAAGCACCTTCAATTTCGATCTCAGGAATCAAGAAATATTGCGAGCCTGAGACTTGGAACTTTCGTGGCATGTAAAACATTCGGACTTTTTGCCGCCTTCAGTGCGCGGGGCGACTCTCGGTGCGTACCGACGACGACCCGTAGTCTGTTGGCCTGTGCTCGCAGCGTGGGCGGCTAGCGGCAATCCTGCCGGTGAACGAAGCCGATTGACTCGGACTGAGCGGACATCTAGGTTTTGCGTCCGTCCGGCGGCTACGCATTGCTTTATCGACAATCGCGCTTCGGCGGCGGTGGGCGTCCGCCAGTACTGCATTAGGGCCCAGCACCTCCGCTTGTTCAGTTTGTGTTCTTACTACGATCCAAACCGGTAGTGGATTCACCACTCTTCTATCGCAATCGACGCAACTCGCTATGGATTCGGCAACGTTTACCGGTCACATTGAACATACAAATATTTTGGTGACAAGTTTTCCGCTGCGACGCCGACTGCTTTCGTCATGGCGTGCTGCCGAATAACACAAACGAGGGCCGAGTAGAAAACCTAATATTAGAAGCTATCGATAGCAAGTCTCGGGATTCCGACCTACGTACTCTTCGACGGAGACAGTGGCTTCGAGTGGCGGGCTACGGTTGCGGGCAAGAATAAAAGTGTTATAGATGGCGAGCGCACGAAATTTTCCACAGAGAACCGCCGGTTGCTGAAGTACCTCGGTGAGACCGAGACTGATTTCCCATCAGAACAGGTCGGCGATTGTGTAGCGACCTTAAGTGGACCCTCAACGGCCGTTTGGAATCTGGGACCTCAATGGCCGCTCCGCAGCGCATTTCGGTCGTCGAAATCTAATCAAGATACGCGAACGGCGCATGAGAATCCATCCAGTCATATCGACTGGTTGACGTCGTCCACGCCCACTTTCGCTCGAGATCGAGACTCATCTTGCCAAATTCGTCAATGCGCTGATTTTTCGTGCGATTGCACTCGCCGTTACTCTGCCGGGCAGCGTGTTTTCCCTCTGTTTCGTGTGTCATGGTTAACGTGTTTCAATTAAGTTGATGGTATGCATTCTTGTGTCTGCCTCTCGAGTCGAGAGGAGACGAGCTATTCAAGGCGAACTGCGTTGTACGCACATCGTTCGCTATGCCTTCTGTCAGAGCACAGTCGCCGATCTTCGGCACCACCCATGTAAATGCATCGATCCCTCCTTCCAATTTCGAGACGTCTAGCGTCGGTTGTCGGTATTGGGAGAAGAGACCGACCACGAGCCATCGCGTACCGTCGATGCCTATCTTTTTCGAATGAGACGCTTGCTCTTAACTGCCTTAGACGCGGCCCAGCTTTTCGAAAACCGCCGCGATGCCCTGCACGCCGCCGATGCAACATCGTCACAAGCGCATGCCGGTCGTTGACAGGCTGGAGCTCGTATAGCGCCTTGACGGTGATCACCGCACCCGTTGCGCCGATCGGATGACCGAGCGAAATGCCGGAGCCATTCGGATTCACGTTCGCCGGATTCACGTTCGCCGGATTCCAGCTCGAGCAGTTGCGTCACAGCGCAGACCTGCGCGGCAAATGCTTAGTTCGACTCGACGACATCGAGGTCCGCCACATGCAACCAGCACGCTGCAGGGCGGCACGCGTGGCCGGGAGAACATTTGAGTGAATCGTATCCTTGGAGGGCGCAAGCCGGGTGTCTAATCTGGACGATCTATTGACATCCTTGGCCACGTCGGGGCGGTTCGGGTACTCTGAACGGCGTTCTACCAGCTAACCGAGCCGTCTGAAAAGGGGTAGCATTAGGGCGTTATCGAACGCCAGGCTCATTCGCGCCTGAACATTGGCGTCACTGCGCTTCAACTCGCGCCATTACCCACGCCGCGTTCATTCCCGATCGCACCCGCACATACTCGCAGTCGGTCGGCCTGGCGGCACCAGTAATCGAACGTGCCCTTCACGATCGACGGCTTGAGCAGATAGTCATGCGCCTCGGTCGCGAGATCGTCCGCGACGGGCGTGATGGGGCCGAACGCGCGAACTCCATACCTGCATGCGTACGGCACGCTCCAGGTAGACAGCGAGATGCGTCGCTTCTTCGGCATACGCGCCCGTCGTCAACTGGCCGCGATGCGCGAGCAAAAAACACCGCTTGTCGCCCAGCGCCTCTCCTCGATGCGTTCCATTGGGCCGTTCGATGCGACTGATTTCGCGAGCGGCAGTTGCGAGACCAGTTCGAGCGCACCTGGCATAGGCTTGGGGACGGTAGTGAAGACGACCAACGTGCGCTCGCGAAACGCACGGATGAATGCGTCCAGATCCATCACCGGGAAATCTCGGAGCAGGGCCCCAGCGAAGTCCACGAGCTTCGTACCGCGATAACGGTCGAGCGCCTCCTCAAAGGAAACGAGTGCGCCGTGATCGGTCACGATGCCGACGATAACCTCGGCGGAAAGCGACCCGCTGTCAACCAACGTGCCATCATTGTCAAAAATTACGCCTTCGATTTTCAATCCCAGTTCCAGGCGATTCACAAATCCGGCACTTGTGCTGGCGTGTCCAAATCGTGCCCATGTTAGTGGGCCGATCAACGTCAAAGAGCAACTTGTAGATTCGAAATCGTCTCAGTGCGACGAATTGACGCCCCTGCTTACATGGTTTAGCGCGAATCTGCTGCTGTTTCTGATTCGTGGATGCGCCGATGATTGTCCAGGTAAATCAACCGGAGCAGCATCATGGAAATCCTTCGTCTCATCCGTATCGTCCTGTCGGCATTTTTTGGCGTGCGCAAGCGCGCATCGCATGAAGCCGACTTCGCGAACATCAACATCGTGGCACTCCCCTTCGTGGCCGTCTTTCTCGCCGCATGTGTTGGAGGGTGCATTTTTGGCGCCGTGCATTTGATCGCGCATGCGACGAACACAATGCAGGGCTTCTGATCAGGGCGAAGCAACAGATCACATTGCGCGCGCCAGATCGCGATGGACCGGAATAACAGCTTCGACGGCTGCGTCAGCGATCCGTGCATTGGTAGTCTCGGCAATGTGGCCACGCCGCCTGTGCGCTGCATAGAGCGCCCGCCAAGCCTTCGAGCACGTCGATACGACCTATGGAGCAACTGCGATCACCTGCCCCAATGCAGCCCCGATCGCCGTCACTGGGCCGCAATTCGATAGCTGTGATTTCGCGAATAGAACAGACTTGTCCGCGAAAGCGCCGCTGCGTCGCGGTCACCTGGTACCCAACGAAACACCTCGGCACTTACGGACCCTGTCAGTCGCGGTCGCGACCCTGACCAGAACCGCATGGCAAAAGGCGCTGTTTGCGATAAGGCCCCTATCGCAACAGAGGCGTGCGCTGCTTCCAAACTGGGGCAAGGTCGCAATCGCTAACCGTGATAACTGCTCCTTCGCGCGGTCGAAACCCTTGTCTTGCAAGACTCCCCCGTCCTCGGTCAGTCTCGTGGTCGCGGATTGACACATAACGGTGAGAGTTTAAATACGGTCTACGCCAGTCGTGCTTACTCGGCGAACAGGTCTGGACCAAACACTTCGTAGTGAATGCGGGCGTCATGGATGCTGAGTTCCTTTAGCGCGTCATGTTGCATGCGCATAAACGGGATCGGTCCGCAGATGTAGTAATCGGCGTCCGGCAACAGGATTGAACTCTTGATCAGATTGACGTCGACGAAGCCTGCGTGATTGTAGTCACGGCCCTGAGTATCCTGAGGTAGCGGCTCGTCATAAAACACCACCAGATGAAAATTGGCATGCGCCGCGGCTGTCTCGCGCAGCCGGTCACGCATGGCATGCACCGCGCCGTTGCGAGCACCGTGGACAAATACCACCTGCCGCTGAGGATCCTGTATGGCCTTCTTGAGCATGCTGATCATCGGCGTCAGCCCCACGCCTCCGCTGATCAGCACGATAGGCGTGCTGGCGCTCACATCGATATGGAAACTGCCATATGGCGCGGCCAACCTGACCTCGTCTCCGACGTTGACGTGATCGTGCAACAGGCAGGAGACGTAGCCTGGCGGGTACGCGCCGCCGCTCTCGCGTTTGACCGAGATGCGGTAGCTGCGTCCGTTTGGCATATCCGAGAGGCTGTACTGCCGAATCTGCTGCAAACCCAGAGCCGGCACGTTCACGGCGATACTGATGTATTGCCCGGGTTCGAAGTTGACGACGGGTCCGCCATCGGCCGGTTCAAAAACAAAGGATGTGATGACGCTGCTTTCCGGTCGCTTCTCGCGAACAACGAAGGTGCGCCAGCCGGTCCAGCCGCCCAGCCTCTCCGCTGAGCCTTCGTACAACTCACTTTCCATGCCCATCAGCATGTCTGCCAGGTTGCTGTAGGCCTGTGCCCAAGCGGAAACAATATCCTCGGTCGCCACGGTCCCGAGCACGTCCTTGATGGCGCCAAGCAGGTGCTCGCCGACGATCGGATAGTGCTCCGGCATGACGCCGAGGCTCGCATGCTTGTTGGCGATGTTTTTCAGCACTGCCGTCAGGCTCGCGGGGTCCTCGATATTCTCCGCGTAGGCATAGACGGCACGCGCCAGCGCCTGCTGTTGCTGCCCCTGTTCCTGATGCGCCATGTTGAACACATTCTTCAGTTCAGGGTGGGTCTCGAACAGGCGCTGATAGAAGCGCTGGATGACGGCGTAGCCATATTCGGCCAGAACGGGCGCGGTGGCCTTCACGATGTCCTTCGTTCGCTGCGTCAGCATAACCTGGCTCCTTCTCAACGCCGGGGAGCGCCCCCGCCTTAGCTCAAGTCTATACAACGACGGCGCGTTTGATGATACCGAGTCCGCCCGGCTCGAGCCGAAAGCGGCGGCCGAGAGCATACTGGCATCGGTTGACGATATCTCCGTTGAACACATCGGGGGACGAACATGCACCTGATCGAACCAGATGAACACAAGGATTTTCTCGCGACCCTGCAGCGCAACGGTTTGACCGAAGGAGATTTCGATCTTCGGGAAACCGACACGACAGACCCCAAGAGTGACGAGAACTGCGGTCTACAGGGCTATGTCTGCATAACCAGGCTATCGACGCAGGTTACGAAGGAATACCCGTTATGCGACGAAAGCGATTGGCTACAGCATTTCACGAGAGATCTCGATGCGGGCGTCTTCGGCTGACCGGAATGAAATCCCGGGCGCCATCGAAATCCGTGACTTGCGCTACGCAAACGCGAGCACGAAATCGAACCGGGCTGCCTTGCGCCCGCCGTCGTCGCCCATCATCATCAACAGCCGGCGATCAAACAGGAAATCGCGAGCGTTTCGCTGCTCGCCCGGAAAGTAAAGTTGGGTCGTGAGGGTGGGCCCGTTCGGCGCTTGCAACGTCACATGGAAGTGTCGTGTGCGTCCCGGATACAGACCCGGCACGATGGTCTCGAGGCGATAGCGTCCCTCGCTGTCGGAGAATTGGTGACCGCGCAGCCGAAACCCCTCGACATCGTATTCTCCGGCGTCATTAGCGTGCCAGAAATCGAGCAAAGCCCCGGACACCGCCCTGCATCGTGTCGACAGCACCTGCCCGGTCAGGACAATCTTCGTTCCATTGATCCCCGGTTCGAGCAGCGATGCGCGTTGCGGCGAGTGCGGCAGGAAGAACGGGCCTGCCGTCTGCCGCGGCGTCGGTCCGTGACCGTCGTCGCAGGCAGGCGTCGGTGAGACTGCGTCGGTCCGGCCTTCGTCGGTTTTTCCGAGCGCCGACAGCAGCAACGTGGACGGCACCGCACCCGACCTGCGAAGAAAATCGCGCCGCCCCTGGCTCACACTTCGTGCGTGCATCGTGGACCCTCCTTGTTTTGCGCTCGGTCGTCACGCCGCGCGATCCGCGCTGGGGAGTCGACGGGCGTCCGCGCGCGTCCCGTCGAAGTTACCAGCGCCCGCACCAGTGCCAACCATGGTAAGCCGAAACTTCAGGTCGGGTGAGCCGGCTGCGGGGTCGCGACCGGCTGTAGCCGCCCCCTCAAGGGACACGATCTGTCTGACCTGTTGCGACAGCGTTGGCTGCGATACGTGCAGCGCCTCGGCCGCGCGCGTGAAATTGCGGTGTTCCTTAACCGCCAGAAAGTACCGGATATGCCGCAACAGCATGGCTTCCCTCCAAACTATTGGTATTGCCTATAGTTTGAATAATAAACCGGTCTTTGACGCTATAGTTCGATCGGCGCATTCTTCGTCCATCGGTTCTCAACGAACCCCCAGACGGAGCAAAACATGCAAGACATCATCGACGGCTTCCTGAAGTTCCAGCGCGACGCGTTTCCGCAGCGCTCTGAGCTTTTCAAGCGGCTGGCCACGAGCCAGCACCCGCGTACCTTGTTCATTTCGTGCTCGGACAGCCGGCTGGTACCGGAGCTGGTCACGCAGCGCGAACCCGGCGATCTGTTCGTGATCCGCAACGCCGGCAATATCGTGCCGTCGTACGGCCCGGAACCAGGCGGCGTGACCGCCACGGTCGAATACGCGGTCGCCGCGCTCGGCGTTACCGATGTGGTGATTTGCGGTCATTCCGATTGCGGCGCGATGACGGCGATCGCCACCTGCAAGTGCATGGACCACATGCCGGCCGTGCGCAACTGGCTGCATTACGCGGATTCCGCGAAAGTCGTCAACGAGGCGCGTGAGCACAAGAGCGAACGCGATCGGGTCGATTCGATGGTCCGCGAAAACGTGATCGCCCAGCTCGCGAACATCAAAACGCACCCTTCCGTGCGGCTCGCGCTCGAACAAGGCCATCTGGCCCTGCACGGCTGGGTATACGACATCGAAACTGGTTCGATCGACACGCTCGACGGCGCGACGAACCAGTTCGTTTCTCTCGCTGAACATCCGCATGCTTGTGCAACCCCGGCTCGACTCAACCTCGCTGCCTGATCAATTGCTTTTCCACTTTATTTAATCGCAAGGAGCATCATCATGACGCAATCCCAATACAGCCAGGCCCCCCGTGAAGCCCTGACCGACGCGATCATCGACGCGAAAGTCCGCAAGAATCTGACATTCGAGCAGATCAACGAGGGCACGGGCCTCAGCCTCGCATTCGTCACCGCCGCACTGCTCGGCCAGCACCCGCTGCCGGCCAACGCCGCGCAAGTCGTGGCCGACAAGCTCGAACTCGGCGAAGACGCCATTCGCCTGCTGCAAACCATCCCCGTGCGCGGCAGCATCCCGGGCGACGTGCCGACCGATCCGACGATCTATCGTTTCTACGAAATGGTGCAGATCTACGGCTCGACGCTGAAGGCGCTGGTTCACGAGAAGTTTGGCGACGGCATCATCAGCGCGATCAACTTCAAGCTGGACATCAAGAAGGTCGACGATCCGGAAGGCGGCTCGCGCGCCGTGATCACGCTGGACGGAAAGTATCTGCCGACCAAGCCGTTCTGAGGCGACATGGGAGTCATTCTTACGGGAATGATTCCATCGAATTGATTCGGAATACGTATTACGCGAAAGGAGCAATGAAGGCTTCTGACGCGCTCGCCAAATTCTTTTCCTCGATGGAGAACATCATGAAGATCCGCATTCTTGCCGCCCTTATCGTTGCAAGCGCTATCGCTGCTCCCGCTTTTGCAGGCACCGACGCGCCCGCGCTGACCCGCGCACAAGTGCGTGCAGAACTCGTCCAGTTGCAAGCGGCCGGCTACAACCAGTCTCGCGGCGAAGACGCGAACTACCCGGTCGAGATTCAGGCGGCCGAAGCGCGCGTCGCAGCGCAAAACGGCGGCTCAAGCGCTTATGGCGGTGTGGCGGCCAACGGTTCGTCGGCAGCCGGCGTCCGCGCGAGCCGCCATCATCTGGACAATGACGGCATGCAGCCGGTTTATTTCGGTCAATGACCGCAAGGCTGGCGTCTGCGTGGACCGCGGCAGTGCTCAGGGTGTCGATCGCATGCGAGCTTTGAGTGTCGGTCGCCGTCCGCAATTCGAAGGATGCTGTTGATAAAGCCGCTGCTCGGTTTTTTCAATCCGCCGGTGAAAAAATCGACCTCTCAGATCGGCCTACAAACCGCTCGAGAGCGCAGGTTAAGGGTAAGTGAAATGCTTCCCGCCGTACTCTCCTGAAGCTTGCCCTTCTAGTCTGCGACATGGATTACATCGCCCCGCTTGAGAGACAGGCCTCAATTTTCCGGAATCCCCGCAGCGCGATTTTCTCGTCACACTTTCGCGACGGCCGCTTCATCTTCCGAACGGAATCCGCCGCTGTGGTGTCTGCCGGCATCGCCATCAGGAATAACTTCGGGCAAGGACGGCGCGAGCACGCCTTCCCATTTCGCGACCGCCGCCGAAGCGACAGCATTGCCGAGCACGTTGGTCGCCGTGCGTCCCATGTCGAGAAAGTGATCGACGCCCATGATCAGTAGCAGCCCGGCCTCGGGGATATTGAACTGTCCCAGCGTCGCAGCGATCACGACCAGTGACGCACGCGGCACCGCGGCCATGCCTTTGCTCGTCAGCATAAGAATCGCGAGCATCGAGACTTGCTGCATGAATGACAGATGAACACCATACGCCTGCGCGATGAATAGCGTTGCGAACGTACAGTACATCATCGTGCCATCCAGATTGAACGAATAGCCGATGGGCAACACGAAGCTCGCGATCCGTTTGGGAACCCCGAAGCGCTCAAGTTGCTCTAGCGTCTTCGGGTACACGGACTCGCTGCTCGCGGTGCTGAAACCGACAAGCATCGGCACGCGCATGAAACGCACCAGCGCGAACACCCTGCGCCCGAGCAACGCCCCGCCCGCCAATATCAGCAGAAGCCATAGCGCAATCAGACTTGCGTAGAACTCGCCCATGAAGCGGCCATAAGTGACGAGAACCGATACGCCACGGGTCGCCACGACATTCGCGATCGCGCCGAACACCGCAAACGGCGCGAGCGCCATCACGTAGCCCGTCACTTTCAGCATGACGTGTGAAACCTGATCGAGCAGACGCACGACGAGTTGCGCCTTCTCGCCGAGCGTCGTGAGTCCGACGCTGAAGAAAGCCGCGAATACCACGATCTGCAAGATTTCGTTGCTTGCCATCGCTTCGACAATACTGCTCGGCACGAGATGCACGACGAATTCCTTCAGCGACAATGCATTCGCATTCAACCCGGACGATGCGGCCGCCGCAGGCAAAGGCAGGCCGAGCGCGCTACCCGGGTGAAGCCAATTGGCGAGCAGCGCGCCAAGCACGAGCGAGATGAACGATGCGACGAGAAACCAGCCCAGCGTTCTGAGTCCGATTCGGCCGACAGCGTGAACATCACCGATCCTGGTTACGCCGATCACGAGCGTGCAGAACACCAGCGGCGCGATGATCATCTTGACGAGTCGCAAAAACAGGTCAGCGAACAGCGAGAAATAGCCGCCGACCTGAGTGGCGTCGGCGCTCGGCAACATCGCGTGACAGGCGACGCCCGTTGCGATACCGAGCAGCATCCCTGCAAGAATGCGCGCAGTAAGAGGGAGTTTCATAAGGGACTCCAATCTGTCCGTGGCGAAGGACATTGACGATATGTTTTAGGAAGCGAGGCGCTTGTAAGCCAGATAGGCGACGGCCGCGTCCTGTAGTGCGATTCCGACCGCCTTGTAGATCACGATGTCGGTGGCGTCCGGGGCACGATATTCACCGGCGCTGATGACGGACGACAGATCCACTATCGACCGGCTCTCGATCAACGCCCGCGGCGGGCGCAGCAGATCGCCCGTTTCGAACGGCGTCTGCTGCGTCCAGTCGACGACGATGCGCGACGCCGCGAGCAACGATGTATCGTCGATCTCGCGCTGGTCTGGACGCGTCGCGCCGATACTCACGACGAATGCGCCCGGTCGAAGCCATTCGCCGCGTATCACCGGTTCGGAGGCGCGTGTTGCAAGCACGACGATGTCGGCGTTGGCGGCCTCATCCGCATCGACAACCCGGGCGCCGAGGCCGAACCGCCGCTCGAGGCTGTCGGCGAGAGCATGCGCGGTTGCGGCGTCACGACTGTGAATCATCACTTCGCGCAAACCGGATCGTTCGGCGACGAAGGCCTCGGCATGAGCCCGGGCCTGCACACCGCTGCCGAACAGCCCCAGGTGGCGGCTAGCCGGACGCGCCAGGTATCGTGCCGCAAGCGCGCTGGTCGCGGCCGTGCGCATCCCCGTGATTGCATCGCCTTCAAGCAACGCGACGAGTGCGCCATCGGCTAGCGAAAACAACGCGATGTAAAAGCGGAACTGGCCATTGATCGTCGTGTACATCTTTGTCGCCGCGATCTGCGCGGAGCCCAGCATCGCACTCATTGCACTGAACTTCACGTCGGACAAGCCAATGCGTGCGCGTGGCTGAATCGCGGCCGTGCCGCGCTGCAGATCGAGATAGGCGGCCCGGATTGCGTCCGAAGCCGAGCGTACGTCGAGTCGTGCCGCGATCTGTTCGTTGGTGAAGATCTTCATTGCAGCGGCTCCAGCGTCGTGCTTTCCACCGCGCCACTGATCCAGCAGCCCGCGTCCGGGTCGTTGAGGTCTCGCAATTTGACCTCGATGCGGGACGGCTTGCCCATCGCATAGCCTTGATGCACAGTCATGCCCGATGCGCCATCCGCGAGCAGTCTGTAGTGCAACGCGCCGTACAGTGTCGCGGCCGCGGCAATGCCCGTCGCGGAATCCTCTGGATAGCCGGACGAGCGCGGAAACTGCCGCGCGTGCACATCGAGCGGATACGTTCCTTCGACTGCAAACGGATACAGTCCTGTCGATCCGAGCGCCTCACACAACGCCTGCACGTCGTCGAACGAAGGCTTCATTGCATGAAGGCGCTGCAGGGAGCGAAGCGGTATCAGTGTCTTCGTCCGGCTCGTCGTGGCGTTGACGATACCGAGCGAATCCAGATCGTCGGCGTCGATGCGCAGCACGTCGCATATCGCGGCGTGCAGCCATTCGTCTTCGACCGGTTGCACGATGCCTTTGGGCTGACTCACTTCGATGAATTGCGTACTTTCGTTGAAGTGGGCGTCGACAATGCCGCTTAACGTTTCGAGCGTCGCGACGCGGGACGTCCAGCGGCCGAGCCCGCGCAGAAGCCACAATGCGCCGAGTGTCGCATGACCACACATCTCCATCTCGTGCTGGGGGACGAAGAAGCGCAGACGATAGGTGTTGGCGGCGTCGCGCGGCGCGCATACGAATGCGCTTTCGTGGCCGTAGCTCGCGGCGATGGCCTTCATCTCGTCGGAGGACATTGCATCGGCATCTAGTACAACGGGCGCGGGGTTGCCGCCGCATGGTCCCTCAGGAAAGACGCGCACGAAATGCAGGTCCCCACGAGTTCGCAATGCGGTTGGGACAGTGGGGGAATGCGGCAATGACGATGGGTCTTTTGCAACAGGCATGAAACAGGCTCCGGCGTGTAAGTGCGACCAGCATGCCGAAGCGAAAATGATGTTTCGCCGCCTGTCGGGCCATCGCAATCACACAATCGGGCCAATCGCGCTTTGGGCCCAACAGACGGGTGTCCGCGCGTATCCGTGTTTTCCCTGGGAACCAGTCCCTATACCTCGTTTCTCGTGTTGTATTGCACGGAGATTTGAAGCGCTATACTGGGTTTTCCATCGATGCGTCCGCTTTCAAATCGCCGCTGCGGCTGGCGTCGGCGCATCGTGTATGACGCACCTGAGGTTGATTACGTGAAGCATTATCCGACCGCACATATTCATCTGTCCGGAGATCGCGTTGCCGATGTCCGGCAGGTCTCGGTCGGCGATTACCGCACGCAACCGCACGAACATGACGAGTACATGTTTTTGCTGCCGCGCACGGGGCAACTGATCCTCAACGTCGAATCCAATGCAGCGCCGTTACGTGTGGCGCCGATGTCGTTCGTCGTGGTGCCGCCGCGGCGCCTGCACGACACGCACGGCTACCGTGCACAACAAGAGCACGTCGCCGTCTATGTGGCGAGCGATTTCGTCGCTTACTGCGAGCGCAAGGCGCAGAGAACGCTCTCTTGCGCGCGAATATCGATCTGGTCCGCGCCGTTACCGCTGCTCAATGCAGTCCGCCTCGCCACCAAAACGGATACCCGCGGTGGCGGGGAACTTGCTGCGTATCGCAAGGATCTGACGGCAAGGATGGTGGCCGCCACGTGTGTCGAAGCGGGATTGACCCCGGAACATGTGCCATTGTCGGCCGTCGATGCACGCCGCGAACTCGTGAGAGACATCCAGACGTTTCTCGATTCGACACTCGATCAATCCGTCAGCCTCGATCGTATCGCTTATGAATTCGGCCTGTCGCGACGCACGTTGACGCGAATGTTTCGCGACGTCACGGGCGAATCCATCGTCGACTATCAATCGCTGCAACGTGTGCGTCACGCGTCGCTTCTGTTGCAAACACCCGGCGTGACGGTCGTTACGGCCGCGGCAGCCGTCGGGCTCGATTCGCCGTCGTATCTCGCCCGGCTGTTCCGGAAGTACGGACAGGCTCTGCCGCGATCCTTCAAGGTGTGACCTCGAACACGCGCTGGATTGTCAGCCGGTTATCTCACTTGCGACATTGGCGCTGTGATCGCGCGGTACTTCGACGACGGTCGATGCCTGCCCCGCACAGCGTGCCGCGCCAAGGCAACGGAGAGCGATGTCTCTTACATACAGCTGTGCGGTCATTCAACTGCACGATCGAAAGGACCGGTTATGGCCGAACCCGGTCCTCTCGAATCTTGAAGTCTCTCCCCATCCATCTGTCTACGTCGGGCAGGAGGGGGACCTAAAGCGGACAGGCTGGCGAGACCTGCTACAAACTAGCTAGGGCATTGTCGATTTCCGATCATCAGATTCGTCGTCAGTGAACCCCATTCAAAGGATCTCCCATGAAATACCTCGGCCTGGCCTACTTCTCCCCCGAAAAGTTCGCCGCGATGGCGCCAGACGAAATCAAGGAATTGGTGAGCCAGTGCCCGGCATTGGACGAGAAGATGCGCGCTACCGGCAAGGTTCTGATTTCCGCCTCCCTTGGCGATCTGGACAAGTGGAGGACGCTCCGCCCGCGCACTGGAGAGACGCGCATCACCGATGGGCCTTACACCGAGTCGAAGGAAGTCGTGGGCGGCCTATTCATCATCGAGGCGGACAGCTCTGACGAGGCGTTACGCATCGCGTCCATGCACCCGGCTGCCACACTGGGCGAAGAAGGCGGATGGGCCGTGGAGCTTATCCCCTTGGACTTCTATCTGGCGCGATGAGGATTTGGACGCCTGTCTCAAGAAGGCGTTCGCGTTCCTTTCATCACAGACACCTTCACTGTGTCGGGAGTCATCGCGGGTCATCGCGGCGATGTCCGCTGTTGGCCGCATTCGGATATTCGCATCGCGAATATGATCGCGCGCGATTCCTCAGGCACGAGTTTCCGTAGCCGGCCCGTTCCGTCCCGAGGCTATCGCGTCGACAGGCGCAGCTTAGTGCGCCCAACGCGTCCCGCTTCACCAGATTTTTGTCGATTTTGCGTCAACGCTGACGGGTGTCGTGCGAGCGGCGTCACGTGAATAGAGGTCATTAACCAAAGGGAGACGACAACGCCCCTCACCCATCCTTGCCCACACCCTTCCGATACACGCTAGGTGAATTTCCAGTCCATTTCCTGAAAGACCGGCGAAAGCTCGCTGCATCCGAAAATCCAATGCGCTCGGCGACCTGATCAATGGGAAGCCTCGTATTTTCCAGAAATTCGATGGCGAGCGACCGGCGAACATCGTTCAACAAGGTCTGATACGAGTAGTTATCGTCGGCCAGCCGTCGATGCAAGGTTCGCAGTGACATGCCGAGCTGTGCAGCCATCTTCTCGGCGGATGGGAACACGCCGGGTGCGTTCAGGCAGGCCATGCGGATCTGCCGCGGGAGTTCGGGAATGCCATCCCGTTCTTCGAGAATGCGATCACAAAGCTGCTGGCAGATTTGCGCAGTAATCGGATTCGCATTCGGACACGGGCGGTCAAGTACATGCACGTCGAAATGCCACTCCATCGTATCGGCGCCGAACTCCACGGGACAGTCGAACATCCTTTCGTAATTTCGCCAGTGTGGCGGCGCCGGATACGCCATTACCATCCGCTTCGACGGAAAAGGCGCTTCCAGCACCCGGCTGAACAGCACCGTCATCGAGCTTCGCCAGAATTCGGCGACAAACGGCAGCATGTCGCCGAGCGATGCAAGTCCGTGGCTGCTCAGAATGCCAGTGTTCCCCTCGGTGGAATAGCTGATCTGCAACACTGCGCCGGCCATCCTGACATTTTCGACGCTGAATTTAAGGGCATCTCCAAAGGTCGTACTGCTGACCATCGCATAGCCATATATGCCGAAGTCACTGATCCTCTGACGCGCACCCGCAAGTAATCCGACGTCGGCCCTTGTTGCGAGCCGTTGGGCGTTTCGATAAATGGCGAGACGCTGACGATGCGAAATTCTCGCCTGCGAATCCTCCAACTGGTTCGCGTGGACGCCAGTGTGCGCGAACAGTTTGTTGACGGAAACGCCCTCCGCGGCCAATTCGGCGGCGAGCGCGGCCAGGCCAAGAAGACTCTGCGTCGGCGCATCGAGATCCGGATGCAACGGCGTGATGATTTTCGGTGGACGCACGATATGCCTCACTCCAGTTGCGAACAATGCTCGCACATTTTCCGGATCTTCGTCGAGCGCAGTTGGCACACTTTGACGCGGCAATTGGCAGGGTTGAACGTTGCTGCCCAATAGGCTCGCTGAGATAGTAAGCATCAACGGCGCGAGCCGAAAAACAGATGGAGACAAGCCTTGATGCCCTCAGCCAACCACGCTCTCGCACTCGCGACGACCCTGATCAGCGCCCATTCCGGATCCACGGATGGCGCAATTGGCCCTCATGCGGCGATGCAACACGACCGCCGCTTCCAGCTGAAGGCTTCCGTATAACCCATCGGTAACGGACTCGTCAGCCGCCCCACACGCGTGCAGCGCGGCAAGCGCTGCCTGCTGTCAGCGACTTTTGCCTTGCCTATTGCACATTGCAGAGAGAACCATGACCACAGTAAAGATTGAAATGGATGGCGCCGTCGGAATCGTTTCATTAGCCAAACCACCGCACAACCTGATCGACGACGCGATGATCGCGGAACTGCTCGCCGCATATCGCGGTGCAGTCGCCGAAGGCGCCCGCGCGATCGTGCTCAAAAGCGATATGCGGCACTTTTCCGCAGGCGCGGAAATGAGCTCATTTACCAATGGCAAGACAGTCATCCAGCACGACGCCGATCTATTCCTCGAGTTCCTCGACGTGCTGGAGAACGCACCCGTCCCGACCGTCGCCGCCGTTCACGGCGCCGCGCTTGGCGGCGGCCTCGAACTGGCGCTCACCTGCGACATGATCGTCGCTGCGGACACGGCCTACTTCGGCCAGGTCGAGAACATCGTGGGCCTGATTCCGCTGCTCGGCGGCACGCAGCGACTCGTTCAGCGAGCGGGTGTCGTGCGCGCCAAGGAAATCGCGCTGATCGGGCGTCGGCATTCGGCGGAAGCATTCGAACGCTGGGGAATCATCAATCACGTCGTGCCCGAAGGCGAACTGCAGACTGCCGCCATGTCGTTCGCCCGGCAACTGGCGGCGGGCCCGACCAAAGTCCTCAACGGCATCAAGCAGCAGGCCAATCTCGCCGCAAATGGTGGCGTGCGCAGCGCAGACCTGGAACAGATCAACCTCAACAACATGATCTGGAAGACCGGCGATCGCGAACGCGGTTTCGCTTCGTTCTTTGCGACCGGGCCCGCCACCGCCGAATTCAAGGGAGACTGATCATGTCAGCACCGCTCGAAGGTATTCGTGTGATCGATTTCACGCGAGTGCTGGCCGGACCGCATTGCACCAAGACGCTTCTCGATCTCGGCGCCACCGTGACCAAGATCGAACCGCCCTCCGGCGATATCGGCCGCGTGAGCATGCCGCATATCGGCGACATGTCGCTGTACTACGTGCAGCAGAACGCCGGCAAGCGCAACGTGAGCCTCGATCTCAACTTCCCAGAGGCACGTTCTATCATGGTCGACATGTGCCGCGACGCGGACATCATCGTCGAGAATTTTCGTCCTGGGACGCTGAACCGCTTTGGACTTGGCTACGAGCAGGTGCGCGCTTTCAACCCGTCCGTGATCTACGCCTCTTTGAGCGGCTATGGACAATCGACCTCATGGCGCAACCGGCCTGCGTTCGCGCCGACCGTGCAGGCCGAGTCGGGACTGACGGACATCGTCCAGCACCATTTCGGCGATGCGCTTACGGAAGTCCGTAACGACGCATGCAGCCACGCAGACATGTACACCGGACTTCACGGCGTCATCGGTATTCTGGCCGCGCTTCAGCATCGCGCGCGAACCGGCGAGGGGCAACACGTCGATGTCTCGATGGCCGCCACCATGCTGTCAGTCAACGAACGCGTGGGCGCACAACTGTCGGAAATCGACACCGAGGGCGAGCCGATCATTCTCTCGGCGCCCGATTCGCACATCTTCGATTTGCCCGATGGACGCCAACTCACCATAGCGGGCAGCCCAATCTACACGCCGATGTTTTCGCGTTATTGCGCGATGATGCGCCGCAACGATCTGCTGAGTGACCCTCGCTTCGGCACGGCGCTTTTGCGGCGGCAAAACATTGCTGATTTACTGGCCGAAGTCCGCGCGTGGATTATCACGTTTAACGACCTGGATCTGCTCCAGACGCAGGTCAGCGAAGCAGGGCTGGCCATTGGCGTGGTCCGCAGCGTCAACGAGTTCGCCGAATCCGAGTGGGTGCAGGAATGGGGTGCGCTAGTCGATGTCGACGACAGATCAGGCGGCACGACACGCATGCCCGGCGCGCCGTGGCATTTCAGCCAGTCCGAGTTGCCGCAGCCGGGCAGCCCCGCTTTCCAGGGTGAGCATAACGCCGAGGTGCTCTCCGAGCGCAAGCTCAGCGCAGCGTTCATTCGGGATTTGCAGGAACGTGGAATCCTTCTCAGCCGGCTCGGCCCGGCGCGCCCGTTCGACTGAACGTCGATGCCTTGATGCGCACGACTCGCACCTTCCCGAATGAATCGAGACGAACATGCAACACACTCTGAATCAGACTCATGACCCCGCTGCGCGCAGTTGGGTCGCGTCCGCCAATGCACAGGCAGGCGACTTCCCAATCCAGAACCTGCCGTTTTCGGTTTTCCGCAGAAGGAATGTCGATGAGACGTTTCGGGGCGCGGTCGCCATTGGCGATCAGGTCATCGACATCGCCGCGTGGGCGTCTCGTGCCGGTCTGAATGGAATCGTGGGCGAGGCTGCGCGGGCATGCACGCAGCCCGTGCTCAATGCATTGTTCTCAATGGGTCCCTCCGCATGGCGAGCTTTGCGACACGCGCTATTCGCTGCGCTTCACGAGCGCGCCCCTTCGGAGGATCGTGCGGCAATCGAGGCATGTCTGATCCCGCAATCGGAAGTGGAACACAGCCTGCCTGCGCAGATCGGCGACTACACGGACTTCTACACCTCGATTCATCACGCGGCCAACATCAGCAAGCTACTCGGCATGAACGGTGTCGGCGCCAACTTCAAGTCGATACCCATCGCATACCACGGCCGGGTTTCAAGCATCGGAATAAGTGGTCAGCGGTTCCGACGCCCAGCGGGTCAAATCATGCTTCCGGGTGAAGAAGCGCCGATCTTCTCTCCTTCGCGCAAGCTGGATTACGAGCTCGAACTCGGCATCTACATTGGACAAGGCAATGCAGCTGGCGAGCCGATCGATCTCGATCAGGCCGACAGTCATGTATTCGGGCTATGTCTGCTCAACGACTGGTCCGCGCGCGATATTCAGGCGTGGGAGATGCAGCCACTAGGACCGTTTCTGGCAAAGAATTTTGCCACCACGATCTCGCCATGGATCGTGACCATGGAGGCACTGGCGCCCTTCAGGCTTCCCCCGCCGCGCCCGGACGCGGATGGAAAGCCGCTGCCTTATCTGGATTCTGACCGTAACAGCACGACGGGCGCCATCGATATCCAACTGGAAGTCTGCATGGAGACTTCTCGCCATAGAGCCGGGAATCTCCCGGCAACGCAACTCTCACGCACGAGTTTCAAGCATCAGTACTGGAGCATCGCGCAGATGGTCGCGCATCACGCCGTGGGCGGCTGCAATCTGCGTCCGGGAGACCTGCTTGGTAGCGGCACCATTTCAGGCCCGCAGAGATCGGAGGCCGGCGCGCTGATGGAACTTGCACGCAACGCAAGCGAGCCCGTCACGCTGGGTACGGGTGAACAGCGCAGCTATGTGGAGGATGGCGACGCCATTATTCTGCGCGGCTACTGCGAAAAAGCAGGCTTTGCACGAATCGGATTTGGAGAGAGCCGCGGCGAAGTCTTGCCGGCAAAGCGCTCGCGATGACCACTTCAGATGTCTGTCATGACGACCATAACGGAGGAGACCCGACATGCAATCGATGGAATCAATCAACGCGGAATTCGAGAGGCAAAACGTGACGAAAGTCAGATCATCCGGCTCGTCACTCGTCGAGAAGACGCAAGCGCTCGCAAAGTTCCGGAACCGCTTCGTATGGTCATTGCTTTACACCTCACTGGGAATCTATTTTGGCCTGTTGATCGCAGTGCTGGAGTTTCCTGGCGCGATGTCCGTATCCGTCTACGGCGAACTCAACCTTGGACTGCTTGCGGTAGTCATTCAGTTCGCGCTCACGATCGCTACCTTTTGGGGCTACTGCGCATGGGCCGAGCAAACCTACGACCCGAAAGCGGCCGAACTGCTTCGCAGCGCGTCTGCACAACCGGACGGTGATCGACATGAATAACCTGATCAGTCATGGCGGACTCAGAATCATCGCCTTCGTGGGATTCATCGGACTCAGCCTCATTCTGACCGGATGGAGCGCCCGCCGATCGCGCGGAACCTCCGGCTTTTTCGTGGCCGGACGCAATCTGTCGCCGGTTCAGAACGGCCTCGCGCTGGCGGGAGACTTCATGTCCGCGGGCTCGTTCCTTGGTGTGACGGGCCTCGTTTCCCTGTTCGGATTCGACGGCATCGTCTACCAGGTTGGCTTCATCGCCGGATGGATCATGATCATGCTGATCGTCGCGGAGCCGGTCAGAAATTGCGGCAAATACACCCTCTCGGATGTGGTCGCACTCCGCTTGCGCAGCCGCGCAGTACGAGCGGCCACATCGGGTTCTTCATTGATCATTTCGTTAGCCTATCTGCTCGCGCAACTCGTCGGCGCTGGCGCGCTGGCCAGTCTGCTATTGCCGATCGGCGCCAACGCCGCGATCGTGCTGATCGGCGTACTCATGATCGCGTATGTGCTGTTTGGCGGAATGGTGGCCGCGACTTACGTGCAGATCGTCAAGGCCGTCCTCGTCTGGACTGCCGGCGCGGTGCTCGTGCTGCTTGCTCTGGCGCATTTCTCCTTCGACGTGGGCGCGCTATTCAACAAGGCACGCCTGTCATCGCTGCACCCAGCGCAGTACTTCGTGCCCGGCGGCTACTTCAAGGACCCGCTGGATACGCTGTCACTCACGCTCGCCCTGGCGTTGGGCACAGCAGGCCTGCCGCACGTCATGACCCGTTTTTACACGGTGCCGTCCGCCGTCGCGGCGAGAAAGTCAGCGAAAATCGGCCTGATCGTGATGACGTCCTTTGCCGTCATGATGATCGTGCTCGGGTTTTCTGCCACCGCGATCGTGGGACCGGCGGCGATTCTCGCGACACACAGTTCAGGAAACAGTGCCATCACGTTGCTCGCCACGACACTTGGCGGCGGTGCGGGTTCTGCCGGTGGCGAACTTCTGCTCGCGTGCGTTTCGGCAATTGCTTTCGCAACCATTCTCGCCGTCGTCTCGGGCATCATGATTTCCTCGGCCTCGACCATTTCTCACGACATCTTCGGCCATCTCCTCTCGGCGTCGCGCGGCAAGGAACGTCGGCAGGTCGTGATCGCGAAGATCGCCACGATAGTCTTCGGTATCGCCGCCATGGGACTCGCGCTGCTCGTGAAGACCTTCAATGTCGCGTTTCTCGTAGGGCTCGCGTTTGCCATCGCGGCAAGCGCAAACTTGCCCGTGGTTCTCTTCTCGATGTACTGGCGGCGTTTTACGGATCGAGGCGCAGTGGCCGCGGTACTCGCCGGCACCCTTTCCTCGATCGGCCTCGTGCTGCTGGGTCCGGCCGTTATCGGAGCGAAAGGCATCATCTTCAAGGATTCCACCCCGCCCTTCTGGCTCTCGAATCCCGGTCTGTTCAGCATTCCCGTGGGCTTTATCGCGGGCTGGATCGGATCGGTCACGACACGTCAGAACACCGGCGACGGCTCCTTCGATGCGCAGCAACTTCGAATGCTAAGCGGCCTTGGCGCAGAAGCCGCGTCGAAACACTGACGCGAGAGCGCTCAAGCCAACTATCTGTCCAACATGGAGACACCCAGTGATTCACTTACGTACTGCCGCTTCACGACTTGCGTTGACTACCGCCGCCATTGCTGCGATCAGCATGAGCGCGTTCTGTGCGTCCGCGATGGCGGCGAGCGTCGAGGTATCGGAAACAAAGACGATTATCGATCATGTGACCGTCTCGTCCAGCAAACCTTATGCGCTCGTCAAACAGGATCTGGAGAGCCGTCTTGGTCGACTCGACGATCATATCCGCACGCTGCTGAAGCAGGACAAGGTCGACGAATTGCGCACCGCCCTTCAGAAAGCCGCTGGCAACGACGGGCTTGTGATCCACTACATTGGGCTGCATGGGGACTGGCTCGTGCTGAAAGGACAGCGCAGGAACGGCACCGAGTATTTCACCGGCAACATTCTCACCGCGACTGAAATGACCAGCGTCAATATGGCGGCGGGACTGTACGCGCCATTGCGCATCATGGTGTACGAGAACGCACAGGGTGGTACGACGATCGAGTACGATAAGCCTTCGACCCAACTCAGCCAGTTCCACAGCGCCCAGATCGACGTTCAAGGCCGCTCACTCGACGATCGACTGGCGAAACTTTGTGCTGCGGTATTGCAATAGAAACAGACGGGCCGGCGTGCTGACGGCCCGGATATCCACCATGACCATAGCCACGTTCAAACAGATCGTTCTCGCCTCTCGTCCCGATGGACAGCCGACCGTCGACAATTTCCGTCTTGAGCAAGCCACGCTGCCGGACACGCCACCGAACGGGCTGCTGCTTCGTGTTTTGTACCTGTCGCTCGACCCGTACATGCGAGGCCGGATGGATGCGCGCAAGTCGTATGCGCCGGCGGTCGAAATCGATCACAAGATGGTCGGGGAAGCCGTGGCCGAGGTGATCGAATCCAGACATCCCGACTATCGCGCAGGTGAACTCGTGCTCGCTCCAACCGGATGGTGCGACTATGCGGTGATCGACGGTACGGGAGTGCGCAAGGTCGACCCCGCTCTCTCGGCACCTTCAGCCCGGCTCGGCGTGCTCGGCATGCCGGGATTCACCGCGTACGCCGGCCTCATATTGATCGGCAAGCCCAAACCCGGCGACACCGTCGTGGTTGCGGCGGCCAGTGGTCCCGTCGGCTCGCTCGTCGGACAGCTCGCGCGGATAGCCGGGGCGCGGGCAGTCGGCATCGCCGGCGGTTCGGAGAAATGCCGCTACCTGCTGGACGAACTCGGCTTCGACGCCGCGATCGACCATCGCGCGCCTGACATGGCCGAACAGTTGGCTGCGGCTTGTCGGGATGGAATCGATGTGTACTTCGAGAACGTCGGCGGCAAGATATGGCAGGCAGTACTGCCTCTGCTCAACCGCTTCGCGCGTGTGCCAGTGTGCGGCCTCATCGCGCAATACGGCGGCGATCGGAATAACGCCAACGACCAGCTTGCGGCCACGATGCGCCAGATACTGACAAAAAGCCTGCTGGTGCGAGGCTTCATCAACTACGAGTTTGCCGACGAACACTATCCCGAGTTTCTGCGTATCGTGTCCGACGGTATCGGCGAAGGACGGATTCGTTACAAGGAAGATATCGTCGAAGGTCTGGAGAAGGCGCCAGCGGCATTTCTCGGCATGCTGGAAGGACATAACTTCGGCAAGGTTATTGTGCAGGTCGCGCCAAAGCCCTGATCCTTCTAGCAGATTGACGATCAACTGACTCAAGCGGGCGCCGTCCAGGATACTGACTAGCGATGACGGGCGTACGCGTAAGGATAAGAACCTGTTTCTTAACGGCTGAGTTGTGGTTCCGGCGGGATGGCTTACTGGCCAGCCAGGCAGTTCACGAATCAGGTCCACGTCATTACCCATCCTGAACGCAAATTCAGAGGACGATATGCCTCGGTCCCTTATCACGGCAACCTGCCGCGCGATGCGCGCCGACAGACCGATATTGGCCGCATCGGGTCCGACAGCGAACGCTCGAAACCGACCCGAAGCGGACACGTAGGTCGAGTGGCGCACCCGTGGAGCGCGCCACTCGAATTGCCTGGTTCTGGTTCAGGCTGGCGTCCCGTCAGGATTTGATGAACTCGAGAAGGTCGGGGTTGAGGACGTCCGCGTGGGTAGTCAGCATGCCGTGCGGGAAGCCAGAGTATGTCTTCAGCACACCGTTCGCGAGCAGGTCGACCGCGCGGGGCACCGAACTGGCGAACGGGACGATCTGGTCGTCTTCGCCATGCATGACCAGTACCGGCACAGTGATCTTCTTCAGATCTTCGGTGTAGTCCTCCAGCCAGGAGAATACGGTCTCGTAGTGGGCCTGGGCGCTGCCGGCCATGCCCTGGCGCCACCAGTTCGCGATCACCGCCTCAGACGGCTTGGCGCCGGGACGGTTGAATCCATAGAACGGACCCTCCGGGACTGCCCGGTAAAACTCCGACCGGTTGCCAAGCACGCCTGACTTAACCGCGTCGAACCACTCCCGCGGCTGACCTGCAGGGTTCGCGTCGGTTTTCACCATGTTCGGCGTCAACGAGGCCACCAGCACTGCCTTGGCGACCCGCTCCTGGTGGCGAGCGACGTAGCGGGCCACCTCGCCGCCGCCGGTGGAGTGCCCGATGTGGATCGCGTCGCGGACGCCGAGGTGTTCGGTCAGTGCAGCGAGGTCGGCGACCCAGTGGTCCATGTCGTTGCCGGTGCCGACTTGCTCGGACCGACCGTGCCCACGCCGGTCATGGGCGATCACCCGGTAGCCGTGGTGAAGGAAAAACATCATCTGGGCGTCCCAGTCGTCGGCCGACAGGGGCCAGCCATGGCTGAAGACGATCGGCTGACCGGACCCCCAGTCCTTGTAGAAGATCTTTACGCCGTCCGGAGTGGTGATCGTAGGCATCGCTGGTACCTCCTATAAGAGATTGATTGAAGTGTTGGTGCTCCGCGAGGCATCGAGAACGCTGCCAGCGGCTTCTTTCGAAGTCTTATTTCACAATGCGCATCTGAAAACGTGCGAGCGGAGCGCACTCCGACAACGCTGCGATGGAGTGCCGTGGCAAAACACGATGCTAAGCTTGGAATCTATAGACATTGCCCTCTCCTTCCAGGATTCGACTCGTTTGACTGCGGTGCTTCCGTCGATGCATAGACGGAAGCTACTGCAAAGATAGGCGTCCCTTTCCCTGAGGACAAAGGCTTTGTAAGACTTTACCTATGCCTTGAAGGCATATCGGAGATCCAATGGAACTTCGACATTTGCGATATTTCGTTGCCGTTGCGGAGGAAGGCAGCCTATTGACGGCCGCTCAGCGGAGACTGCACACGTCGCAGCCGTCGTTGAGCCGGCAGATTCGCGACCTGGAATCCGAAGTCGGTGTGAAGTTGCTGGAGCGCCAGGCACGTGGCGTGGCGCTCACCGCCGCCGGGAGAGTTTTCCTTGATCACGCGCGCCTGGCGCTGTTGCAAGTTGAAGCGGCTACTGACGGCGCGCGGCGGGCGGAACAGCCGGAAAAGCCTGTCTTGTCCATGGGTTTCCTTGCCGGGCAGGAAGTTGGTGTGGCTACCCCATGCTCTACGCATCCTCCGGGAGGAGGCGCCTGAGGCCGAAATAACGCTGTGCAGTCAGTCCTCCCCAGAACTTGCTCTCAGGCTGATGCGAGGGAAACTGGACGTTGCCTTTCTTCGCCCGGAGACGCAAACCTCTGGCCTGTCCTTCAAGTTCTTGGCAAAGGAGCCCCTGATCGCCGTGCTGCCGGCGGATCATCGCCTGACGTCACGCAAAAAGATTCGGCCGCAGGATCTTGCCCGCGAAATTTACGTCAGTTCAGCGAGGACGTCTCCGGTATTGAAATCCGTGATTGAGGATTACGCATCGAAAGTCGGGATCACGCTCAGGGCGGAGTATGAAGGCGAGAATCTGCCGTCGGCAATGTCACTCGTCACGTCCACGGGTGGCGTCACGCTTATCCCCCTGTATGCGCAAAATATGCTGACACCGAATGTTGTTGCCCGGGCGCTTGACGACGTGCCTCCGACAATCGATCTCGTCTTGGGATACAACAACGCAAATACGACTCCATTGCTCCTTCGGCTTTTATCTCGTGCCGACGAGTTGGTCGCAAACGTTCAAAATCAGAGCATCATCCGATATGCCGCCTAGGTAATGGGTGCGCGCCCGTTGCCCCGGCGATTTTGTGCTGGGAAGGGCCGTCCTGGAAGCATCCGTTCGTGGCCGGATATCGATCTACGCCAATCGCGAAGCACCGGCAGGCGCCGACCGTGAGTAGGCCGTGGTCACGTCGAACGCGGCATCCCGCGCGGGTTATTCTATTTCGACAGGACGACATGCTTCCCGTGGGGCACGGCGACGTGCTCGGTGCCCGGCGCCGTCCGATCGACGCGTGACAGCAAGGCCTCGCCTTACCCTAACAATGTGGGAGACAGAGATCGAATGGCCGCTTTGCCGGACTGCGCCGCCGTCTGAATGTCAGAGTGGCACAAAACGCGAGTGACCCTTCATGGCCGAATCCGGAACCTCATGACGGTGCGCGACCGAGGCTTCGACCAAGCTCGGCGATCTGATTTCGAAGTGCGTCAAGAAAAACACTCACCCGGTTCGGCACATAACGTCGGCTCGGCATGACGGCCCAGACCGACAGATCCTCCATCGTCGCGTCCTCCAGGTGAATCTGCTCCAGCGACTTGTCGGCCAACTGTCGAAATACGTCCCAGTAGGTCAACTGGGCAAGTCCCAGCCCTTGCACGGCAGCCGTGCGTGCCGCTTCGACGCTGGTTGTAGTGACGTAAGCGTCCACGTGCTTGCGTATCAATGCTCCGTTCACGATGAGCGGCCACTGCCTCACCGCGCTCAACCGGATGCAGGCGTGATCGTCCAGTTCGGAAACTCTGGCAGGACGCCCATGCTTCTTCAGATACGCGGGCGCCGCACAGATCAGTCGAGGGTTTGGCGCGATCTTCTTCGCCACCAGTTCGGAATCTTCCAGCGGCGCAATCCGCAACGCCACGTCAAGCCCCTGTCCCACGATATCGACCTGACGGTCAGACAGATCGATATCGATACGAAGGTCAGGATTCGCTTCCAGTAAAGCGGGGAGCATCGGTAACACGACCGACTGCCCGAAACCGCTTGGAGCCGTCATGCGCAGCACCCCCGACGCACTGCCCGGTGATGGGCCGAGTTCGGCTCGCGCGCCCGTCTCTGCGTCTGCCATCGCTCTGGCATACGGGATGAAAGCTTCGCCCTCGGCGGTCAAGGTCAGCGATCGGGTCGTCCGATGAAAAAGGCGCACGCCAAGATCTTCCTCCAGCGCCGCTATCCGTCGTGACACCTGCATCGGCACGACGTCGAGTTGTCGGGCCGCAGCAGACAGGCTTCCCGCCGATGCGACAGCCAGAAAGGTTCGAACGTCTGGAAGAAGCATCGTTTATATCCAAAAGTGTTAGAGCGGCTTCACATTCCCATGTCTGTTTCCCGGTGCTCGTGGCGCCTACCATGCACTCACCTTCTCTTCGACGCGAGCAGCAAAATGACCGATACGACTTCCCTGATCCTTTCCCCATATCAACGCGACGGCATCGCAGTGAGAAACCGCCTTGCAGTCGCCCCGATGACCCGCATTACCGCCACCGAAAACGGTCATCCGACGCAGACCATGTTCGACTACTACCTGCGCTTTGCGGAAGGCGGCTTCGGTCTCGTGACAACTGAGGGAATCTATACCGACAAGGCGTTCTCGCAAGGATACCGGTTTCAGCCGGGCCTGGCGGACGACGAGCAAGCCCGGGGCTGGACGGCTTTCATCCGGGACATGCAGAAGCGGGGCGCGCATGTCGTCGCACAGCTCATGCATGCAGGCGCGCTGAGTCAAGGCAATTTCTATCGAACGGGCACTGTGGGACCGTCAGCAGTGCGTCCTAAAGGCAAGCAGATGGAGTTCTACTTTGGCGAGGGCCTCTACCCGGAACCGAGGCAGATGACAGCGCGCGAAATTGATGAGGTCGTAGAGGGCTTTGTGAGCGCTGCCCGGCGCGCTGTGAATATCGCAGGCTTCAATGCGGTGGAGATTCACGGCGCCAATGGCTATCTGCTCGACCAGTTCCTGACGGCAGAGACCAATCGCAGAACAGACCGTTGGGGCGGAGACACGAATGCGCGCGTCCAGTTGCTCGCCGACGTCGTAAAGGAAGTGAAACTGGGCATTGGAAACGCAGTACCCGTCGGCATTCGAATCTCCCAAGGCAAAGTCAATGATTTCACGGCGAAGTGGCCGGGTGCGCGAAGCGATGCCGAAGTGATCTTCGGCACGCTGGCCGCTGCAGGCGCAGACTTCATTCACGTCACTGAACACGAAGCGTGGCAGCCTGCATTCGAAGGCGAGACAGATAGCCTCATCGCGCTGGCCCGTCGCTATGCACCGGACGTCACGATCCTTGCGAATGGCAACTTGCATACAGCGGATCGAATCGCCAACGCATTGGAAAACGGTGCAGATCTGGTGACGATAGGACGCGGCGCGCTAGCCAACCCTGACTTGCCGAAAGTGCTGTTGCAAAAACGTGAACCCAGAACATTCGATGGTTCGATTCTTCAACCGGTAGCGAACATCAAGGAGGCCGAACTGTCCATGCGGACGGTCGACTGAACAAGAGCAACGTCCTAGTCGGCTTTCGTGTCAAAAGCTCCGTGAGCGCAGTCGTCTCACATCTGACCTTCATCGAGAGTTTGAGACACCTTCCGCCATATGTGGCTGCGAGAAAGGGCAAGATAATCGGACGAGCGCTCAAGGAAGGCGAACCAGCCAACCTTGACGCGCTCACCGCCTGTCAAGCCCAGACAATATCGTCGTTGGCGGCCCTCTAGGGCGTCCGCGGTGCAGTTCCGTGACCGACCCGAAACCATCAGTCAAAACACTGACTCAGGCAAATAATACCGAACGTTTCATCCGCAAAGCAAAGACTTAGTCTGTTCTTATGGATCAAACGAATAGTCGCCTCGCAGAGTATCACGATACGTAATAGCGCTCGTTTTTCCCGTTAATTGATCACCGACATCAGTGTCCCTGCGAAATAGATCTGAAAAATTCCGCAACGCAATCGAGCAGATATCTCGATTCCGTTGCTTCACTATTCGGGAGACCTGGCATCGCGAGCCGATTCGATGACACTTTGGATGCGCGGCATTCGCCAGGTCGATAAGATTACGCGTTGAGACGATCCAAATCCTGCTTAACGGCGTGCGTGTGAGGCATTTTTCGTCGATTGTTCCTGCACGCGTCAAGCGACGTCATGACGCCCGCTTCGACCCGATGGCAAACAACGGCCTCTCGTCAAGGGCACGCGAATGGCCCGCGTTGGCATGGTATGGGGAATCGGAGGATGGCTGCCGCTCCATTTCCTCGGCAAGATTGGCCCCGAGGCAACGCAGACCTGCGGGACCGCATCAAAGCTGAGTTGCGCACCACCTTCCGCAGCGAGTTCCAAGCCGAAAATTTCACTCAGCAGCGCCCTCTCGCTTGAGATGCTTCGTTCAGGCTGTTATCGGCAGCCGAAGGTCGTCAGTCATTGGTTCGTTCAGATAGCGACGCGCTTGACCGTGTCGGCCGCAGTTTCACTCGCTAGCCGCTGGAGGAGGATGAGTGATGAGCAACGAGTCCATACCGGGCGGCGCTACGCCCTTCCCTCGGCCCGCAGAAGGCGAGACCCGCAGCGACGACGATACGGTGACCGACGCCCCGTTCGTGCGCAGTCATCCACGCCTCCAGCAACTGTTTCCCATCCTCACGGAAGCTGAAATCAGCAGAGTTCGGCGCTTTGGCAGAGTGTCGCGCTACCCCAAAGGCACAATGATCTATCGCGTTGGAGAGCGCACCCCGGGCATGTTTGTGCTGCTGTCGGGCAAGATCCGGGCTGTCGCCCGCGATGGCCTCGGCCGCGAGCAGATCATTCACACTTTCACGCACCGCGGCGAATTCACCTCCGACGTGAACCAGTTTTCGAACAAGCCTTCCTTCGTGGATTCTTGTGTCATTGAAGATGTCGAAGCTGTGTTGGTCCGGCCCGACGACCTCAGTCCGCTTCTGATCGGTGAAGCCGAGCTGGGCGAAAAGATCATGCGCGCGCTGATTCTCAGGCGCTTCGTTGCAATGGAACGCGTGAACGGCGCCGTTCTGGTCGGCGCGCCCGGGAATCCCCGGCTGCTCGCGTTGCAGAATTTCCTGCGCCGAAACACGTATCCAAACGTCACACTCGATGCGGAACAGGACGCCGATTCCGTCGCGCTACTCGAAGGACTGACACCTCATCGGGATGACTTTCCGCTCGTTGTCTGTCCAAACGGCACGGTGCTGCGCAACCCTGATGAGGGGCAACTTGCGTCGTGTCTTGGACTGATTCCCGACTTCGACCCGGCCCATGTCTATGACGTGGCAATCGTCGGCGCGGGTCCCGCTGGACTGGCGGCAGCCGTCTACGCAGCATCCGAGGGATTGTCGGTCGCGGTGCTCGACTGTCGCGCACCCGGTGGCCAGGCCGGCGCGAGCGCACGCATCGAAAATTTTTTCGGTTTCCCTACGGGCATCACGGGTCACGCGCTCGCGGACCGCGCTTTCGTTCAGGCGCAGAAGTTCGGTGCGCATATCGGCATCCCGTGCGAGGTCAAGGCGTTGTATTGCGACAAGCAACCGCCCGTCGTGGAGCTTACCAATGGCCATCGAATCACCGCGCGCACTGTGGTCATCGCGACGGGCGCAGAGTACCGGCGACCCGTCGTCGAGGATCTTGAGCGTTTCGAAGGCCGTGGCGTCTATTACTGGGCTACGCCGATCGAAGCAAAGCTATGCCGCAAAGAGCCAGTGTTGCTGATCGGAGGTGGTAATTCGGCGGGACAGGCTGTCGTGTTTCTCGCATCACACGCCGAGCATGTGCACATGTTCATTCGAGGCGCGAAGCTCGAGGACAGCATGTCGCACTACCTGATCGAGCGCGTCCTGGCGCTGCCGAACGTGACGGTTCATACGCGGGTCGAACTCACCGCGCTCGAAGGAACCGAGCGTCTCGAACGTGTGCACTATCGCGGCGCCGGGGGAATCGAAGGGAATATGACCATCCATCACCTGTTCGTATTCATCGGCGCGGATCCCAACACGAGCTGGCTCAACACATGCGGCATCTCGCTCGACAACCACGGTTTCGTACGGACGGGCATCGATCTTCCCGATGCGAACATGCTGTCGATATCGTTGCAGACGAGCGTCGAAGGTGTTTTCGCGATTGGCGATGTTCGCTCAGGGTCGACCAAGCGTGTCGCTTCGGCAGTGGGTGAAGGCGCGGGTGTGGTGGCGCAGATCCAGGGTTTTCTGTCCCGCGTTTATTGAATGACCTTGCAGGGTGCAGCGAGATAGCAGAAGAACGAAAACAGACACGCGCAGGCAAGCCTGCGCGTCTCGAAGCGAATACCTCAACGGGGCGACAACTGTCAGACACCGATACGTCGATAGTCGCCCCTGCAATCAATCCGGGATTTACGAACCGAAATACACCGGCTTCATTCCATCATTTGCATCCGGGCGGATCGAGCCTTCGATTTTGTGGCCCACGCGGGAAACAGCGCTGCGGAGCGACCGCAGTTCGTGATGGCTACCCGACGCTGACGTGCCATCGGCGACGCCGCCGACATCCCCAGCAGCCGCGACCGTATGCGCGGCCTGCGTATTGATTGGTGCGGCCGCTTCGTTGGATTGGGCGAACGACGAGACAGCGGGGATTGCGAGGGCAGCAGCAACAACGAGCGATTGAACGAGTTTCATGATACTTACCTCCAGGCTTTGATTGCTTCGCAAACACCCGTTTGCGTTTCAGTGATGCAAGTCTAGGCCGGAGGCGGCTCGTAATTAAGCCCTCGTAGAACAATTGAATGTTGTTGGAATAGGTATAAACCCTATACACATCGACGTAGTGGCGTGCAGCCGGTCGTACCCGCCGGGACTGGTCAGATGCCCAATGCGCAGCCGTCTTTGCGATGGTCCGACGCACCGGCAAGCGTACCGTTTTCCCAGTCGATCCAGATCGCCTGCGCGCCGCCGATGGCCCAGTTCGGCGGCGCCAGCCTGAATCCGCGCCGGGTCAGTTCGTCACGCGTTGCCGCCGGCAACGTAGATTCAGCTTCGACGACACCCGTGCCCGGTTGCGGAAACACGCGCGGCAATGCGATGGCCGACTGCATGTCCAGCCCGTAGTCCAGCACCTTCGACAGAAAGTGAGCGTGCCCCATCGCCTGATAGTGGCCGCCCATCACGCCGAAGGTCATCTGCACTTTGCCGTTCTTCGTGACCATGCCGGGAATGATGGTGTGCATCGGTCTTGCGTGCGGCGCGATGGCATTGGGATGCCCTTCTTCGACGGCAAAGCTCTGTCCGCGGTTGTGCAGCATCACGCCGCTGTGCGGCGCCATGATTCCGCTGCCAAAAGGATGAAAGAGCGAGTTGATGAAGCTCGCGCAATTGCGATCTTTGTCGACGACGCAGATATAGACCGTGTCCTTGTGATCGGCGGGACGGTACGTCGACACGTCGGTCATGGCACGCTCGAGTGAGATTCGGGCGCGCAGTGTCGACACGGTTTCGTCCGACAGCAGCCAGTCGATATCGAGCGGCTGGCCGCGCGGATCGCCGAGCAGCGCATCGCGGATCGAATACGCAAGCCGCGTCGCCTCGATCTCGCGATGCAGCCGGTCAGCGCCGAGCGGATCGTCGGTCGCATCGAATCCTTCGAGAATCTTGAGTATCAGCAGCGCAATGATGCCCTGCCCATTCGGCGGACACTCATGCACCTCGTAGCCGCGGAAGCTCGCCTTGATGGGCTTCACGTATTCGCCGCGATACTGCGCGAAGTCGTCCAGCGTGTGCAGGCCGCCCTTACTCTTCAGACACTCGACCATATCCTCCGCGATAAAGCCCTCATAGAACACTCGCGGACCTGCTTCGGCGATGGCCATCAGCGACTTCGCGAGCAACGGCTGCCGGTGAAGCGTTCCCGCCGCAGGTGGAGCGCCTTCGATCAGCATCTGCTCGCGGCTCGTCTTGTCCAGCCGCAGCAATGCGGCCTGATTCGCCCAGTCGGCTGCCGCGCGCGGCGCCACGACATAGCCCTCGCTTGCCAGCTTGATCGCCGTGGCGAACAGCGACTTGAACGGAATCGAGCCATGATCGCGCGCCAGCGTCGCCCATGCGTCGACGGCGCCCGGCACCGTCACCGCATGAGGCGAATGGCGCTCGATCGACGAAACGCCCATCGACTGCAGCACGGACACGCTGGCCGCCTGCGGCGCCCATCCGGAGCCATTGAAGGCGATGATGTCGTCGCCGCCGCCGCGCGAATACAACGCGAAGCAATCGCCGCCTATCCCCGTCGAGCCGGGCTCGACCACACACTGCGCGGCGCAGGCCGCAATCGCTGCATCCATTGCATTGCCGCCCGCTTCCAGAATCTTCACGGCGGCAAGTGTCGAAGCGGGATGCGATGTCGCCGCCATGCCGTCCTTCGACATCACCAGCGATCGTCCCGGTTGCTCGAAATCTCTCATGCTGTTTGCCCGTCCCATCAGTTGTTGTTCAGCGTCTTGCGCCATGCGAGCGTATCGTCGAGCGCGCGCTTCGCGGCATCGAACATTTCATCGATTTGCGCGCGGGTCACGATGAGCGGCGGGCAGAAATTGACGGTGTCGCCCAACGCACGCGTGATCAGTCCATGCGACAACGCACGCGTGCCGGCATAGGCCGCGACGCCCTCGGACGGCGCGAAAGGCTCCCTGCTCGCCTTGTCCGCCACCAGCTCGACGGCGGCAAGCAGGCCAGCGCCACGCGCTTCGCCGACGAGCGGATGTCGCCCAAGTTCGGCCACGCGCTCCTGGAAGTGCGGCGTGACGGCTCTCACATGTTCGAGAATGCCGTCCTGCTCGTAAATGTTCAGCGTCTCCAGCGCGACGGCTGCGCACACGGGATGACCGCTGTACGTGAACCCGTGACCGAATGTGCCGATCTTCTCGCTCTCAGTGACGAGGCCGCGATAGATGCGCTCGTTGACCAACAACGCCGAGATGGGCAGATAGCCTGCGGATAGCTGCTTGGCCATCGTGATCATGTCGGGCTGCATGCCGAAAGTCTGCGAGCCGAACATGTTCCCCGTGCGTCCGAAACCGCAGATGACTTCGTCGGCCACGAGCAGAATGTCGTGGCGCTTCAGCACGGCCTGAACCTTCTCCATATACGTGGCAGGTGGCACGATCATGCCACCGGACGCCATGACGGGTTCCGCAAAAAACGCCGCGATGGTGTCCGCGCCCTCTTCGAGAATCAATCGTTCGAGCGACTCGGCGCAGCGCGTGGCGAACTGCTCTTCGCTCTCGCCAGGCAAACCGTATCGATAGAAATGCGGGCAGTCGGTGTGCAGAATCCTGTCGATAGGCAAGTCGAAGTCGCGATGATTGTTCTGCAGCCCCGTAAGGCTCGCCGACGCAATCGTCACGCCATGGTAGGCGCGTGTACGCGAGATGATTTTCTTCTTCTGCGGCCGGCCGATCGCGTTGTTGAAATACCAGATCAGCTTGACGGCCGTATCGTTGGCCTCGGACCCGGAGTTCGCGAAGAACACCTTCGACATCGGCACGGGCGCCATCGAAATCAGCTTCTCAGCCAGCAGAATGGAAGGTTCCGACGACTTGTGCCCGAACGCATGATAGAACGGCAGTTTTCTCATCTGCCTGTCGGCAGCATCCGCGAGCCGTGTTTCGCTAAAACCGAGCGATGCGCAGAAAAGCCCGCCGAGTCCTTCGAGATATCGGTTGCCCTCGGAATCGTAGACGTAGACACCTTCGCCGCGCTCGATCACCATCGGTCCGACTTCGCGATGAAGACTGAGATTGGTGTACGGGTGAAGGTAGTGATTGATGTCGTTCTGTTTCAGGTTTTGCATGGGTTGGTTCCTTGATTCGTCTCATCCACGTTTGGGTTCTCGTCGTGCGGCATTGGGACTACTTCATGGCTCCCGACAGGAATCGCTGAAGGCGCTCGCTTCGCGGCGTTTTCATGACTTCACGTGGATGCCCTTCTTCTTCGATCACACCCTGATGAAGAAAGACCACATGGTTGGAAACCTCGCGCGCAAAGCCCATTTCGTGCGTAACCACGATCATCGTGCGGCCCTCTTCCGCGAGATCGCGCATGACCTTGAGCACATCGCCGACGAGTTCCGGGTCGAGCGCCGATGTGGGTTCATCGAAGAGCAGCGCTTCGGGCTCCATGGCGAGCGCCCGCGCAATCGCAACCCGCTGCTGTTGTCCACCCGACAGGTGCGACGGGTAAGCATCCGCGAAACGCGTCATGCCGACCTGCTCCAGATAGCGCCCAGCCCGTTCCGTGGCCTCGGCCCTGGTCAGCTTCAGCACGTGCCTCGGCGCTTCCATGACGTTCTCCAGCACGGTCATGTGCGCCCAGAGATTGAAGTGCTGGAAGACCATCGCGAGGCGCGTGCGCATTTGCCTCAGTTGCGCGGGATCGCTGATGCGGATTTCGCCGCTTCCGTTGGTCGAGGTGCGTACTTCATTTCCGTTGAGGCTCACGCGGCCCGACGACGGCGATTCGAGAAAGTTGATGCACCGCAGGAACGTGCTCTTGCCGGACCCCGACGAGCCGATCATGCTGATCACGTCACCGCTTTTTGCGGACAGCGAAACGCCCTTGAGTACTTCGTTATCGCCATAGCGTTTGTGCAGATTTTCGACAGTCAATGCATTCATATGGCGAGTTCTAGCTTTTAGCGAGTGTGGCAAAGTTCTGGGGGCGCAGATAAACCAGGTATCGGCGTTCGGTGAGGCGGACCAGAAGTGTGATGATGGTGGTCAGCCCGAAGTACACGGTCCCGACGGAGATGAATGCTTCGAACGGCGCGTAGTAGTTCGCATAGAAATCGCGCGCGACGCCCGTCAGATCGACGATCGTGATGGCGCTCACAAGCGACGTACCGTGCAGCATCAGAATCACTTCGTTGCTATACGCAGGAATGAAGCGGCGCAGCGCCGAGGGCAGAAGAATTCTTCTCCATGTCGTGAGCTGGCTCATGCCGTAGGCTCGCGCTGCTTCGATCTCGCCGTACGGTGTTGCGCGCAATGCGCCCGCCAGAATCTCCGTCGTGTAGGCACAGGTGTTCGCCGTCAGCGCGATCAGCGCGCAGTCGTAGGGATCGCGCAACAACGAAAGAATGGGCGTGCCGCGCTGCCACGCGTCCTGCATCCACTGGAACTGGCCGAACCCGTAGTACACGATCATCAGTTGCGCGAGTAACGGCGTGCCGCGCATGAACCATGTGTAAACCGCAACAGGGCCACTGACGATACGGTTGGGCGACACACGCAGCACGGCGAGCGGAATGGCGATCAGCAAACCCAGCACGAGAGAGAAAACCGTGAGCTGAACTGTTACCCACAGGCCGCTCGCGTACGAAGCAAACAGTTGTCCGAGCTGTTCATATGTCATCGGTGCAGGCTCCCTTCCCGAACACCTCTGTGAAGATACGTGCGTGCGCGCGCAAGACAGGCCGTCGAGCCCGATGTCACCACCAGATACACCGCGCAGGCCGCAAGGTAGAACGTCATCGGTGCCTGCGTCGTGCGGCCCGCCTGGTCGGCAATGAACATCACGTCGTGCAGGCCGATCAGCGACGCAATGGCCGTCGCCTTGAGCAGAACCAGCCAGTTATTGACGGCAGCGGGAAGCGCGAGGCGCATCATCTGCGGGAACAGGATGCGTCGGAACGCAAGCCAGCCCGAAAAGCCGTAGGCACGCGCCGCCTCCATCTGGCCGCGCGGCACGCTCAGAATCGCGCCGCGAAACGTCTCCGTGTAATAGGCGCCGAAGATGAAACCGATAGTCAACACGGCCGCAACGAAAGCGTTGACGTCCGGTGCATGAAGACCCACCCATGACGCCAGCTGGTTGAGGATCAGTTGCCCGCCGTAAAACACGAGCAGCATCATCACGAACTCGGGCACACCGCGGACCAGCGTCGTGTAGGCCGAAGCCATCGAGACGACCGCCCGCGAGCCGTACAGCTTTGCCACCGCGCCAGCCATGCCCAGGCACACCGCGAGCACCACGGACAGCACAGCGAGGACGAGCGTAATTCCGGCACCCTGTAAAAGCGCGGGGAAATACCGCTGGAGTTCGAGCATGGTTCCACCTGTGATGACTTGTTGGAGGCCGCGACAGACGTGCGCTCGCGGCGCCTTGCCGGCAATATCAGTAGATGTCGAAATTGAAGTACTTCTTCTCGATCGACAGATACACGCCGTTTGCGCGGATCGCGTCGATAGCCTGGTTGAACTGCTGCTTCAGATCGTCATCTCCCTTGCGCACGGGGATGCCATAGCCTTCACCGAGCAGCGCCTTCTGTTCCGGCGTCGCGCCGAGAATCGGCTGCCCGACGAACTGGAAGTTCGCGCCTTCCGGTTTGCTCAGAAACGCGCTGTACGCAGCCGTCGCGTCCTGCAGCCCCGCGTCGAGACGGCCCGAGCGAAGATCCATATAAGCCTCGTCCTGCGTCGCATAGCGCACGATCTGCACGCCGCTCTGCGCCCAGTACGCACTCGCGTATTTGTCGGCCAGCGTGCCCCGCTGCACGCCGACGCGCTTGCCCTTCAACTCGGCAGGCGTCGCGTCCTTGATCGGGCTCGCTTTCGATGCGATCAGTCTGCGTGGCGAGTTGTAGTACTTCTCGGTGAAGTCGACTTTTTGTTTGCGCTCGGCTGTGATCGCTACGGACGCGACGATCGCGTCGATCTTCTCGGCCTGCAATGCGGGAATCAGGCCGTCCCAGTTGATCTGCACAAGCGTGCAGTTCGCATGCATCTGCGCGCATAGTGCGTGAATGATGTCGATATCGAAGCCCACCGGTTTGCCGTCCGGCTGAATCGACGAGAACGGCGGATAAGCGCCCTCGTAGCCGATGCGAATGTCTTTCCATTCCTTCGCATGTGCATTCAGGGCCAGCACGCAGATGGCCAGTCCCAGCAGATTCTTCACGAGTCGTTTCATGTCGAGGCTCAAAAGGTTGGTGTAAGTCACGCGCGGCTATGTGTTTCCGTCGCACTCGTTTTATATTCGTACAACTAATATTTATGAAAAATTCATCACGATGAATAGCCTGTTTTCCTAGCGGCCCGACGTCATCCATTGACGCAGCGCCGGCACCGTCGCTTCAATGTGCTCTCGCACGGTCGCCTCGACGGCCATGGGGTCACCGCTTTTGATGGCGTCGATGATCGTCGTGTGGTCGTCGCGCGAAGTCATCTGCTTGTCGGCAAGTTGCAGCCAGAGACGCATGTGCGGCTCGACGACGGTATGCAGGCCGGCAATCTGCGCGACCAGACGTTTGCGGCCGCTCAACTGACACAGATACTCATGGAAATTCCGATGCGCGCTCACCCACTGATGCGCGTCCTGCTCGTGGCTTTCCATCACTTCGATCAGCCGTGCGAGTTCAGCGACGTGCGCGGGCATGATGCCCGGCAGCGCCAGCTTCGCTGCAAGTCCCTCGAGCGCGCCACGCATGCAGAAGACCTCTTCCATTTCGTCGGCATCCAGCCCGCGGACGATCGCGCCGCGGTTTGGCCTGATGACGACGAGACCCTCGCTTGCGAGCCTGCGGAATGCTTCGCGCACGGGCATGCGGCTCGTGTCGATCTCGGCCGCTATCTCTTCGGGGATCAGGCGGTCGCCGGCGCGGTACTTACCCATGCGGATGCGATACAGCACATAGGCATATGCCTCTTCTTCCGCCGTGACGGCGAATCCTGCGCGAAAGGAATGAACGCTTTCTTCCATGGTCTGCCTGATCGGCTTGCTCGAAATGAAATTAATTTGTAAGACTGGATATTTGTATCCGTGGATTCAATATATCAATCCAATAAAGCGGCCAAATAGGGGAAAACCCTTGGATTTGATTTGAGAGGGAGATATGCGGACGACGGGGGAAAGTCGACGGACGTCGTGATCGGGAGCCGACATCATGCCGCTGCGTTGCTGCTGATATCCGGAGGGCATGTGCTCCGATCGTCGATTGCTGTTTATCGCGCAATCTCGTTCTTGCAAGAGACGCCGACTACCTCTCGTCAGCGCCGACGCTGTCAACGCCAACAGGCACCTGCTCCCACGCCTGTTCGATTGCCTGCAGAGCGCTGAACACGATCGACCGGTTGAGCGCTGCGGCCAGCACGCCGTCTCGCTCCGCGTAGGCTTCGCACAAGCGCTGATGATCGGAGCACGAACGCTGCAAACGCCCCGGCAACGACGTGCTCAACCGGCGCAAACGGTTGGTACGCATGCGCATCGAATCCAGCACCTCCTTGAAGATGCCGTTGCCGCATACCCGAAGTTCTTCGTCGCGAAATGCGACATTTGCCCAGAAATAGCCGTCGACGTCGCCTTGAGCGGCGGCCTCCGCAAGACGACCATGGGCATGCCATAGCGATTCGATGTCAGCGTCGGTGGCGCGTTCGACGATGGCCGTCGATACCTGTGCGTAAAGAATCGCGCGCAACTGATAGATCTCGCGCACGTCCACCAACTTCAGCGCCGACACCCGTGGACGCCTGCGCGGCGACCAGTCGACCAATCCTTCGCGACTCAACACGAACAGCGCTTCGCGCACTGGCGTGCGGCTGACGCTGAACCGTTTCGCGAGATCGACGGAGTTCAGATCGTCGCCCGGCGAAAGGCGCCCTTCAATGATGCCGCGCGCCACCCAGTCGACGATCTCGCCGACACGCGACGATTCACCGTCCTCCTCGAGCTTGCTTCTGTCGACATTCTGATTCACCGCAGTTCCCCTTACGTCCGGGATCGCCGGCCCGGTTTCCGGGCGATTCTAGCAAACGGCCCTTCTTCGGCGGCGCGTGGCAATGCGCGCGGCCTTTCTGGGTTCACCCTCCAAGTGTGTACACTGCGCGTTCTGCGCCTTGCGAAATCACGGTTTTCCTATTTATAATACGCAAAGTGTCGACATTTTAGCGTTTCGCATCAAGGTACGACAACCACAGAGGCGTGCGATCGAAAACCATGAGCCGCCGCACCCAGCCTCATCGAACATCAAATCCGAAGGAGACAAACCGATGTCCGTCATCGACCGACGACGCTTTCTGAAAACCAGTGCCGTTGGAGCTTTGGCATCGGCGGCCGCCAGCAAGGCGGTTTTCGCCGACTCGCCCGATACTGCCGCGCCCGCTTCCGCGCCTGCGCCCGCTAGCAGCACAAATGCACGCCCGCCGAAGGTCACGCGCATCCTCGCGGAGTTCATCGTCAAGACCGGTTACCAGGACTTGCCCGCGCCCGCCCGCAAGGAAGGCGTGCGAACCTTGATGAACTGGGTCGGCGTTGCTGTCGGCGGTTCGCACGATGAAACGGTGAATCGCGCGGTCGCCGCCCTGACGCCATTCTCCGGGCCGCCACAGGCGAACCTGCTGGGCCGCAGCGAGCGCTTCGACATCATGAACGCGGCCTTCATCAACGGCGTCAGCAGCCATATCTTCGACTACGACGACACGCATCTGAAGACGATCATTCACCCGGCAGGGCCCGTCGCTTCCGCGATTCTGGCGTACTCGCAATACCATCCCGTGTCGGGCAAGGATTTTTTGAACGCGCTCGTGCTAGGCGTCGAAACGGAATTGCGGATCGGCAATGCGGTGTATCCCAATCACTACGATGTCGGCTGGCACATCACGGGCACATGCGGCGTATTCGGCTCGGCGGCGGCAACGGGCAAGCTGATGGGGCTAAGCGTTCAGCAAATGGTTTGGGCATTGGGCCTTGCGGCGTCTCAGCCGGTCGGCTTGCGCGAATCGTTCGGTTCGATGAACAAGAGCTTCAACCCGGGGCGCGCGGCCGCGAACGGCATCTTCGCGGCTCTGCTGGCTGCCAGGGACTACACCAGTTCGGATGGCATGATCGAAGCGAAGCGGGGTTGGGCGAACACCATCAGCACCAAACAGGATTACCGCGAAATCACCGAAGCGCTGGGCACGCGTTACGAATCGACGCTGAACACCTACAAGCCGTTTGCGTGCGGCATCGTCATTCATCCGGCAATCGACGCGGCAATCCAGCTTCGCAATCAATATCACCTGACGGCCGATCAGATCGACCATATTGATCTTCGCGTGCATCCGCTCGTCATCGAACTGACCGGCAAGAAGACGCCGCAGATCGGGCTCGAAGGCAAGTTCAGCATCTATCATGCGGTCGCGATTGCCGTGATCGACGGCGCGGGCGGCGAAAAACAGTTCAGCGATGCGAAAGTGCGCGACCCGGTGACGGTTGCCCTGCGCGAGAAGGTGAACGCAATCATCGATCCTGCAATCAAGCCGGAACAGGTCGACATGACCATCACGCTCAAGGATGGACGCAAGCTGCACAAGTTCATTCAGCATGCCATCGGCAGCACTGAAGTGCCGATGACCGATCAGCAACTCGAGAAGAAGTTCGCCGACCTCGCCGACGGCATTCTTTCGCCAGCTCAAACGCGCGCATTGATTGAAAAGTGCTGGCACGTCGAGCAACTGGACAGCGCGAGTGAGATCGCACTGGCCGCGCTGCCGCAGTAGTTGATTGACACTCCGTCGCTGGCGCACCGGCGATGGTTGCCAGGATGATCACGCCTGGAGCACAGTAGTCGCGCCATCGAACTCGTTCGATGGCGCGTGCGAACCGAGCGAGCAGGCATTGAGCCGGCTGGTTATGCGACACGCCTGAGATAAATCCCCCGCGGATCAAAGTTCCGCTTCCTCGCGCTCCTGATCGAGCATCGCGTGAGCCTGGTGCGTCAGCTTCTTCAGTATGCCTGACAACATCTCCCGCTCCGCGCGCGTGAGGCATAACAGCAGGAACGCGTTGCGCTCCTATTGCGGCCGTTGGACAACACACGTCCCTGGAAACAACAAATTTCGATAACCGGCGGCAACCTGCCAAACGCTACAGACCTCCAGACATCTCGCCCGACGCACATTCAACGGCGCTCGGTAATCGGCCCCTCGGCATCCACGCGCCCGACAGCACCGACGGGGCCGCCGATGGTGATCGGGCCATCCACTTCCAGATCGCCGTGCACGATCAGCGGACCGTGCACAGTGAGCGGCCCATCGAACGTGTTTCCTCCCCCGCGCCTGCGTACTGCCGGATCGTTGGGCGGAATCCGTTCAATCCAGGCCGCCGTGATCGGCCCGCGGGCGTAGATGTCACCGGCCACTGTCAGCGAGCCATCGACGGTCAACGGTCCGCGGACGACGGCCGACCCGGTGATGCTGAGTGGGCCTGTGGTAACGGGCTGAGCATACGCTGACGGGAAAAAGACGGAGCACGCCAGCAGAACCACGCCTGCCGCGGTGCCCCACGTCAGCTTCGGGGTCATGCTCATTCCGAGCCTCGCAATGAAGCGTTTCATGTTACCTCCCAGTCGGCGCAACTCGCGCGCCCGTCTGCCGTCCGCGCGATTCGCGACGGCCGACTGCCCTCAAGCAGGTACCTACGGTACTTTTCACTCTAGCCAGGGAGGCGACGAAGACAAGCAAAAGTGGCCGATGGTCCAACGAGATGGATGGCGTGTGGACGTCCGCTGCCTCCTGAAGATCGGCCGTTTGAGTGTCTGCGGGCGCGCGCCGGCGAGTGGCAAGAGTTGGCCGACGGTAGTTCTCGTTCACATCAGATGCCAGTGAGCAGCCACTGAGGATCTCAACGACCGCTCCGCAGAGCGTTCTCGAATTGGTGCTTTCTGCCAGTAATTGTCGTTCACGAAACACAAAAAGTCGCCATTCCAACGGCCGGTTCACTTCGAAATCTGCCGGACACCCGATGGAACAGCCGGCCGTAAAAATTCTTCAGTCAGTCGTTGAAACATGATCGACGATTTTGCCGTCACGAAATTCCTTACGGAAATTGCTGGCTCGCAGGCCTGGTGTCACGACGGCGTGATCGCGGGTCGACTCCCAAAGTGGTCGCAGCTTATTTTTCGCGTCTTCTTCGGATTTAGAAATAGCAAGCAGCCTCTTCAACGTTCTATTCTGAGGAGTTTCAGGGTCGGTCTTTAATTTTTCAATGTAATCGTCAAATTGTTTTTTTTCGTTATTGCTGCGTCTGTGAACACCTTTTTCGTGGGGATCTTCCGTATCTATTGATCCGTATTGCTGCATTAGAGATTCTGTATAAGCAAAAATACGGCAACTCTGATAACCCGCTTCGAACATCGCCTTGGAGAACCTTTTGGCGAACGACTCTTTGTCGAACGCACCATCCTGCCCTCCCTTGCATACCCATAACTTGATCTTTACGTTACGTTCCTTTTTGAGGCCGTGCGCGGCCAACTGGAGAACTAATTGCGAAGCGGTAACTTTTTTTTCGACATCTTTGTCCGTTTCACATTTGACGTTTGTCGAAAGATAGTCCAACCCTGCGTTGCAATGCGCGTTGATTAGCAGCTCATCCCCGTCGGAAAGATCAAGGGGCTGCGCTTCGCTCTTGATGTAGTTGTCATCGTTCCTTTTGGGGGCGTAAATCCGCTGATTGTTCTCAAAGCCTTTGGCAGCATCGGGTCTTTTAGCGAGCACTGATGCTAAATTACCTGCCTTTGTCGCAGGGAACGGCGTGTATATGAGCTTCATCGTCAAATTTCTCAATATCAGAGATTAGTTATCGAAGACAATATCCCAATGCGAAAATGGAGATGGCGTCAACTTCATCATAGTCATAACCCACATCGACCACGCTCACCCACATCACCCACATCACCCACCAACACCCCTCTCACTGACAAACCGGCTTCGGCGCAGGCAACGCCGCACACGTCTTCCGATAAGGCACCCCCGACATGAACTGCCGCCACTCCGCACAGTCAAGATTCCGATTCGCAATCGCGCAAGCATCTGCCAGCATCGACTCGCTGTCCCAATTGCGCAACGACACGGTCTGATCCTCATGCAGCACGGCCACGCGACGTCCGCCTGGACTGATGTCCACGCTTGATACAGTGCCGCCCGCGGCACGCAGCCGGGCCAGTTGGCTCCCCTTGCGGAGGTCCCACACCTGGCGTTCCCCCTTCGCGTCACCGCTGACGAGCGCCTCGCCGTTGCCAATGAACACCAGCCGGTCAACCGGGCCGTCATGAGGGCCGAATTTGGCCACGGTTTGTCCGCTTTCGACGTCGTGCAGGATCGCCATCTCATCGTCGCCCCCCGATACGAGCCGCTTGCCGTCAGGACTGAATGCCAGCTGACGCACGCGATCCTTATGCGGATCAGGCAATTCTGTCATGGCCTTTTGCGACCCGAAGCGGAACAGGCGCACGACGCCATCGCCGCCCGCCACCGCGAGCACCCGGCCGTCGGGGCTAAACGCGACGACTTCGGACTCGCGCTTCCCCGACAGCACGGTTTCGTGTCCGGCCCGGGTGATCTCGTACACATGAATCGAACCATCGGACAGCGTGATCGCAAGGCGTCGATTGTCCCAACTTATAGCAAAGCGCTCTACTTCGGCATCCACCGGCTTCTGAAGCTGCAGACGGGCATGGCCCGTCATCTCCAGTACATCGACAGTGCCGTTGGCGCGCTGAATAGCGAGGAGCGAACCATCAGGACTAAATTCGGCGCGGCGCATGCCCCGTTCGCTGCGCAATTGCGCGGCATCATCAGGATTCCAGAAGTCGGCGATATCCGTGCCTGCGGGAACGGTCGCCAGAACCTTGCCGTTGCGGTTGAATTCCACCTCCTCGGCGTGGTACAGGGATTTGCCGGACCGCAACACCGACCCCGGCGCGAGCGACCATATGGTGTACAGCGTCTCCTGTTGATCGATCTGGTACGCGACGGTGTCCCCATTCGGCGAAAACTGGAAGGCGGCAACGCGCTGTCCTTGCCTGGTCTTGACTCGGGCCCGGCCGCCGCTGGTCGGCTGAACGATCTCCTGGCCATTGGCCAGGGCTGTGGCCAGCCAGCGGCCGTCCGGGCTCAATGACATGCGAACGGCCTTGCCGCTTTCATCAGCAACCGTGCCGATCTTTTGCAGAGGTTGTATCTTCCACACGCTGGTCGTTCGGCCATTTCGAAGCGCAAAAAAGCCGCCTCCGGACTCGAAGACTGCCTGTAGTTCGCCTTCGCCTTCGGCTTCGCCTCCGTCCAACGTTCCGATGACCGAGTCCGTTGATTCGTCGCGAAGCTCGACGACGCGCTTGCCGTCGGGGTTGGCGTGGAGCAACGCATCGAAGCGGCAGTCGGGTGTGCGCGCGAGCAAGGGGCGTGTGGACCTGGGCGACGGTGCGGTCCCGGTGCCGGCCTCGGTGCCGGTGCCGGGGAGCGGTGCGACGACAATGCTATCCCCGGAACCGTAGAGCAGCGTGGCGTCGTCGCGGTCGAATCCAAGGCATTGACCGTCGCCAGTGCCAAGGCGCTTCAGCACTGGGACACCCGGTTGGCCGGGCATCGTCAACACGTGGACAGATGAATGGCCTGCAACCGCGACGAACTGGCCGTGGTGACTGACGACAATCTTTTTGATGTCGGGGGCATCGCCGACAGAGACACGCCCGATTTCCTTCGCATCGCGCGCTTGCCAGGCGATGACGGTACTCTTTGCATCGGCGGATATGAGACGTGACGCGTCCTGGTCGTACGCCAGCGCCAGCACGGCTGCTTCGTGGCCTCTCCAGCGCCGCAGCACGGTCCAGGTCGTCAGGTCCAGATCGATGACGTCACCGCCGTTGGTGCCCATGGCCATCCGTTTGCCGTCAGGGCTGACTGCTGACGCGGTCACCTTATCGCCGATCCGCATCATCTTGTGCACGCCTTCATCAGCAATCAGCCGCGCTAGTTGCGCAAGCTGCGCATCCAGTCGCACTGGGGCGGCGTGGCTGGCTTCGGCGCCCAGCAGCAGCGCGCGATCGGGATGCTCCGCGTCCTCGGCGCTGGCGTTGGCAATCACGCCGGAGATAATCGCATCGCGAGTCAGTTGCCCGGCATGCGCGGTGGCTTCGTCTGCCCGCTTCTGCTGAATCGCTGCCAACTCGGCGTCCTTCACTGCGACCGCCTGCGCCTCTTTCGCACGACGATCGGCCTCGGCTGCGGAGTCGCCCATCTTTTGCAACTCCACTGCCGCCCGCTGCATCTGTTGCTGGGCTTCCTCGATTGCGAGCTTCGCCTGGATCGATTTCTCGGTCTCCTTGACCAACTGCTGCTTCGCGGCTACGGCGTCATTCTGCGCGATACTCGCACGGTGTCGTTGCACCGTCGCTTCGTATGCGGCGTATCCCGCACCGACCAGCAAAGCCATTGCAAACACGAAGGCGGCGCCAACCCACATCGCGTTGCGACGGTTACGCCGCTGTATCTCCAACGCCTCACGCACGCGCGCGGCCGCCGCGGCCGCCGCGTCACGGGCCTGCCGCGCATCGCGACTGTCCTTGACAACGCGCGTCAGCACATCATGGGTAAGTTCGAGCCTGCGCACGCCGAAGCGTTCATCGACGCGCAGCAGCCGGCCGGCCACCAGCCGCTCGATATCGGTGCGTGAGATACCGGGTAGCACGAGCGCATCATCGAGCGCATAGCTGTCCCGATGGCCGGCGTCCGTGATCAGCTCATCCTCGATAAACACACGCACACGCGGGTCGACATCTCGCAGTGAGCGCTCATAGAAATCGACCAGGATCTCGCGCTCGGCGCTCGCCACCAGCTCGGCACCGATGTGATCGCTACCCTGTGCGATACGGCGCAAATTGAGTTCGCTGCAGATCACGCTCAGGAGCGCGGGATCGACCTCCATCCGGCTGTAGTCGTCTGCCGAAGGCGCTTCGGCGCGATTGCGCCACGCGAGACCGATGATGCGTTCGGCTACCGTCGGCGCCACGAGCGCGCCGCCGCTGTCGATCACCGCTCGGGCCTGGTAGCCGTCCATCGGCAACAGGCGGTATCGGTTGCGCATTAGCGAGGGGATGTTCACGCGCAAGCCTTCCACGTCCGCCAGGAAGTCTTCGCGAAAGCTCAGAACGACCTTGCAGTCCCGACGGCTGAAATCGATGCTCTGCGCGGGTACCGCGCCGGAATCGAGCGCTTGACGCAACGCTTCCGGCGGGCGGTTTTCAATCAGGTCTGAAAGCTCGTTGACGAAGCTGGCAGCGCGACGGCGCGTCTCCTCGTCGACCTGGCCGAGCGTGAACAGCTCTTCGAACTGATCGAAAACCAGCACAGGTATCACAGCCCGGTTGCGCGTGTTCCAGAACCCGGCGCCGGCGCGATGAAAGTGTTCCCACAATGACGCCTCCGGCAGCGGCGCGGTTGCGTCGACGCCAGCGGCGCTGCAAGCGGCGGCGAGCGCCTGCCAGACCTGGTCGCGCAGCGGCAACGCGGCGCCGTGCGCGAGACGTATCATCACGGGCACGTGAAGATTCTCGCGCAAACGGGGAAAAAGTCCCGCATTGAGCAAAGAGGTCTTTCCTAGCCCCGAGCGGCCGAACAGGACGGTCAGCACTTCACGGCGCACCAGCCGCGCGAGTTCTTCCGCCTCGTTCTCCCGGCCGCGGAAAAAGTACTGGTCCGCCTCAGTGAAAGACGCGAGGCCTGGCCAGGGGCGCGTCGGCGTCAGCGCGTCTGCCGACAGTCCTTCGTGCCCGGATTCAACCGCTTCATCAGCCATATCAGCTCCGCCGGCAGCGGCTGGAGATTTGCCGGTATAGATCGCGCACGTGCGCGACGAACGTCTCGTCAGTGCGTGCGCCCGGCAGCGTCATCCATTGGGCGGAGCGAAAGCGGTCGGGAAGCCAGTCGCCGTACTTGGGCGTGTCGTCGATCACCACCGGGACGAGGAAGGGTTCGTCAGGCGCCATGCCGCGAGCGCGCTCGTCGGCGGCCATCCACTCGCGCCAGAAGTAGTCCCGCCGCCGGTCCGGGTCTTGCGTGGCGCGCGAAATCACGGGCATGAACAGGCTGCTGGTGTCCACGCCGCGCCGGATACTGCGCTCCCAATCATCGCCGCCCCGCAGCTCACTCCGGTCGAACCATACGTCGATGCCTGCAGCATCGAGTTCGCGAGCGAGACCTTGCACGGCGTCTGTATCCTGACTCGAATAGCTGATGAACACCGCCCCCTCGATGGCGCGCGGCACGACGGGTGCCGACGGTGCCTGCGCAACGCCCGTGGGATGACGCTGGCTCCAGCGGGAGCGCAGCTCGGCGCAGAAGACGGTCGGCTCCAGCGACACGACGCGGGTCGCCGGGCTGAAGTCGGCGAGGAAGGCTTTCAACGCGGGGTCGCGCGCCGCCATTGGATCGATCAGGTACTCCACCGTCTGGCGAGGTGACGAGAGCCGCTCGTTCTTGGCTGCCCGCAGGAAAAAGCGCGCGAGCCAGTCCGGCAGCCGGCAACCGAGCAGCAGCAGATGGTCGTCGCGCAACGCATCGAACAGCAGCTTCGGCCGACGCGCGTCGTCCTGCAACGCGTGAAGGAATTCCAGGCGATCCTCGTCGCAGATCACCCAATCGGGCGCTGACGATTGGCGCCCGAGCAGATGGAACACGGTTGGCGTGGTCAGGCGCCCACGAGGGAGCGGTAGATCGGCAGGCCGATTTGGGGAGAAGCTCACAACGGAAGTGCGCGTTTCCCCGCCGTGACGGACAAGGTCGATTGCGCGAGTCAGCAAGCCGTCGAACGAAAGGGTCACGAACAGATCGAACGGGGACACGGCGGCGAGGTCCAGCAGCGCTTGAGGAGGCTCGATCGCCAGGTCTCTCACGACCTGAGAGGTGCGAACGTACAGGTCTTCCTTGCGCGCGCGCGGCAGTAGCAGATAACGGCTGACGACGTCATCCAGCCGCGGAGGGTTGTCGAACTCGGTCAGGCCGATGCGGAGCTTTTCTGCCAGCCGGGTGGCGACAAGCGCATCGAACCCCATGGATTGACCGTCTTGACTGACGGGCAGCAGCCCGTCATCCACCACCGCAATGACCCGCCCTTCATCGATGTAGTCGAGAAGGTCACTCCAGAAGAATTCGTCGAGTTCTTCCACGAAATTCGCTCCTGGAAATTTGAACTCCCCTGATCATTTGACGGGTGCAGGTAGCCTGCGCACACAGGCCATTTCGAGTTGTGGTCAGCTCCGCCGTGAAGCGCTGAAATTTGCAATGGCGCACTCGTCAACCGTCGCTCTCTCGACTGATAAAAAACGATTGGACAGTGCCTTTTGTCAAAAGACGTGGTTATTGGAGCACAGATGTTCGCGCCGGTCACTGTTTTGTCTGAACACACTGCCTCAGATCGACGATAGAACATCGGGTGGCGCAGCGACAGGGATCTAGGTGGGACAGCGCACACTTGGCGTTGCAAATATCTTGCAGGAAAAGCGGCATGCGGTGAGAAATTGTCTCCTCTATCGACATTCGCCATCGTTCCAGCGCTCGCTGCACGCCGCTCTAACGAAGCCCCGCGTACTCCCCACAGCTCAGCGGATCGACTATCAGCCGAACGTCTCCTCAAGGGCCGCGCTGATATCCGCTATCAAATCGCCCGGATCTTCCAGACCGATCGACAGGCGCAGGTGACCATATTCCCGGAACACGTCCGGATAGCACTCGGATCCCCCTCGCCCATCCTTTCCGACGTGCACGATCAGTGTCTCGTCATGGCCAAGCGACACAGCCGAGGTGATGAGGCGCAGATTAGCGACAAATCGATTCTGCACCTCGGGTCCACCTTCCACGGCAAAGGCCATGACCGCGCCATACCCCGCGCCACTAAACTGGCGCGACGCGAGTTCATGTTGCGGATGAGAAGGCAGCCCAGGAAATACCACGAAAGCGACCCGTTGGTCACTGTCGAGGAAATCCGCGACCTGTTGCGCCGTAGACATGTGTTTCGGCAAGCGCAGTGGCAGCGTCACCGAACCTCGCATGATGAGCCAGGCATTGAACGGTGAGATTGAACCGCCCACGTCAACGAGTGCATCGCTCTTCAGCCGGCGGATCAGTCCGGCACGCCCGACGACGACTCCCCCCATCGCATCGCCATGTCCATTGATGTACTTCGTCAGCGAATGAACGACGAAATCCGCGCCATGCTCGAGGGCCCGAAACATCGGCGGGGGTGTAAAGGTTGCGTCGATCGAAAGCATCGCCTCAGCATGGTGGGCGATTTCTGCAATCGCTTTGACATCTGCCACTTTCGTAGTCGGATTGGCAATCGTCTCGGCATGGATCAGCTTCGTGTTGGGGCGCAGAGCTTGCGTCACTGCGGCGAGATTGCTGATGTCCACAAAGGTTGCTTCGATACCATACCGTTGTGGAAGCAGTTCGCTGAAGAGACGCCAGACGGCTTCATACGTCACATCGCTGACAACGACGTGGTCACCGCTTTTCAGGAAAGTAAAGAATATCGAATGAAGCGCGGCAACACCGGTACCGAAAACGACGGCTTCTTCACCGCGCTCCGTCGCCGCCAGCTTGTTCTCAAGGCAGAGCTGATTGAAGCCCAGGTTGCGTGTGTAGAACAACGTTTGGGAATCCGACCAGTCCAGTGACGTCGGGTCATCGGGCAACCTGTATGAGTTCGCCATGACGATCGGTGTACGGATTGGACCTGTGCTGGCGTCAGTGAGATTCCCAGCATGCACCGCCTGACTGTCGAACGAGAGACTCTCAGGATGTTCCCGATCGGGCCGTTGAAACACGTTCCTGCTTGCCATAGGCCACCTTGCATAACAAGAGTTACTGATCCGACTTCCTGATACACACAACCTTCGTTTGCGTCATCGCCTCATAGGCAAACCGGACACCTTCTCGTCCAAGGCTTCCGTACTTGAATCCTCCAAACGGCATGGCATCGAACCGATAGTCCGACGAGTCGTTGATCATCACGCCGCCAGCCTCCAGTTTGTCCGCCGCCTTGAGGGCAGCATGCAGATCATTGGTGAAGATGCCAGCATGGAGGCTGTAATCAGGGCTATTAGCAAGCGCAAGCGCCTCGTCCAGTGTCTCGATCCGTTGAAGAACGACAACCGGGCTGAACGCCTCGTGCTTCCACAGATCGCATGTAAAACTCACGTCCTCGAGCACGGTCGGCGCGTAGACGGAACCTTCGTGAGTATTTCCGCAAAGCAGTCTGGCGCCCTGCCTGATCGCTGCGTCCACTACGGCTTTCGTTCGCGCGGCCGACTGCGCCGTGATCATCGGCCCAACGTCCGTGTCCGGCAACGCCGGGTTACCCACCTTTAGCGCTTGAGTGCGAGCAACGAATCGCTTTCTGAACGCTTCGTAGACAGACGACTGGATCAGAATGCGTTGCGTGCCGATACAGTTCTGGCCTGCAGCCCAGTATGCACCGGAGACACACGACGCGACGGCATCTTCAAGATCGCAGTCGCCCATGACGATGACGGGCGCATTGCCTCCGAGATCCATCGCAAGCTTTTTCAGGCCTGCAGAGCGGGCTATTTTCTCTCCCGTCGCGAAGCCGCCCGTGAAAGAAACCATTCTCACATCCCGTGATGAGACGAGTGCTTCGCCAAGGGCTGCGCCGCCCGTCGCTACCGACACAATGTTCGACGGCATTCCCGCCGCCACCAGATAGTTGACCAGCTTGATAGCCGAAAGTGGCGCGAGTTCGGACGGCTTGAGCACCACGGCATTGCCCCCGGCGATCGCTGGTCCAAGCTTGTGTGCAACCAGGTTGAGTGGATCGTTGTACGGCGTGATGGCGACGATGATGCCGAGCGGTTCCCGGGTGAACCATCCCTGCCGGTTTTCCGATCCGGCATATGCGTCGAACGGTACGACCTCACCTCCGTTTCGGCGCGCTTCGTCGGCGGACAGCTTGAGCGTGTTCACGCAGCGCAGCACTTCTCTTTTTGCCTGCCTGATCGTCTTACCGGCTTCCGCGACAATGAGATCGGCAAACGTGTCCTTATCGCGCTCCACCATCGATGCGCAGGCTTCGAGCACACGAGCACGCTCATGACGCGAAAGGCTGCGGCACGCGCGTGCACCCTCTTTCGCGCTGTCAATCAACATCTGCACGCCTTCCGGTGGGATATTCACGACGGTGCCCACTTCGACACCATCGAATGGATTCTTCACCGAAATAAAACTGAACGCTGCTTCAATCGTGGATGAATGGATATTCATTTCGACATACTTAATGTTGGCTACGGATCATCCAATGCCCTACCCAGCGCGGCTTTCAGAGCGTCAGCGAGCCGTCCACACAGGTGACACAGGAACCGCCGATGCGTACATTCCCGCTCGTATCCACGTTCACCTCGATTCGTCCATCCCGACCGACACTGCGTCCCTGTGTCGCCACATAGCGTCCGCCGTCGGCGGGCAACAGGCCGCGCTTCCACTGGAATGCAGCGACACTGCCATTTCCGCTTCCACAGACAGGATCCTCCTCCACGCCACATGACGGTGCGAAGGTACGCACTTCTATCGCCGCATCTCCACCGTCGTGAGTACCGAATACGGTCAGACCCGTGACGCCGAGGCGGCGCTCGAAGTCCGCCAACCTCGCGAGATCCGGCCGCAGATTGACTACGGTAGCCGCACCGTCCATCTGCGCGATGACCCAAATGGGGCCGACGTTCACGATGGCCGGCGCAGTCCTGGTGTCGACTTTGCAGCCGAGAATGAGTTCGAGATCTGCAATATCTGCTGCGTGCAGCGGCTCGATCTTTGCGGGCGGGAGATCGAAGGCCAGCTGGCGGTCTCCTGGTTGCTCTCTTATCGTCAACTCGACGAGGCCAATGCCGCATTGCTGAATCAATCGCCCGCCTGCGCGAGGTGTCACACGACCCGCTTCCAGAATGGCATGAGCACTGCCGAGTGTCGGATGCCCAGCAAAGGGAAGCTCACTGCGCGGCGTGAAAATCCGCAACTGATAGTCCGCTTCGTCTGTCGTAGGCGGAAGGACAAACGTCGTTTCCGAAAGATTCGTCCAGCGCGCGATGGCTTGCATCTCGTCCGTGGACAAACCCTCCGCGTCGAGCACCACGGCAACCGGATTGCCCAGCATAGGTCGCGAGGTAAACACGTCAACTACCTTATATGATCTCTTCATAGTGTCTCCAACTAGCTGGATAAGAAAGTGCCGCGTGGTGTTGGTCAACCTTTTGCAGTCACTATGCTGTCGATTTCCGCTTCCGTGATGCCGTACTTCGCCATGCGCGCGCGGTGGTCCGCCGAACCGAGGTACTTGCGCAACTGTTCATTCACGGCCTGCAAAAGAGCAGTATTGTCCTTATTGAACGAGAAGGCGCCGACAGGTGCTCCCGTTTCCTTGCTCATCGCATGCGCGACCGCTTCCAGTTCCTTGTTTGCACTGGCAACCACGCGGTTCCCGACGGCCGTTCCAGCGAATGCGTCTATCTTTCCTGCGAGTAGCGCAGCAACTGCCTCCGGCTGGTCCTTGAACATTATGATCTGGTCATCATGCACGCCCGCCGACTTTGCGGAGTTGAGCTGTACCTGACCAGTAATAATCCCCAACCGCGCGTCGCTACGCTCTGCTACGGCCCTGTAGCTCGTCAGTGTTTTTGGATTGCCGTCGTGCACGACGAATCCATCGCCCAGCGCCCAGACGGGCACGCTGAATGCAACTTGCTCTGCGCGCTCAGCCGTTACAAAAATCGGCACGTTCATGTCCCAGCGACCTTCGTGTACGCCAGGTAGAAATTCTTCGAACGAGGTCAAATGATGTTCGATGGATGTCACACCGATCGCGCGGAGCACCACATCGGCGAGTTCGATATCCGAGCCCGTCACGGAACCATCGGGACCAGTCCAGTAGAACGGCGGTTCATCGATATAGGCGATTTTTACTTTCATGGCTTTACCCGACATATCTAGAAGTGAAGGTTCCGGCTATCCGGCGTGCTACATGCAGCGGGATCTCAGATCCGTCATGCGCGAACGGCATCCAGAGCCGACGAAAGAGCCGCCAGCGCCGATCCAAGACGAGCAGCCGGCAAATAACCAAAGCCCAGGCGAAATACACGATCGCTTTCTCCAAACCATGTTCCGCAGGCCAGTTGCAAGTCGTAGCGAGGCAGCAGATCCCAGAAACGCGATACGGCAACATCGTCGAATGCGTCACGACGTAGACGCAAGCAGCACAGCGCGCCGGCATCGGGGCGCACCCACTCGATGCGTTTTTGTTCGCGCTCGCACCAGGTCGCCAGTTCCTCGAGGGCGCCGGCTAGCAAACGACGTCGCGATGAAAGCGCACCTTCCCGGTTACGCAGCAGCGCGGCGGCGAGCGCTTCGTCGAGCACCGAGCCCGAGATGACGGTGTTCATCTTCGCGACGGTCAGGCGCGATCGCAGATCGGGGTCCGCTACCGTGAGCCAGCCTGTGCGCAAGCCCGGCGCGCCAAGCGCTTTCGATACCGACGCGCCGGTGACGATACGCGAGTCGAGCCCCGCAAAACTGTCGATCGCGACATCGTCGCCATAGGTTGCCTCGCGATAGGTCTCGTCGATAAAAAGTATCGCTCCCGGAGAGCGCCTCTCCATCAACACAAGGAGTTTTTCGATATCAGCGCGAGATGTCTGAACACCACTTGGATTCTGAGGCGAAGCAATGCTCACCAGCTTCGTGTTCAGCGACAGGCTCGCTGCAAGCTGCTCCAGATCCAGTCGATATCCATTCTCGAACGATAACCTGACCTCGCGGACGCTGACGCCGGCGCCAAGCAGACAGTCGCGGCTCGGCGGAAAGCATGGTGTCGCGAGGACAGCTTCGTCGCCAGGTCGGCAAACTTCGAATGCAAGAAGAAAGAGTCCGAGCGCGGTGCCTTGCGTCGTCACTATCTGCCCGGCAGGGACTTTGCAGGCATCCGCAATGGCCTCGCGAAGCGCTTGCGCACCCGCCGATTTGCCATAGCCAAGCTTCAGATCACGGATACGCTCAAGACCCGAGAGGTCCAGCAGTTCCCCAAGCGTCAGGTCCTGCGATGTGCTCTCCGCCAGGTTGAATGGCCGGTTCACGTCGAGCAGCGAAATGATCTCGTTGTAGGGAAAGCGACCGCGCCACTCTCTCGCATTTTCGCTGTTCGATCGTGACAGTTGTTGTTCGTCGACACGCTGCTGAGAAGCGTTCATGCCTTTGCCTTGTATGGACTGTGAATTCTTCGATGGGCGATCCGTTTGAGTCACCGGGTTTGAGTCACCGGGTTTAAGTCACCCCATGCGAACGTCTGTGCTCTTACGGACGCGATCGGAACACACGCATCGTAGCGCTCGCGGGCCGACCATAACAGTCACAATTTCCGACTGAATCAACCATCACAATTTCGCTTGGCGAGCCGCGACCGCCCGATCGATAATCGTGAATCTTCTGTCGCGATGCTTTCATGGACACGCACACTTCATACCGTTACGAGCAGTTGGCCGAACTCATCGTCGGCATGATCGACAACGGCGCGCTCGCACCGGGCGTGCGGCTGCCGTCCGTGCGCGCCGTCAGTGAGCAGCACAGGATCAGTATCGCCACCGCGCTACAGGCGTACCGTCTGCTCGAAGATCGCGGCATCCTGGTCGCGCGGCCGCAGTCCGGCTTTTACGTCGCGGCGTCGCCGCGCAGCACGCTCGCGTTGCCGTCGACCTCGCGAGCGCGAACGAAAGCGTCGGCCGTCTCGGTCAGTGGGGTCGTGGCGACGCTGCTCGAACATGCGTCGAACCCTGCACTCGTGCCGCTCGGTTGCGCCTTCCCCGACTCGGCGCTTCTGCAGACGAAGCGGCTCGACCTCGCGCTCGCGCGTGCCGCACGTCGACAAAGCGTGCGGTACAACGGCTATTGCCCACCGCATGGCGAACCGCGCTTACGCCGCGAAATTGCGAAACGCGCGATGCGCGTCGGGCATGCGCTGTCGCCCGACGACGTGCTCGTCACGGCAGGCTGCACCGAGGCGCTGACCCTCGCGCTCACCGCCGTTGCGAAGCGCGGCGATACGATCGCGATCGAATCGCCCACCTACTTTGGACTGCTCCATACGATCGAAGTGCTGGGTCTGAAGGCCTTCGAGTTGCCGACCCACCCGACGCGCGGCATCGACGTCGGCGCACTCGCACACCTGCTCGATACGGAACACGTGGCGGCCTGCGTGCTGTCGTCGAGTTTCAACAATCCGCTCGGCTCCACGATGGCGGAGGCCGACAAACTGGCGCTTCTCGCGGTGCTTGCGCGGCATGCCGTGCCGCTGATCGAAGACGATGTATACGGTGAGATCTACTTCGGACGCGAGCGGCCGAAGCCGTTCACCGCGCTCGAAGGCGGCGCCAATACGATCTACTGCAGTTCGTTCTCGAAGAGTCTTGCGCCTGGATACCGGATCGGCTGGATCGCAGCGGGCGCCTATACGCAGCAGCTGATGGAGCGCAAGCTCGCGTTCACGCTGTGCGGGCCCGCCCTGCCGCAAATCGCGCTCGCGGACTTCCTGGAAAGCGGCGCCTACGACACGCACTTGCGCCGTATCCGCCGCGTCTTCGAACAGAACCTCGCGCGCATGACGCGTGCGATCGAGGCAAGCTTCCCGGCCGACACGAAAGTGAGCCGGCCAGCAGGCGGCTTTATGCTCTGGCTCGAACTGCCGAGGGGCTTCGATTCACGCGAACTCTTCGAGGAAGCCCTCGAGCAAGGCATCTGCTTTGCGCCCGGCGACGTCTTCTCCGCGAGCCGGCGCTTTCGCAATTGCCTGAGACTGAGCGCCGGGCACCTCTGGAGCGAACGTGTCGAAGATGGCGTCCGGCGCCTGGGCCGGCTTGCGAAGGCGCAGCTTGCGCGCTGAGCGCCGATGTGAGCGGGAAAACCGTGGTTTGCGGGCGCGCGCACCCGGTTGCCGATCTGGCGTGACGACAACTACATTGCGTCGATCGGTTGAAACCTGGCCAGGCAAACACAGCAAGCTCCATCATCAGATTTTCAGGCGCGAAACTTTAGTGCCTGAGAGCGAAACATCGCCCATCAGGCCGGCATTGGTCAGCACGATCGCCTGGACGGGCGCGGTGGCCGTCGTCGTATCGATCGCTCCGTTCGCGCCGACCTTCAGCAGCGCGACCGACCCTTCGCCACCGACCGACCAGCCTTTGGAATTGCGAAACTTGCTGAGCGCATCATGCGTCATGAACAGAAAGATGACGGCCTTCGATTGTGCGCCTGCCTGCAAGCCGAATGAGCCCGACACCGTGCTGTAGTAACCAACCGACTTCCCACCTACGTGCAATGCGCCTTCGCCGTATTCGCCGCCGGCGATGAAGCCGACCTTCAGCACGGATGGGAACACGAGAACGCCATTCGCCTTGCCGACGAGTTCCTTTGAACCTTTGACTGTCTCGTACAGCCGCGATAAGGTCGCGTGGACCTTGGCGTCGATTTCCTGCCGTTTCGCTGAGTTGGACTCGCCGGCGAGGGCGTCGCTCAGTGTCGATGTGAAACCCGCCAGCGTAAGGCCCGAAACAGCGAGCGCAGCGCTACCCGTCCGTATAAAAGTTCTTCTGTGCATGGTTACCTCCATCATGGTTCACGGTCAAACCGTGTTGCTGCAATGGTCTAAAGGATGTACTCCACCAACAATTGTCCTGTCACGCGCCCCGGTTGCAATTTCACAGAAGCAGAAAGCGCTTCAGGCAGGTGTTCGCCCTGCGGTAGCCGATAATCCGTTGCCAAGCTCCGAATCAGCCCCCTAAAGCGATGATGATTGCAAGCAGCGCGACGCCAATTCCGGACATTGCGAGACCGGACACCAACGGTCTTCCGCCGGTGTGCCGACCGAGCGCAAAACCGCAGATGAAGAGCGTGACAACCGCCAGTGCGTTTGAGACGCGCAATGCCAGCACGACTTTTGAAATGAACATGAATGGAATCACGACCGGGAAAGTCGCCAGGACGACGAGCGCGAATACGCCGAATGCGGCGGCATAGTCTCTCCCGTCAAGCCGGACAGCCGGCTCGCGTACGGTAAGGAGCCCCTGGTGCAGTGAGTCGAGCGCCGCAGGCTGGACGATGGATGCGAGAAGTTGCGGGAGCGCATCTTTAATCAAGTGGTGCGATTCGGCCTTGTCTTGTGTCGCCCGAAGCCGCGCCAGCAATGTAACCTTCCTGCGTCGCTCAGTTGCTGTGCGTATGAGACACATGACGGCATCCACCAGCCCCCAGGCGAGGTTGCAGCCGAGCGCGGTGAGCATCATCGTCCGGACTTCCTGGTGGCCGGCGGTCGCAACGCTGAGGGCACCCGTGAACGACAGTGCCATCAGCACACCAAAGACGATCTCGCTCACTCTGTCGATTGGGTCAAGCAAGGGTTCGCGTTCGTTTGACATTTCAGCTGGACTCCTTGTGGTTCTTGCCTGATTACATCAGGCAAGAAGGGATTCGTCGCAATCAACGGCCCCCGAGTAATCCACGATCCGGCTACGCAATGGATCCTCTCGACTACCCTTCTCCGACCTCACGACTGGCGAATGGCTGCAACAGCCGGCGGTGCACGAGCAACAGTAAAGGCGTCGAGACCATCGATAGCGCAACGACCAGCGTGACAAGGGACGACTGTCGCTGATCGATAACCCCCGCAGCCAGTGAAGCGGCCATCACCACAAACGCGAACTCGCCGCCTTGTGACAGCAGAATCGCGAAGTAGCCGCGTTGCGATGGCGGCACGCCGAATCTATTCGCAAGAAACCACTGCGCGATCGCCTTGATACCGACCAGTGCCACGACGAGTATCGCGACACGTACCGGCTCGCGCATCAACACACCAAAATCGATTGACGTTCCCACTGCAATGAAAAACAAACCGAGCAACAGGCCCTTGAAGGGCGCCATGTCGACTTCGACCTGGTGGCGATAGTCCGAATCCGCGAGCAGTACCCCTGCGACAAAGGCGCCCAAAGACATTGACAGATGAACGCTCTCCATGAGCAATGAGATGCCCACTATCCACAGCAGTGCAAACGCGGTGAAAATTTCTGGAACGCCAATGCTGGTGATCAAACGCAGCACGATGTGCAACAGGTAGCGGCCGACGAGCGTTATCGCACCAAGCATGGCCAGTGCTTTCAAAGCTACGAGCCAACCCGGTTCCGCTGCGGGGGTGGGCACCGCCGGTCCAAGCAACGGCAGGAGAGCAATCAGCGGGATAGCTGCCATGTCCTGAAACAGGAGAATGCCGAACCCGGCACGGCCCGTTGGCATATCCATTAACTTACGCTCCTGAAGTTCGGACATCACCATTGCGGTCGATGACAGCGAGAGCGCAAGCCCGCCCGCCAACGCAATACGCCAGGGCAACCCTAACATCAGGAAAATCCCCGACAACGCCGCGGCACAGACGGTCATCTGCATTGTGCCGTAGCCAAAGATGGTGCGGCGCATCGCCCATAGGGCGTCGACCCTCATTTCAAGTCCGATCACGAACATCATCAGCACGATGCCCAACTCGGAAAAATGGAGGATCGCGTCGATGTCGGTCACCAGCTTCAGTGCCCACGGGCCGATCATGATGCCCGCCACCAGGTAGCCAAGTACGGCCCCAAAGCCGAGGCGGACCGCCAGCGGCACGGCGATCAGCGCCGACGCAAGAAAGATGACCACGTCGACCAGCAACTTTGTCATCTGGTGTTCTCCTGAACAGACCTTCGACAGAGCTCGAAGCAACGCATTGTGGACTGGCCGCGGAACCTCGTCGCCGACCAGGGGAGACGGTCTGCGCGATTGATCAGGGCTGGGGTGGCAAGCTATCTCGCTGCGGCGTGCCTTCTTCGGAAGACGTGAAACAGAACGCGGCGCCTTGGCTTCACCCGATCGCGGCTAGACCTTTCTCCGGAACGTATTTAATGGGGCGATTCGGTTTGCGGTAACCGTCTGGCTTCTGCCTCTCCCGTCTCGGAGAGTCGTCCGCCTCTGCCAGCGAACATGATCAATCGCGGAATCGTCAAAAGGCATCACGCGCTCCTCTTTAAGTCTATTCACTGTATAGCACCGGCGGTATTGGACCTTGGTCTAATCAGAAATCAGCGTGTCAGTGTGCCCGGCCGTAGCGGTCAAAGAGCTGAAGCGTCAGACATGCGTAGACCGTCACAGCCAGAAAGAGTCCCATACGTACCGCGAATGCACTGTAGACGTCCTTGCCTGCCACGCTATCCTGCACCGACTGGCCGAGCAGGATGATCATCGTGACGAGGCTGTTCAGCCAGAAACCCGGCGAGTAACGCGTCGGGCTGATGCGATAAAGCTTGCGTCCCACCAGCAGACCGAACAGCAGCATCCACAGGAAGAACATCCACAGGTCCACGAAGAGCCTGAGGGCAAACCAGAACGCGACCGCTAGCAGGCCGCCTAGCAACGTAGAGCCGATGAGATCGCGCGCCGCACTGCGGGCCGTCGTGGTGCAGCTCTGCCTGCCGAGGCTGACGGACTTCATGATGATCGGCATGTAACTCGCCGGATCGGCCATCGCGAGCAGGTAGACCGGCATGACCACGAGCGCGGCGCGCAGCGCAACGCGTACGGCCAGATCGTTCGGCATGACGGGCGCGGCAGGCTGCCGCCGCGCGCTCATGGGTTCGGGAAACAGCCGGTGAACCACGGCCGACACCACCACGGCAAGCACGAGCCCCTGCACCAGCGCGCCAACGACCGTCACGGCTAACTGGAAGTCAGCTGTACCCGCTGCGGAGATCATCGTCAGTCCCGCCACCAGAAAGGTCGCGACCAGATTGTTCCCGCCGCGCAATCCGTAGCGAAAGGCAAGAAAGAGCATGAGACCCGTGATCATCACGCCAGCGAACGCGTAATGACGAAGCAGCGGAACAAGGAGCAAGCCGCTGCCCGTGGTCAATGCGACGACCAGCGCGAATGCGATGCCTGCCTTGAACGACAGTGGCCGGTTTTGCGTCGCCAGCAGAAAGACGGCGAACACCGGCCCGACCACGGGAATCGGCAGGTCCAGCGCGAAACTGACCGCGAGGCAGAGTGCCGTCCCTGTGGCAACGCGCAGCGCACGGCGACCGGGGAGCTGGAGTGTGTTTGCCATCGACGTCAGTAAAGATAGGAGACCCAGCTCATCACGCGCAGAAACACGCGACCCAGCGGATTGAGCGGATTGCCCTGACTCGGAAACGCCATCACCTCGGCCTGCCCGCCAACGCGGATGTTGTGCAGACGTGCGCGCTCATTCGGGTCGAATTCGACGATCACCGGAAAACGCTGGGCGGGACGCAGCCAGTCGCGGCTGTTCTGCACGGTGGGCAGACTGCCAGGTGGCGCGCTCTGCCCCACGCTCACGCCATAACCGATACTGCGGACCCGCCCTTCGAAGACTTCGCCCGGCAGTGCGTCCAGTGCGATCGCCACGGGCGTGCCGGGCTGGAGGTGGCCCAGGTTGTTCTCAGTCATATCGGCGCTGACCCACACGCTACGAATCGCGATCAGTGTCATCACCGGATTGCCCGCCGCCGCGAACTGGCCGACCTCGGCGCGCAGATCGGTGATGACGCCACCTGTGCGGGCCGTGATCCGCGTGTTGGCCAGATCGAGTTCAGCCTTCTGGACGGCAGCCGCCGCACTGCGCAACTGCGCGTTTTCTGCGTCGTGACCGCCCTGCTGCTCGCGTGCGCGCTCCACTTCGGCACGCGCTGCGGCAACCTGGCTTTGAGCCTGCTCGTGCGTCGCGCGCGCCACCTCGAGGCGCCGTAGCGAGACCGTGCCTTCGTCTTCTCGATACAGCCGTTCGAGGCGCTCGCTGTCCTGCCGCGCCTTGGTCTCGTTTGCGATAGCCGCCCGCAGCGATGCGAGCGCCGAATCGATGCCGGCCGTGCTGGCGCCGACCTGACGGCGCGTGGAGTCGAGGTCGGCCCGTGCGCGATCGGCGGCAATGCGGTATTGCCCGCTATCGATTTCGAACAGCACGTCACCCGCGTTGACTTCCTGGTTGTTGTGCACGAGAACGCGCGTCACCTGTCCCGATACTTCCGCGGCGACGGGCACGACATAGGCCTGTACACGTGCCTGTTGCGTGTAAGGCGTAAAGCGGTCGGCGAGCAGATACCAGATCAGGCTCACGACGATCAGGCCGACAATCCACTTCACCGCCCTGCCCGATGGATCGGCGTCGGGCGACGGCGCCGGCGTCGGCGCAGCATGGGAGGTCCCGGGCGTGTCGCTCATTGGGACGGACCTGAGGACGGAATGGCGGCAGCCGACGGCGCGCCCGGCTCGGTCAGCAGATCACCCCAGTCGGTGCGTTCCTGCATCTGCGCGCGGGTCGCCGGATCGACGATCGGCTGCTCCGCGTACCAGCCTCCGCCGAGCGCCTTGTACAGCGCGATCAGACTGCCCACGGCATTGCTGCGGTTGACGATGTACGCATCCTGCTGCGCGAACAGCGCGCGCTGGGCATCGAGCACGCGCTGGAAGTCTGAATACCCTTCGCGGTAGATCGTATTGGCAAGCGTGAGGGAGCGCCGCGCGGCCCCTTGAGCGTCGTTCAGAATGGTGTCCCGCTGCAATGCGGCGATCAGTGCGGTCGCGGCATCATCAGCTTCCCGTGCGGCTTCGCGCACGGTGTTCTGATAGGCGATCGTCAACTGTTGCAGCCGGGCGTCCTGTACGCGCACGTTGTTGGTGATCCGGCCATGATCGAACACGTTCCACGTGACGCTCGGGCCGGCTACCACGGCCAGCGTGTTCGGTGAACCGGTGAGCGAACTCGCGCTCCAGACGAGCGAGCCCACCAGCGACACCGACGGATAAAGATCGGCTTTCGCCACGCCGATCAATGCCGACTGCGCGGCCATCTGATACTCGGCAGCGCGAACGTCGGGGCGGCGCAATAGCAGATCGGCCGGCACGTCCTGCAGCACGGCATGATCGACGAGCGGGATCACGCCCTCCTTGCCGGACTGCACGTCGAGTTCCGGCAGCGGACCGGGTGGTCGCCCCGTCAGCACGGACAGCGCGTGACGCGCGAGCACGATCTGGCTCTCGAGTTCGGGGATGCTGCTCAGCGTACCCAGATACTGCGTTTTGGCCTGCTGGAAGTCCAGCTCATCCGTCTCGCCGCTCTTGAAGAGCTTTTGCGCGATGTCGTAGCTGCGCTTCTGCAACCGGGCGTTGTCGCGCGCGATGCGCAGGCGCGCCTCGGCCGTGCGCAGCGTGAAGTAGGTATCGGCGACTTGCGCATGTAACAGGACCAACGCTGCGTCGCGATTCGATTGCGCCGCAAAGAATGTGGCGTCGGCCGACTCGATTGCGCGGCTAAAACGCCCCCAGAAGTCGAGTTCCCAGCCGATGCTGAAGCCCGTGCCGTATTGCCAGTAGGCACCCGAGCGCGGGTTGAATCCATCCGAGCGCTTGCGCGCCGAGTAAAGCACGTCGGCGTTGACCTGCTGCAGCTGGGGGTAGCGTCCCGCAAGCGCGATGCCGAGCTGCGCGCGGGCCTCGATCACGCGCAGGCCGGCGATCTTCAGGTCGCCGTTGTTTGCATCGGCTTGCGCGATCAGACGCTCGAGGTTCTCGTCGCCGAAAATCTCCCACCACTGACGCGCATCGGGCTGCGCCCCCTGCTGCGTGACCTGCCCGATCGATGCGCTGCTCCAGTGCTCGCTCCACCCCTCATGCTGCGGATGAAAGTCCGGGCCCACGCGCATGCACCCATTCATGAAGCCCGTGAGGCTCCCGATTAGCAACACTGTCCGAAGCGGCATCGCCACCCCGCGTGGGAGCATTGGAGGCGACACGGCGTGGTCCCCGGGTATTAGGGTTGTTCGAGTGTCTGGCGCTGCCCGGATGCCGGCTGGTCTTTCACCCATCGCCAGAACAGCTGGTAACCCACGGCGAGCATGACGGGACCGATGAAGAGCCCAATGACGCCGCCCGTCACCATGCCCCCGATCGCACCGATCAGCACCACGGGCATCGGCACCGCGACGCCACGGCCCAACAACAGTGGTTTGAGCACGTTATCGGCCAGACCGGCAACGAAAACGTAGACGGAGAATATGACGGTCGCCGTGCTTACCCCCTGCGTAACAATCACGAAAATGATGACGGGTACTGTAATCAGCGTTGCGGGTAACTGCATGATGCCGATCAGCAGCACGGCGAGCGCGAGCAGGCCCGCGCCGGGAATACCCATGACGATGAACGCGATGCCGATGAGCAGCATCTGGATGAACGCAATACCGACCACACCCTGCGCCACCGCCCGAATGGTCGACGTGCATAAATCGGCAATCTGCTGGCCGTTCTCGGGACCCGAGATGCGTGAGGCAATCTGCACTGAAGATTGATAGCCCTTCTCTCCATGCGCCATGAAAATGCCAGCGACTATAAGCGCAACGAAAAAGACCAGCAGTCCCGCACCCAGGCCCGTGACCGTGCCGAGGATCGCGAGCCCGGCTTCCTTGAGTTGAGGTGCGAACTTCTGCGCAAGCCCAGTGAGATCGGTCGAAGCCTGCGTCCAGAAGTCATAAATCCGCCGGCCTATTAACGGCCAGGCGGCCACGGATTGATCCGGTGGCGGAATCTGGAAGCTGCCGCTCCTGAAAATGGCCATCGCCCGCTCGATCGAACTGGCGACCGCGACGCCCAGCAGATAGGTCGGCACGAGAATTACCACAAACGCGCAGAGGATGATCACCGTGGCAATCAGGCCATCCTTGCCGGCGAGCGAACGCCGAAGCCTGACCTGTAGCGGATACAGCGTGATTGCAAGGATCAATGCCCAAACCATGAGGTTGAGGAACGGGGCAAAGATCCGGAAACAGAAGATGGCCAGAACGGCGACAAGTCCAGCGCGGATCAGTACATCGAGCAATTGCCGGGACAGCACCCCTTGGGTATCCGGTGTGAGCAGCATGACTATCCTCCCGGCAGGTCACCCTGAGCATTTGCCGGCGACAAATCAGGGCGTGCCCAAATCGGCACCGTCGGCCTGGCAGGGTGAAACACGCACTGATACTGACGTAATGCCACTGTTGAAGCTGGTCTGCAAAGGTCTCATGTCTTGCCGCGAACCTGCACCAGTTCCATTCACATTCAGCCGCGAACGCGTGATACCTTGCGAATGAAAAGCACTTTTACTGACTCATGCCGTGATGGGCGGTTTTAGTCGCAGCATCGCGCTTCTTCCTGGCTTCCGCCTTCTTGTGGTCGTAGATTGGGCTCGCACCCGGATTCTCTTCAGGCCATATTCATGAATTGTAAGACAAGCTCCCCCGTGGCCCGCAGGTAGAGAATTTCAGCCTATACACGTTGAACAAAAGTTTGTATTGGACTTTGGTCTAATGACTGGTTGGGCGGCGTTGATTGACCTTGCGAAAATCCACGGTCAGTTGCGCTGAGCCATTTGTCGTTAAACGGTCGCAAAATAGGAGGTGGCTTTCAAAGACCGGCGAACCCATTGCGAACAGAAGTTTCGCAAAGTCAATTCACCTGCTGCTATCGCTCAGCTTTGCTTTCTTTGTTCGTCAGACGAAGGGAAGCGATCCTAGCCGAATCAACATTTGATAGGGCCGTTCCGGGCCCACCGCATGAGCGGCGTTCACACGCGTGACCGGAGAATCAGCTTCCAGCCGCGAAGTGAGAGCCGAAACGCTGCCGGGCGCGAGAATGCTCGATGAATGGTAGAGACAGATCCACTCGTGCTCGTCTGCATTCGACATGTCAGTTTCGAGCATCCAGTTCACCCCGCACTGAAGACAGCGATATCTGCACACTTCGAGCGGGCGGCGACCCAGTGGACGCAGCCTCGTCGAACAGGGTGATTTCTCCAACTGTGGATGGGGAACAGGGGTAGCGCTCTGTAGCATTCCGTCGCATGCGTCGCAAAACATGGGAGTCGGGATCGCAGAAGAGTGATGGAACAACTATAGCACTGGGTATCGTGTGGTTGGGCCGCGTTGGGCGGCTCGCCATGCTTCTGACGACAGGCGTACAGCTGGATATGTCGGCGCATTGCATCGCAATGCGCCGAATCCAGGTCCGTTCACCCATGACGTTTCGTCTGACACGTCAGACGTGCCCCTGGTCCCACATCACAGGGTGCGACAATCAATTAATTAAGTACGGGAACCGAACGTATTTCCTCGAATTGGCACATACCCATACTGATCTCTGACGAACGGGAGCAGCGATTCCGTAACGATTCCGCGGTGCGTTGCATGCCCACGCGGAGTCGGTCGGGAAGCGCAGCGGCCCTCAACGATCTACCACATCAGTCTGGGTATTCGTCACCGACAAAGGCGGAAAAAGGCGATGGCTCGCGGCAGGCGTACGCCCCACATCGCGCCTCACGCCGCGCCTTCCATATGCACCGACCCAGTCATCTCTTTCGTCCACCCCGCCGCGAGATCAAAGTCACAAATCCACTACGACGTCCCCGACGGGTCGTGCGCAGCAGATAAGCACATTGCCATCGGCAGGATGGTCCAGCGGCTCCGGTGCATAGGCAACCGCTCCCGAAACAAGCCCGCTCTCGCAGTTGTGACATATTCCCGTCCGGCACGACCATCGGACGGGTACGTCGCAGGCTTCGGCCAGTTCCAGAATACTTTGGTAGGAAAGCGTGTTCCAATGTGCGGCGATGCCACTGCGTGCGAACGACACCAGCGGCCCCTCGGCGACCTCTGCAAGCGGCAGATGCGGGGCGCGTACCGACGTGTCCGTAATACCTGGATTCAGCGACTCCACACCGCCGAAGCGCTCCATGTGAAGTCGCGAATTCGGAACGCCCATGCCTTCCAGCGTTCGCTTCATGTCGTGCATGAACGATGCCGGTCCGCAAAGATAGACATCGGCATCCACGGGAAGGCCGATCTTTTCCAACGCCATTTGCGACACACGACCCGTGTCGTCGAAGTCGTCACCGATACGATCGCTCGCCGCCGGCGCGCTGTAGCAAACGTAGCCGCGTCCGTGCTCGAGCATGTTGAGCAGGCGCCTGGATTCGGCACCGAAAGGATGATGCTTGCCATCGCGGGCCGCATGAATCCAGAGAACCTGCCGAGTGGACCCCGCCGCCGCCAGTGCATCCAGCATCGAGAGAACAGGCGTCACGCCGATTCCAGCACTCAGCAATACAACGGGATTGATTCCGTCCTTTAGGACGAAGTCGCCGCGCGGAGCGCTGACATCGAGCGTATCTCCTACGCGAACACGTTCGCCAAGATAGGTGCCGGCCGCCCCGTTCGGCTCGACCTTCACGCTGATGCGATATCGGCCTGTCGACGGCGCACCTGAGAGCGAATAGCTCCGAAAGAACGGCGGATCTTCAGCGCCCTGTTTCAGACGCAACACGACATATTGCCCCGGACGAGCCTGCTGAAGTGGCAGTCCATCCGGCGCCTCGAATACGAACGAGAGAACGTCGGCGGACTCTCGCTGGATTGCCACGACCCCGAGTTGTCGAAAACCGGGTGCGACCGCATTCGACGCCGCGGCGGGCGCAAGCCCCGCGTTGCCGCTAGTCGCGCCTGCCTCGATGCTGCCGAGTAGTGTGTTGAACGACGCTCGCCATCCCGGTGACAGAGCATCAATACACAATGCACGCTCCAATCGATCACGTGGATGGGCAGGCGAATACAGCAGCGCATTGATCTCTTCGACGGTCATCTGCGCCTTTGCCCCACGCAGCTTGATGATCTCGTCGCCAGCGCCCACGTCGCCTTCCTGCAGGACACGCAGATAGAACCCCGGGCGTCCGCTGGAGGTCAATAAGGCCGCCATGCGCGGCTCGTCCATGCGAATGCCAAGGCGATAGCAGGTTACGCGCGGCTGCGTGACTTCAAATATCGCATGACCTATCTGGTAGACATCTCCGATACATACCTCGCGGTCCGGCAACCCATCGATCGTAAAGTTCTCGCTGAACTGTCCAAAGCCGAATTCGTTCCTGTGCAGGAACGCTTGCCAGTGTCGATACGAGTCGATCTGATAGGCCAGCACGGCGCGTTGTTCTCCGCCATGTCCGCCAAGATCCCCTTGACCGTCACCGTCAAGGCCCAGGCGCCTAGCGACACACCGCCCTTGCACCGGAAGTTTCCAGCTTCCCGTATGCACGGTCCGCCCATTCCATTCGATGTCGCGCGGGAGGCCAACATTCACCGATAGCAGTCGTGCCATGTCAGTCACACCTCTATACGATTCCCGGCAATGCGCGTCATTCCCGCGACGCGTCCAACGCTCTGATGCGTCAAGCGCTTCGTCAACAATGCGGCGCTCATTTGCGCGACGGAATGAATCCTGGCGTGCCCGTCTTCACGACTTCGTTATATCGTCGTCGGGTCTGAATCTGATTGATCTCTTCGAACGCGTCTGCAGGGAGCGCTGCGATATTGAAGTTTTCCCGCGCGCGAGTTGCTGTCTTTGGCGTGGTCAGCATGGCCGTGCCACGTTGCACGGCCCAGGCGAGCAGAACCTGCGCGGGTGTTTTCTCCACACGCGCAGCGATCGTTGCGACGACGTGATCGTCGAGCGGACCCGGCCTTATTCCATGCCCCAGCGGAGCGAAGGCCAGAAATATGATCCCATTCGCGTTGCAGAACTCGAGCAGCTCCGTCTCTGGAAGATACGGATGGGCTTCGACCTGCACCGCCGCCGGTTTGATTCTTGCCGCCTCATATAGGGGTTGCAGGACATTCAACGTAATGTCGGACAGTCCGATCGCCCGGCATCGCCCACCGTCGACGAGCGATTCCATCGCACGCCATGTGTCGAGCAACGTGACACCGTCGTCGTAGATGACGTCGCCATTTTTATCGCGCGGGTCCTGGTCGTCTCCCGGCTGGAACGCGAATGGCGTATGTATCAGGTACAGATCCAGATAGTCGATTCCAAGCTTCGTGCAGCTTGCATCGAAAGCCAGCGGAACCCGCTCGGGCCGATGGTTCGAGTTCCAGAGCTTGGTCGTAACAAAGACCTCATCGCGAGCCATCCCATTGTCCGCGAGCCCTTTGTGCAAGGCCTCTCCCACCTCGCCCTCGTTTCTATATCGCTCTGCACAGTCGAAGTGTCGATACCCCTCCGTCAGCGCATCGTAGACAGCCGTCCTGGTCGTGGCGGCATCGGGGATCAGCGTGCCGAACCCAATAGCAGGCATGGAACCAGACCCGTGTTTGAGCGGGATTTTTCGCAGCTGGAAATCTGTCGGCACAGCCATGGCGCTACCTCCGCACCCTCGCAGGCGCAAAGCAGCCCGTCAATTCGCGTGCGTACGCGACAACGTGCAGGTACAACGGGATATCGGCTCGCGACTGTCGACGAAACCGCTGCTTCCGAAAGCAATCGCGAACCAATGCATGCCGGCTACGATATCCGCTATCCGCCACGGGTGCAGCGGACGTGCTCTTCCGCTGTCAATATGCCTTCGACTGTCTCTTCAATCGCGTGCATGGAACCGAAAAACACGGGTCCGCAGAATCCCGCGTCTATCCCGGCATCTGCGCGCCACGCCAGACCTGACATTGCTGGCGGGCAACCTCATGCAATGAACTATGTACGCCGTAGATGCGGCGCAACCACATTGCGTCGCTGACACCTTCAGTCAGAGTACGCTTGACGATATCCAGGCCTTCCTCCGCGCCCAGAATGCGCGCATGCTCAGCGACCGCGTCCAGCGTGACAAGAATGTCGCCTCGAATCGGACCGCGACGCCCGGTCTCCGGATTCACGCATAGACCATCCAGCCCATAGCGGCAGGCCATGAACCGGTTCGTCCGATACACTTCGTAATCACGCTCACTGAGGCGCAATGGCTTATCAACCAGCAGATAACGCGCAACCGCCTGGATATACGCGGCGATCGCGGCGGCCCATTCGACGCGTAGCGGTGTGTCCATGACACGTATCTCGATCGTGCCGTATCCCGGGCTTGGACGTATATCCCAGTAGAAATCCTTCAGGCTTTTGACGAGCCCCGTGTTCGCCATGCGCTCGAAATATGCTTCGAACTCCGACCACGTCGTCACGAACGGCGCTCGCCCCGACAAGGGAAATGGCGCAACCGAATTCAGCCGGGCGCACTGGAACTTCGTGTCGCTCCCCTGCACATACGGCGAGGAAGCAGCCAACGCAATAAAGTGTGGAACGTAACGCGAAAGCGAATGCAATAGAACAAGCGCCGAATCAGGATCCGGGCAGCCTACATGCACGTGCTGGCCAAAGATCGTGAATTGCTGGTATAGCGCACCATATAGCCCCATCAGATATTCGGAGCGTTCGCGCCCGTCGGAACGCTGGTCGTACCAGTTCTGGAAGAAGTTTGTGCCGCCGCCGCACACTCCGACATTCAGAAAGTCGGCTGCCCGGACCAGGGTATCGCGAAGCACCTGCAATTCGCTCCTCGCCTGGTCGAAATTCTGGCATATGCCTGTCGCCAGCTCGATCATCCCCTCGGTTGTCTCCGGCTTGATCGCGCCCGCGAAGCTCTGCTCGCTCACCCGGTTCAGCAACTCCGTCGCCGCCTTCGTCAAGTTGTAGTCATGGGTATTGACGACCTGAACTTCGAGTTCGACGCCCATCGTGAACGGATCGGATGACGCAAATGGCTGCAGCATGGGATGCCCTCTCGCACATCGATGCTCACGCCGAGCCTTGACGTACGAGCCGGCGCTGCCGCATCTGGTCGGATAAGCGTTGAGCGCGAGCACTGCCGCTATGCAGCACCAGGCTCAACCGCACTGTCATACGTCGATCGGAGACGAGCCCGAACGGGGTATTTTCATAATACGCGTCCTGGCTGTCCGAATTACGTCGTCTCGAAGTCCAACGCCGAAAAGCGTGCACGCATTTCGTGCATGAAGTTGTGCCACAGCGTCGTTACAGGGCAATGGCACCTTGCATCGCACAATCCAGGGTTTATACCGAGCCCTGTGTCATCAACGGCTTTGCCCGGTCTTCGACACCCGCGCTTTTCTGAATGTGTCGAGCACTGTTGCGGCCTCGAACTGGGTTGTCGCCGCGCAATCGGCTTTCATCAGCGCCTCGATGCGCTGCGCAGTATCCGTCGACGGCGCCGGCGTGTAGACCATGATGCGCATCCCCGGCGCATCGGGCACTTCCAGCGACAGCGCATCCAGTTCCAGCACCCCTGCTACCGGATGCTCGATGACCTTGCGCCAGTCGCTGCGCTTGAGCACTTCGTGTTCGGCCCACCAGCGGCAGAAATCAGCATCCGTATCGTTCAACTCTTCGACGAGATCGCGTAAAAACACTTCGCCCGAAGGCCGAAGAATGTAGTCGCCGCGAAACTGCGCCAGCACGCATTTTGCATAGGCGTCCCAGCCCTGAAAGAGCGCACGCGCGCCGTCTTGCTGAAACGTGAACCACAGCAGATTGCAGCGGCCCGCAGGCATCTTGCGGAAGTCGGCGAACACGCGCACGGCGGCCTCGTTCCACGTCACATAGTTCCAGTTGCCGTCGACGACATACGCCGGCATGTTGCCAAGCTGATCGAGCATGCGCCGAACGGTATCCGTCACGTTCTGCGCGATGGGATACGGGCCAGGCGGCGTGTAGTGATTGGCAAGCTCGAACAGATGCGTGCGCTCGTGCGGCGAAAGCTTCAGCGCATTGGCGAGGCTTTCGATCGTCTTGAACGACACGTTCACTTCCCTGCCCTGTTCGAGCCACGCATACCAGGTAACGCTGATGCCAGCACGCTCGGCCACTTCTTCGCGGCGCAGGCCTGGTGTCTTGCGGCGGCTGCCGCTCGGAAAGTCGATGTCCTCAGGTCGAAGACGTGCGCGGCGCGTCCTCAGAAAATCGGCCAGTTCGTTCAGGCGCTGCTGCTTCTCCATGTCTCGGCTCCTTCTGCCTTCCCTGTTACTGCCATTACTAGTAATGGCAATTGCTAGATGCGCTCCGTCAACCATGCCACATTGGCGCCGTCGGGAAGCACGCTGTATCCAGCATCGGTAACGCCAGATTATAGAACCCGTTACCCGTGCATGTGGCGGCCAGCCGCGTTGAAGCGTAGCGAGACAACGCGCGTGTCTTCCGACAGATATCAGAACATTTACGGAGACACTCATGCGTCGTTCGACCCGCTTTCACCGTGCGTGCGTATTCGCCGCAGCGGCTTTCATCCTGACGGCTTCCTGTGCCGCGCGCGCGGACTACACCGGCGCGCCGCGCACGTTTCTGTTCAATCCCGCCGTGCAGATTCCGTTCTCCGACACGACGAAGTTCAAGAAGAAACCGCCCTACGTGATCGGCTTTTCGAATGCGGGACTCGGCGACAGCTGGCGCGTCGTGATGCAACACTCGCTGATGAAGGCCGCGTCCGAGCATCCCGACCTCATCAAGCAGTTGCTGATTACGAACGGGAACATGGACGACGCGAAACAGGCCGCCGACATTCAGGACCTGATCTCGCGCGGTGTGGATCTGCTGATCGTCAGCGCCAACACGCAGAAGGCGCTCGATCCCGTCGTCACGCGGGCGATGAAACAGGGCATCCCCGTCGTGATGGTCGACCGGCGCATTTCATCGGACAACTTTGTTTCGTTCGTGACGGGTTCGGATGCGATGATGGGCCGCGTGTGGGCGCAATGGATCGTCGAGAAGCTGCACGGCAAGGGCAACGTCATCATGCTGGCAGGCCAGGCAGGCTCCAGCGTCAGCGCCGACCGTGAAGCCGCCGCGCATGAAGTGTTCTCGCAATACCCCGGCATCAAGGTGCTCGACACGGTCTACTCCGACTGGAGCCCCGTGAAGGCCAAGCAGCAGATGCAGGCCATGATCGCGAAGTACGGGCACACCATCAACGCCGTATGGTGCGCGCACGGCTTGCCCGTCGCGGGCTCGATCGAAGCATTCCTTGCAGCCGGTTTCAAGCCCGGCGAAATTCCGCCGCACACGACAGCCGACCTCAACGGCCCGTTGCAACTCGCGTTGAAGTACAAGATTCCGATGCTCGAAATCGGCTATCCGCCTTCGATGGGCGGCACGTCGCTCGATGTCGCGCTCAAGGTGCTGCAAGGTCAACCGTTGCCGAAGATCTACGAGATCAGCCCACAGATCGCGCTGACGCGTGGCGACGAGACGGCATCGGTGCCGCATCCTGACCAGTACATCGATCAGGTGGTCGATGCGAAGGGCCCGCCCGACAAAATCATCGACGGCGGCATGGGAGCGGACTACAACCCGTCGACGTTCAAGATCAAGCTGCCGGGTGAGAAATGAACGCGCATGCATCAGGTTTGTCAGGTGATAGCGTCGCGCCGCCGTCCGACGTCATCGAAGTCAGCGGCATCACCAAGCAGTTCCCTGGCGTCAAGAGTCTCGACGCCGTGAGCTTCGGCGTGCGCGGCGGCGAAATTCACGCGCTGGTCGGCGAAAACGGCGCGGGCAAATCGACGCTGATGAAAGTGCTCGCGGGCGCCTACGTACCCGACGAAGGCGCATTGCGCTTCGACGGTCAGCCTATTACGTGGAAGTCTCCCGCCGACGCAAAGGCGCACGGCGTTCACATCATCTATCAGGAACTCGTGCTGTTTCCGCAATCGAGCGTGGCGCAAAACATCTTCGCCGGAATCGAGCCCCGCACGCGGCTGGGCACGATCGACCATCGCGCGATGAACGAACGCGCCGCCACATTGCTGCACGAACTCGGCGTGCAACTCGATCCGCGCGAGCGTGTCGGCGCGCTCTCTGTCGCCAGCCAGCAGATGGTCGAGATTGCGAAGGCGATGGCAAGCGAGATACGCGTCCTGATACTCGACGAACCGACAGCAGTCATCGCCGGCAAGGAGGTTCAGCTATTGTTCGAACGGCTGCGCGTACTGCGCGAGCGCGGCGTCGCGATTGTCTATATCTCGCACCGGCTGGATGAAATCTTCGAACTGTGCGACCGCGTGACCGTCATGAAGGACGGCCGCAAGATCGGCACACAGGCCGTGTCGGAAACGACGCGCGCCGATCTCGTGCGGATGATGGTCGGCCGCGAAATGAAGGATATCTATCCGCCAAAGCCCACGCTGGAGCCGGGCGGCACGGTGCTGATGAATGTCGGAGGTCTGCAGGTCGGCAATCGCGTATTCGATGCTTCGCTGTCCGTACGCGCCGGCGAAATCGTCGGACTCGCCGGCATGGTCGGCTCAGGCCGCACCGAACTCGCGTCGGGCGTGTTCGGCGCCCTGCCCGCGCGCGGCACAATCGAAGTGCGCGGCGCGCGCCACGCGCGCATGACGCCTGCAACGGCGATCCGCCTCGGTCTCGGCTTCGTCACGGAAGACCGCAAATCCGAAGGCTTGCTGATGTACCTGAACGTCGCGCAGAACGTCACCGCGACAACCCTCCGGCGTGTGTCCCGTTTTGGATTGCTGCGAGCAAGGGAAGAACGTACAGCAGGCGCGGATGCAATCCGCGAATACGGCATCGCGGGCGCGCGGCCTGCGGGCAGCGTCGCGACGCTGTCAGGCGGCAACCAGCAGAAGGTGCTCATCAGCCGATGGGTACGCGTGTGCACCAGTGTACTGATTCTCGACGAACCGACACGCGGCGTCGACATCGGTGCGAAGGCGGAAATCTATCGTCTGATGCGGGAACTGACGAATCGCGGACTCGGCATCCTGATGATCAGTTCCGAGTTGCAGGAAGTGATCGGCATGTCCGACCGCGTCCTGGTGATGCGCGAGGGGCGAATTGCGGGCGAAGTCAGCGGCGAGCAGATGACCGAGCACGACATCATGGCGCTCGCGACGGGTGGCGCGCAATTCGCGCAGACGGGAGGCGCTCATGCGTTCGCTCATTAGGCGTCGCGTCGCACCGAACGCGGCCGTATATATCGTTGCGGGCCTGATCGCGGTGCTGTTCATCGCGGGGGCCAGCGTCAACGACCGCTTCTCGACCCTGTCCAATCTGCTGAACGTCCATCAGCAGTCGACGGGACTCGCGCTCGTCGCGCTCGGGCAGACACTCGCCGTTCTAACGGGCGGCATCGATCTGTCCGTCGGCTCGCTGATCAGCGTCGCGGCGACGCTCACCTCGGGTTTGTCGGATGCCACACAAGGCGGATGGGGCGTGGCGATTTCGGTCGCGATTGCGCTGTCCGTTCTCGTGGGACTGGCCAATGGTCTGCTCGTGCTCTGGCTGCGCGTGCATCCGCTGATCGTGACGCTGGGTATGGGTGCCGTGCTGCAAGGCGGCATCCTGTACTACGCGAACGGCCCCGTGGGCAGCGTGCCGGACGGCTTCGACGCGCTGGCCTACGGCCGATACGCTAACGTGCCCGTCACCGCCACCGTCGTGCTGCTTCTCTATGGCTGCGTGTCGTATTTCATGCGCAATACGCGCCTCGGCCGATACGTCTACCTCGTCGGCGACGACGACAACGCGGCGACGCTATCGGGCATTCCGCGCAAACGCGTCATTCTGTTCGTCTACACGTTCTCGTCACTCTGCGCAGGCCTGACGGGCATCTATCTCGCTGCCCAGTTCGGCTCGGGCCAACCTTATCTCGGCGCCAACTACACGCTTGCGTCGATTACGCCCGTTGTCGTCGGCGGCACGATTCTGAGCGGAGGGCGTGGCGGCGTCATCGGCACGCTGCTCGGCGTGTATCTGCTCAGCATGCTCAACAACCTGATCAACTTCGCTGGCGTGCCGTCGCAGTATCAGCTCATCGTGCAGGGTATCGCGATCATCGCGGCCGTCTGCGTCAACGTCCAGCAGAAACGGAGGCTCGCATGAACTCGGTTGCTCCGCGCAGCGACGCCACACCGGCGCGCACGCTGTCACTCGGTGTCGCGCGACGCTATGGCATCTATCTGTTTCTCGTGGCGCTGATTGCGCTTTCGGGCGCATGGTCGCCTGCTTTCCTTCGCGCCGACAACGTCGTCAACATGCTGGTGCAGTTCGCGCCGCTCGGCATCGTCGTGATTGGCCAGGTGTTCGTCATTCTCGTCGGCGGACTCGATCTGTCGGTTGCCTCCGTGATGGCGACGGCGGCCGTGATCGCCACCGCGTTCGACGACACGAACCATTCAGCCCCTGCCATCTTCGGCGTCACGCTCCTGCTGTGCATCGGCGCAGGGCTGCTCAATGGTCTGCTCGTCACGAAGCGTCAGGTGTCGCCGTTTCTCGCGACCTTCGCCACAGCCGTCATGCTCGACGGTCTGCGCTTCGCCTACACGCAAGGCGCGCCGTCAGGCAACGTGCCACCGCTCTTTCACGTGCTGGGAACAGGCTCGATCGCGGCCGTGCCCGTCAACGTGCTGTTGCTGATCGCGTGCGCGATCGTATTCGGCACGCTGCTGCATTTGTCCACCTTCGGGCGACGCGTGTACATGGTGGGCGGCAACGCCGTCGCCGCGAGACTGGTCGGCGTGAGTCCCGACACCGTGCGCATCGCCTGCTACGTGATCAGCGCGCTGCTTGCCGGGCTGGCGGGACTGATCCTGTCGGGCTATGTCGGCATCGTCGACAACTGGGTGGGGCGCGGCTTCGAACTCGATTCGATCGTCGCCGCAGTGATGGGCGGCCTCGCGCTCTCCGGCGGCCGCGGCTCGCTGCTGGGCGGACTTGCGGGCGCAGCAATTCTCGTCATCGTCTTCAACATCGTGCTGCTGATCGGCATGCCCGTGCAGGCGCAGATCATCGTCAAGGGCGTGATCATCATCGGCGCATCCGCGTGCTACGTGAGCCGCCGGCAGCGCTGAATTTCCAGATCCACACGAGGCCATTGGAAATGGCCCGACTAACCAAGGAGTCGAATATGAGAGCAGTGCGTTTTCATTGTGCGCACGATATCCGGGTCGAAAACGTACCGGACCCGACGGGCATGGGCGCGAACCAGATGATCGTCAAGCCGCTGTGGTGCGGCATCTGCGGCACCGATCTGCATGAGTATCAGGCGGGTCCCATCGTCGTGCCGACCGAGCCGCATGCATTGACGGGCGCAAAAGCGCCTCAGGTTCTGGGCCATGAATTCAGCGCGGAGGTCGTCGAAGTCGGCAAGGACGTGAAGAACGTGCAACGCGGCGACCGCATCTCGGTGATGCCGCTCGCGTCGTGCGGTCAGTGCTATTACTGCGCGCGCGGCATGCGCCATCTGTGCACGAAGATGGGCTGCGTCGGGCTGAGCTGGGACGGCGGCGGCATGGCCGAATACACGGTGCTCAACGACTATCACGCGAACCGCCTGCCCGACAGCGTCAGTGACAAGCAGGGAGCGTTGATCGAACCCGCTGCCGTTGCACTGTATGCAGTGGACCGGGGCGGCGTCACGGTCGGTTCGACGGTGCTGATTACTGGCGCAGGCCCGATCGGCGTGCTCGCTGCGCTCGCCTGTCATGCAGCGGGCGCCACGAAGATCTTCGTCAGTGAACCCAACGCGGCGCGCGCCGCGAAGATGGCCGGCTTCGGCGTCACGACCGACATCTTCGATCCATCCGATGGCGAGCTTCCGCAAAAGATTCGCGATCTGACGGAAGGCGTGGGCGTCGACGTGGCGATCGAATGTGCGGGCAACCAGCATGCGCTGAACGCCTGCGTCGATGCCGTGCGTTCGGCGGGCGCCGTCGTTCAGGCGGGCCTGCATGTCGGCACAGCGAGTGTCGATCCGATGAAATGGTCGCTGAAGGATATTCGGATAGAAGGAACGTGGTGTTACCCCGTCACGATCTGGCCGCGCATCATCGGCATGATCGCGAACGGCAAATTCCCCGTTGAAAAGCTCATCCACGATCTGATCGATGCCGATGATGTCGTCGAAAAAGGCTTCGACATCCTGAGCGACAAAGGCAGCGACAAGATGAAGATTCTCATCAATCCCCAGACACGGTGACGACATGCCGCACACGCAAGAGAAACACCACGCACAACAGATAGGCTGGATCGGGCTCGGCAAGATGGGCACACCCATCGTGCGCAATCTGCTCGCCGCAGGATTCGACGTAACCGTGTATGACGTCGCCGCAGAACGCGTCGACGAGGCCGTTCAACTCGGCGCGCGCCGCGCTGAAGATGTCAACAGCGTCGCGCGTTCGGCGCCTCTCGTCTTCTCGATCATCCCGGACGACGCCGTACTGCGTAAGGTCGCGCTCGGCACACATGGCGTGATCGAAAATGCGAACAACGGTGCCGTCTATATCGACATGAGCACGGTATCGCCCACGGCGTCGGGCGAGGTTCGCGACGCGGCGCGCAAGCGCGGAACCGGCTACATCTGCGCACCCGTTTCGGGCAGCACGGTCCTTGCCGACAAGGCCCAGTTGACCGTGTTCGCATCAGGCCCGAAAGACGCGTACGGCCGCGCATTGCCCGTCTTCCAGGCCATGTCGACGCGCCAGTACTATGTTGGCGAGGATCAGCAGGCACGCTATCTGAAGCTCGCCATCAATCACCTCGTCGGCTCGACGGCCGTGCTGCTTGCCGAAGCGTTGACGCTCGGCACGAAGGGCGGCCTCGACTGGGCCGAGATGCTGGATGTTATCGGCGACAGCGTCGCCGCGTCGCCCCTTGTCAAATACAAACTCGATCCGCTGAAGAAGCGGGACTTCTCCCCTGCCTTCTCGTCGCGGCAAATGCTCAAGGACATGTCGCTCGTGGTCGATGCGGGCGTCGAAGCCGGCGTACCGATGACAGCCGCGACGCTCGTGCGCGAGCAGTTCGCGCGTTACGCTCAGGGCGATGGCGCGGACCTGGACTTCTTCTCCATCGTGCGCGCCGTCGAAGCGCAAGCCGGCCTTTCCCGCTGAATTCTTTTCTCACCTCATTCAGGAGTCGCGATGCACTACACCGTCTATTGCCTCGACCACGACAACATGGTCGAACGCCGTCTTGCCCATTACGAAGAACACAAGGCTTATCTGGCCACCTCGCCCGTCAAGATGGTCATGTCGGGCCCGCTGCTGGCAGGCGATCAGGAAACGATGATCGGCAGTTTCTTTCTTTACGAAGCGGATGAGATCGGCGATGTGATGCGCTTCAACAGCAACGACCCGTTCAACAAGGCGGGAATCTGGCGCACCGTCGATATCCGACCGTTCCTCAAGCGCGTCGACAACCGCTAGTCAGACCAACGGAATCGATTCATGCGAAACCTCGACGAGAACACCATCACGGATGCCGTGCTTGCACGCCACGAACGCGCACCCGATGAGCGGCTCAAGACGATCGTCACGAGTCTCGTGCGGCATCTGCACGCGTTTGCGCGCGAAGTCGGCCTGACCGAGCGCGAATGGGCAGCCGGTATCCGCTTTCTCACCGACGTCGGCCATATCACCGACGACCGCCGCCAGGAATTCATTCTGCTGTCGGATACGCTGGGCCTTTCGATGCTCGTGACGGCAATGGCGCATCGCAAGCCCAGCGGATGTACGGAAGCGACGGTCTTCGGTCCCTTCTTCGTCGACAACGCGCCCGAGTATCGTAACGGCGACGACGTCGCCAATGGCGCGCGCGGCGAACCGTGCTTCGTGTCGGGCGTGGTGCGCGGCCCGGACGGCGAGCCGGTGAGCGGCGCGCGTATCGAAGTCTGGCAGGCAGACGCCGAAGGTTTCTACGACGTCCAGACCAGCAACGCCGACACGCATCGCGCAAGAGGCGTGCTGCACAGCCTTCCCGATGGTCGCTATCACTTTCGCTCGATCGTGGCCGAGCCGTATCCCATTCCGCACGATGGTCCCGTGGGTCGCATGCTCGAAGCGCTGGGACGTCATCCGTGGCGGCCTGCGCATCTGCATTTCATGATTACGGCGCCCGGCTACGAACGGCTCGTCACGCATGTCTTCCGCGAAGGCGATCGCTACCTGGACTCGGATGCCGTGTTCGGTGTGCGCTCGTCGCTGATCGCGCCGTGGATTCGCCACGAGAGCGGCACGGCGCCCGACGGCACGGTGGCGGCGACGCCATTCAGCACGCTCGTATTCGACTTCGTTCTGAGCCGACCCTCATGATTGCCTTCACCTACACTGGCCGGCCCGGCCGCATCGTGTTCGGCTCGGGAGCGATCGAGCGCCTCGCCGACGAACTGGACGAACTGTGCATCCGGCGCGCGCTCGTACTCTGCACGCCGGAGCAGCGCTTTCTCGCCGACCGCGTGCGCAAGCTCGCGGGCGAGCACTGCGCGGACGTGTTCGATCGGGCCGTCATGCACGTGCCTGTCGAAACCGCGCAGGAGGGGGTCGCGGCGGCGCTCGCGGCGGGCGCGGATGGACTGGTCGCAGCGGGCGGCGGGTCGACACTCGGACTCGCGAAAGCCATCGCGCTCGAAACCTCGTTGCCGATCCTCGCCATTCCGACCACGTATGCCGGCTCCGAAGTCACGCCTATCTACGGCATGACGTCGGCCAGCGAGAAAAAGACGGGCAAGAGCTATCGCGTGCTGCCGCGCACCGTGATCTACGACGCGTGCCTCACACTGACCTTGCCGGCGGCGCTGTCGGCGACGAGTGGCCTCAACGCGATCGCGCATGCCGCCGAAGGCCTCTATGCGCAGGACGCCAATCCCGTGATGTCGCTGTTTGCGGAAGAAGGCATCCGCAGCCTCGCGCGCGCGTTGCCGCGCATCGTCGAAAAGCCGGACGATATCGCGGCGCGCGAAGCCGCCCAGTACGGCGCATGGCTGTGCGGGACTGTGCTGGGCAGCGTCGGCATGGCATTGCATCACAAGCTGTGCCACACGCTCGGCGGTATGTTCAATCTGCCGCACGCAGAAACCCATGCGGTGATGCTGCCTTACTCGATGGCGTTCAATCTGCCTGCCGCGCCAGCGGCGCACGAACGTCTGTGCAAGGCGCTGGACACGCAAGAACCCGCGGCCGCGCTGCACGACCTTGGCCGCTCGCTTCATGCGCCAGCGTCTCTCGAAGCGCTGGGCCTTCGGTCATCCGATATTCACGCGGCGGCCACGGCCGCAATGCAGGCGCCCTATTACAACCCTCGGCCGCTCTCTTATGAAGCGGTACATCGCTTGCTGGCATGTGCTTTCGATGGCATACGGCCTGACAGGCGGACGTTCGAAAGCGTGTAGGCGCTTCCTTTAACGAAGCGTGCATCCGCAGATTCTTCCTGCAACCACAGCTACTTTTCGATTCTTTTACTCTACATGGACAAACGGGCACTCATCATTGGGGCGACGGGCATCGTCGGCGGCAATCTCGCGCAACATCTACTCGCATGCGGAGGCTGGAACGTGACGGGGCTCTCGCGCGGCCGCACGAAGGCGCCCGACGGCATCGAATCCGTCACAGCCGATCTGACTTCCGCGAGATCCGTTGCCGACGCGCTGCAAGGGCGGCAGTTCACCGACGTCTTCTTTACCGCGTGGTCGCGACAGGCAACCGAGCGCGAGAACATCAAGGTGAACGGCGCAATGGTCCGTCACGTGCTGGACGCGCTCGGCCCTTCCGGCAAGCTCGAGCATGCCGCGCTGGTCACCGGGCTCAAGCATTACCTCGGGCCTTTCGAAGCGTATGCGCAGGGCAGTGTCCCGCTCACGCCGTTTCGCGAGGAACAGGGCCGGCAGCCCGTCGACAATTTCTACTACGAGCAGGAAGACCGGCTGTTCGAAGCAGCGCGTCAATATGGCTTCGGCTGGAGCGTGCATAGGCCGCATACGATTATCGGCTTCGCGCTCGGCAACGCGATGAATATGGGCGTCACGCTCGCCGTGTACGCGACGTTGTGCAAGGAAACGGGGCAGCCGTTCGTGTTTCCCGGTTCGCCCGCGCAATGGAACAGTCTCACGGATATGACCGACGCGCGCCTGCTCGCGCGGCATCTCGAGTGGGCATCCACGTCGCCTGGCGCGCGCAACGAAGACTTCAACGTCGTCAATGGCGACGTGTTCCGGTGGAAATGGATGTGGTCGCAGTTGGCGCAATACTTCGGCATCGAGCCTGCACCTTTCGATGGTGAGACTCGTCCGCTCGAACATCGCATGCAGGAGGCGAGCAGGCAATGGGCGGAAATCGCGAGCCGCTATCAATTGAAGGAAGCAGCCATCGACAGGCTCGTGTCGTGGTGGCATACGGACGCCGACCTCGGACGTCCGATGGAAGTTTTGACGGACATGAGCAAAAGCCGTAAAGCCGGGTTCCTCGATTACCAGAGCACACCGGATGCGTTCTTTGCATTGTTCGACAGGTTGAAGCGGAAACGGATCATTCCGTCGTAGGCGCGTTTCGCAGAAAGCGGCGGCGGTATATATACACGCCTACGCCGCCGCTTTCGATGCCGGCTGCGGTTCGCGCACGTTCCGCTATGCAACGCTGTCGTCGGGCGTGATCACAGGTTGCGCTCCCTCGGTGATGCGTGCAGCTGCATCTGCGGCACCGGGATCTCGATACCGGCCCTGTCCATCACGAGCTTCAGCCGTGCATTGAAAGCACGCGCCACGCTCCATTGCTGTAGCGGCCGCGTCTTGATCTGCCCTTTTACCACGATCCAGTTGGCATCAAACCGGTCGAGCCCCCACACTTCGATGGGAGCGAGAATCTCGTCGCGAAAGCGAGAATCTTCGGTCAGGTCGGCCCCGACTTGCACGATCATCCGAGTGACTTCTTCTATGTCGGCTGAGAATGGCAGTCTTACTTCGAATACAGCGTTGGCGAAGTCGCGCGAAAGATTCTTGACGATCTTGATCTGCGAGAACGGGATCGTGTGAACCGCGCCTTGTCCGTCGCGCAGCCGCACCGTGCGGATAGTCAGATCCATTACGGTGCCGGCGTGGCCACCGTCGACCTCGATCCAGTCACCTACCGAGATTGTCTCCTCGACAATGATGAACAGTCCCGTAATCAGATCCGTGACCAGGGACTTCGCACCGAAGCCCACTGCAAGACCGATCACTCCCGCGCCTGCCAGCAGAGGTGTCAGATTGATCCCAAGACTCGCGGCGCCGATGATGGCTGCCAGGCTCACAACCGTCACGAAAATCGCGTTGCGCACCAACGGCAACATCGTGCGTGCTCGCACGCCCGGATCGAGTGTCTTGTTGCGTGAATTGCTCGGGCCCAATGTTTCGAGGATGACGGTATCGATGAGAATCCACATGAACCAGGCGCCAAAAACCGTTGCGATAACGGCGACTAGCGCATGTCTGAAGCCAGGCGTCATTGCATTGTGTCTGATCAACCGGGCGATCGGACCACTCCACAGCACCAGTTCAAAGCGGATATACGCGAGCCATATCGCGAGAAGGAACAACATGGTGGCGAAGCGCAACAGTCGCATCAGGTGCGGCGCCCGGCGCTGCACGCGCGAGTCCTTACGACGCGTCAGATGCAGCAGCAACGCAGACACGAACAGCGTGAGAACAAGAAACAGTGCGCTGAGAAGAGACGGTTGCAGGACGTTCCCCTCCTCACCGCGCCCGTCAATGATCGCGACGACGGATGCGATCGCGATCAGCAGGATCGGGATATGCCACAGTGACGCGAGAATATCGAGCGCTTCCGTGGCGAACTTGTGATCGCGCCTGCGCGAATAGGCGCGGTTGCTTATCAGGTGCGTGACGGGCCGCCGGTAAGCGAGCGCAAAGTAACCGATCAAAATGGCCGCCACCATATTGGCGAAGCTCGACACGAGCCCGGCTAAATTCACGCCGAGCAGGCGTATCACCTCCGGATTGGCCGTTGCGTCGCCAAGCGCGCCACATGCTCCGATTGCAAAGAGCGGCCAAAGACCCCGCGCAAGCAACTGCTGGACGGCGACGCGCCGATGTGCCGTACCGAACACGGAGAACACGATCATGCAGATCGCCGAGAAGATCGATCCCACGACGATCGCATAGGCAATCACAAGCCCAAGGGTTCGGCCGAGCGCATCGGGCATTGCCTGCACGAACAGCAGCACTGCCACGAACGCGACGATCCAGGGTCCGGTCTGCCGCAAACCGAAGCCCAGCATGTCGAGCGACGTCGGATTCGGCGCGAGTGCGACATGCCAGCCATAACGCGCACCGATGCGTCGCTGCAAATAGATCAGCAAGCCTGCGCAACCGCCCCATCCCGCAAGCGTCACAGCCATGCCGATCAGAAGTTTGCCGAATGATTCCCCACGTGAACCTGCGAGAATCGTTCGTAGTTCGCTGGCTGCCCCGCTGAAACGGGTCGCCCAGAAACGCAGCGGTGTGCGACCTTCGTTCAGATTCGTCTCGACGGATGCGAGGCCGGACGCGATCGCGCCGAGCAGATCGCCTTTAGCAGATGCAGGCGCTGCGGGCGCACCATGCTGGCTGGCGTCTCGTAGCCCTTTTAGCTGGGTAACGAGCGCATTGCGTTGTGTGTCGTTGTCGAGCGTATCGATCAAGGTGTCCAGCGAGCGCGCAAGCTCAGCCTCGCTGGCAGGGGAAGATGCAGATGCGGGTTGCGATGCCGGGACTGGCGATGCGGCTCCCGTCGCGGTGTTGACGATACTTTGCAGCGCGGCGGGCAGAGGCGCGGCATCGGCCGGAATGATGCAAGCGCCAAGCGCGATCAGGAAGCAGGCTACCGCTGGCCACGTGCGGAAGGATGGCACACCCCTCCCCGCGCCAGCGCTTGACGCGCCTACGCGAACCGATACGCGCGTGCGTTCGCTGGCGAAGTGCTGAACACGAATGAACTGACGCCGCGTGAATGGGTTCATCGAGAACGCTTCCGGACGGTCCTCCTTTTGAGGGTATGGTGGCCTGGAGACTTATTCAATCTAGGCGCTCTATCCCAAGGGCGTTATTGGACTTTAGTCTCATTCCGTGCGTCGGTCGCTGACAGCCTCGCCCGATTCCTTGATGCCGGTGACGTGGTTTGCACGCCACTGAAAGCTCAGATGAGGGTTGCGCCGATGCACTTAAAAGCTCACGGCAAATCCGAACGACACGCCATGCACGTTGTGCCCAAAAACATATCTCACGAGGGCTCGTGTGCGGGTGATGACGATCGGATATTTGCTGCTGTCGAGTTCGAGTCCAACGCCCAACGACGTGAGATCGTTGAAACCGAGCACCCCGGCGCTGTCGCCGAAGTAATGCGAGTAGGCCAGTTCCAGCACATAGCGGATGGGCCGGTCGAGTGCGTGCCAGCCTGTCGGCGCACGCCAGCGCGTCCACAGGCTCACTTGCTGCGCCATGGCCGAACCCTGAACGGCCTCCGACGAGCTACCGAAGCTGCGCAGGTAGATATCGGTCGCGCGCAATTCAGCGTCGATCTCATAGTTTGCGCGGTAGTGTTCGTAGTCGAGCACGAGCGAGCCGCCATAGCCATATGCATCCAGCGATCCATTCTCCAGGAACTGGAGGTTGCTGTCTGTCACATGGTTGACGACCGACTGCCCGAGTTTCAGATCGCTCGATACGCGTCCAATCGTACCATTGAGAATCGGACGGAATACGAGTTCATCGGTGATCCGGAAATCCCAGCCGATACCGACTGTGCTGCTGAAAGTGTTCCATCGGGTTGGCAATGCACGCTGCTGGGCACCGTCCGTGGCGACGAACGTCGGGTCGTAGCGGCTATAGGCGAGCGTGCCCTCTACATACAACGGGAAGGACTTGCTGATCGTAAACCCGCCCCCCAGTTGCGACTGACCGAAGCCAGGATTTCCGGAAGTGCCATTGTTGATCGAAAGCGAACTGGTCGTGACATCGGGGACCGTCGTGTAGCTCATCACAGCGAGCACCGCATCGGCGTGCTGTTTCACATTGCCGCCGATAACGGTGCGGTTCGACAGTTGTTGACCCGATGTTTGCTGGGCGTGTGCCGGAAGCGACAGCAAGGCGACGATCAGGCCCGCGCACATCGCCGGGAATAACGTGCAACGCGGCCGCGGCCGGCGGAAGATGGCCGTCTCCAGTGTGCCTTGGCGATCGTCTTCGAGACTGCAAGCTGACTCAATGGTGCGAAACCGCATCAAGCCCCCCTGTCAATTGACGCGTCAGGTTGCTTTCCTTTAGTGGCGACCAGTCTCCGCCCGTTGACGCGGCACGGCCAGGCTATCGCCCGGCGGCCGTGCGCGGCTCTGGAAACATGCCGGGTTGCTGAAGCCGCGGCTCATTCTTTATATCGTGGTTGTTCAAATCCGCTTCGTCAATCTGTCGACATGGGATCCGGCCAACGGATGCTGCCAACCGATGCGGGCAAAACATTAGCGAAAGGCGTAAGCAATGCCGACTCCATAGGTGAGCTGGTTCCGCGTACCCCGCTGCGTGACGATCGGGCTACCGGCTGCGTCCCCGCTGATGCGCTGGTAGTAAATCATCGCGCCTGCATACCAGCTCGGATTGATCTGATAGATCGCGGCAAGCCAGCCGGTCACCTGATTCAGTCCTCCACCCGGCGTATACATGGGCAGTCCGCTTCTGGCGGCGTCCTCTGCCGTGATGCCGTAATAGGTTTCGTTGAAGCCTGCACTCACCCAGGTTGCCCCCAGTCCGCCTCCGACGAACATCCGGTGATGGATCGGGAACCACGCGCTGGTGTTCAGCGAGATGCGCGCGCCTGAATAGACCGCATCTGCATTCGTGACTACCGTGACCTCTCCACGCAGGCGATACGGGATATCGCCAACGTGACTGTATTCGTATCCGACGAAGCCGCCGCCTTCCAGCGTCGTGTCCACGCTGTGAACCTGCGAGACCACGGGGTCGTCGACGTTTCGCCGGCCCAGTCGCAACGCCAAGGCAGGGCCCCACTGGAAGCCCGCCAGGTCGCCGAAGTTATATTGTGCGTAGGTTCCATACCATTCCAGCAAGTGACCACCACTGGTCACATAGCGCATGCCCGGCACGACACCGACTATCCGGTCCTTGCCACCCGCATACTCCGTCGTCGACCCGATACCGCCTCCGATAAAATTCGGCAAAGCGTTCGACAAGTCAATGGGGCTGGCTTCTACACTCCGAATCGCAGCGCATAAAGCGACCGCACCGAGAATCTCGCCACGCATCGTCTTCATCCGTCTCATCCTGTGATGGGCAGGCACATCGATTCAGTCACCGCCACGCGCTGCCGACCTGTATGTAGAACGCGTTCTGATCCTTGCTATGTGCTACGTCGATGCCTACCGCGAGGCCGAGCTTGCGTGCGATCAGATAGCGCACGCCCGCGCCGACGCTCTGTACATTCTGCGATTCAGAAAAGCTGTGCCATCGTCCATATGCCTTCCCCACGCCTGTAAAGCCGAGCAATGACCACCGGGGAACGAGATCCCATCTCAGTTCAATTTCGGCCGTCACGGCATTTCTGTCCTGGTACCGGCCCTTCTGAACGCCACGCAGATCGACATACGGTTGTGCGTAAAACGGAATGTCACCGCTGGAAAATCGGCTGTCCACGCGCAGGCCAAGTATCAGCGTATGCGTCAACGGTTGCCATGTGTAGCCGCGCGCAGCGTAGATATCGTAGTTTTGCGTGCCGCCGAAAGCCGTCCTGGCAGCCTGCGCCTCGATCTCGAGGAAACTGCCTTCGCCCGGGTAGAAAATATTGTCTCGGGAATCATAGTCCACCACGATACTGCCTAATGCCGTTCAGTTAAGCACTGAACGGCATTTTTGCTTTTGATGCGGGAAGGTGTTGTAAACGCGGCGCCGAGCTGTTAACTTTTCGGCGCGATGCTCTCCAGTCACCTGACCTTCCTGCTCGAAGCGCGACAGCCGGCCGACCTGAGCCGGCTGGCTGAGCATCTGCCCTACGAGTGGATCGAGCGCGCGGTGCAGGCCACGGGCGCAGCGAGTATCCGGCGCCGGCGCTTGCCTGCTGAGCAGGTGGTCTGGCTGGTGATCGCACTGGCAATGTACCGTCACTGGTCGATCAGCGAGGTGCTCGACGGTCTCGATCTGGCCTTGCCCAACGAGGCCGCGCCGTTTGTCAGCAAGAGCGCGGCGGCGCAGGCACGCCAACGCATCGGCGAGGCACCGATGGCGTGGCTGTTTGAGCAGACAGCACGGGCGTGGACGACTCAGGACGCGGCTCACCATGCGTTCAAGGGGTTGAGTCTGTGGGCGATGGACGGCACCACGCTGCGCACGCCCGACAGCCCGGCCAACCGTGAGCACTTTGGCGCGCAGGGTTATGCCAGTGGCAAGGTGGCCAGTTATCCGCAGGTGCGCGCAGTGACGCTCACCGCGATTCCGACACATCTGGTCGCCGATATCAATTTCGGTCGCTACGACACCAACGAAATGGTGTACGCCAAAAGCCTGCTGCCGCAGATCCCGGAAGACTCGCTGACGGTGTTCGACAAGGGCTTTCTGGCTGCAGAAATCCTGTGTGGCCTGACGATGAACGCGCGCAATCGCCACTTCCTGATTCCAGCCAAAGCGAATACCTGCTGGGAAGTGATCTCCGGTACCGCTGACGATGCGACGGTGCGTATGCGCGTCTCGCAGCAGGCACGCAAGAAGTGTCCGACTTTGCCCGAATTCTGGAATGCGCGGGCGATCCGGACCATCGACGCGCGCGGACGCGAACGCGTGCTGCTGACTTCGCTGGGGGATCGCCGACGCTTCAAACCTGCCGATATCGTTGCCTGCTACCAGCGCCGCTGGCAGATCGAAACCAGTTACGGGGAACTCAAGCAATCGATGCTGGGTTCGGAGTTGACCTTGCGCAGCCGCACCGTCGAAGGGGTGTATCAGGAGATATGGGGCGCGTTGATCGCCTACAACCTGATTCGCCGCGAGATCGCCTGCGCCGCATGGGAAGCGAAACTCGCGCCGACCGATATCAGCTTCGTGCGAGCCCTCCATACGATCCAGCACGAGATGATGTGGGCTGCCCTCACGCCGGCCTATGCAAAATTGCCCTCATGCCTTCAGCGTCTGCGCGAACGGCTCAAGTCTCTTCCCAATGACAAACGACCCGGCCGCGCATGCGACCGGGTCGTCAAATCCCGCCCTAAACGTTACACCGTTCGATACCTCAACAAGGACATTAACTGAACGGCATTACCACGATACTGCCGGCGCTGATGCGCTGATCTTTTTGCACGCTGCCCAGTTCTCCCGGTGCTTCGCCAGAACCGAACGTGGACGACGAATCGAAAAAGATATAGCGCAAACCCGCATACCAGCGGCTGTTGCCGATACGCATCAGCATTTGCTGGATCAATGCAACACCCTGGAGCGTATAGGATCTCGGCTGACTGGAAAGGCCAAAGTAGTCCAGATGTGCGTCTACTTTGGCAATCGCACCAAGATATCGGTATCTGTCATCGTCCCAGGTGTGGAAGTGGCCCGCGGCGGCGGCCCATGTACCGTTCTGGGTGTACAGGCCGCCCAGTGCCGTGACGTTCGGCGGCACGCGCTCCTTGCTATCGCGGGGAGGACCCGCCCCGGCGTCAGAGGCCGGATCGGAAAAGAACAATAGTCCGAGTCCAAGGCCGTAGCCGACAGCGGGCTCGGTGATCAGGATGGGTACGGGTAACGCGCCTTTGTGTTTGAGCAGGAAGTCGCTTACGTCGAATTGCCCGTCATCCGGGTCCGTGAAACTGAGGGTTTCATCACCCGCGCGCGCATCAACCGACGTGAAGACGATAGCCGAAAAAATCGCTGCAACCCACGTTGCCCGGAACAACCCGTTACGACGAGGACGCCTTTGTCTTGTCAAACGCTTCGCAGAGCCACTGCGAATTCCCGTCCGCATGGTGGTAACCCTGTGCGCGCGATGGACATCGCTGCCAGATTCCGGATTCCCACGGACGAACGAAATGAACATGGCATTCACTACCCGAAACAGGCATCACGATCAATGCGAAAAGCGAATCCATTGGCCGGATTGTTTCAGTAAAGATGGTTGCGTGAACTCATGTGGGATCGAAGGCAGCGCACACTATGCTCGTCGCGTCGACGCGCCGCATTGCTTTTCTCCTCTCGATGACTCTAATTGAATGCCGCTCTCGCGCCAACTTCCCGATGGTGTACTTTGTGCGAACCGTCATTTTTCTGACTTGCAGTATTCGATCACACTGCATCTAACTGTACCGATCGTGCGTCGAGTACTAATCTAGTGAGTGATAAGTCATCGAATCGTAGTGCAGCGTCGCGTCAATCTATCAATCAGCGAATTCATCCGCCTGCTCATGCGGCCTTGTGCGGTCGACGCCCTGGAACGTTTCGCTGCCTGACGAAGAAACAGGGGTGGCCATGTCCATAAGGATTGCACGACTGTTGAGCACCAGCCTCGTCGTCCTGTTGGCGGGCTGCCCATCGAAACAACAGGATCAGCAGGCTCAGACCCAGCCAGCTTCGGCGCCCGCTTCTGTGCCGGCTTCCGCGCCAGCCGCAGCCTCTGTCGCGGCCCCAGCGTCAGTCCCACTCCCGGCCTCGACGCCCGAGCCTCAGGCCCGGCAATTTCCGCCGGAAGAAATCGAGGCGCTAGTCGCACCGATTGCGCTCTATCCCGACTCGCTGCTATCGCAAGTCCTGATGGCATCGACGTATCCGCTCGAGATCGTGCGCGCTGCCCGCTGGGTGAAAACGCACAAGGACCTGAAGGGCGAAGCTGCCGTGCAAGCAGTGCAAGACCAGCCGTGGGACGTCAGCGTGAAGTCTCTGGTGGCTTTTCCGCAGGTGCTGGAACCGATGAATGACAAGCTCGACTGGACCCAAAGCCTTGGCGATGCGTTCCTCGCAAATGAAAAGGACGTGCTTGACGCTGTGCAGCGATTGAGGATGCGTGCGCAAAAGGCCGGGCATCTGGCGTCTAACGAACAACAGAAGGTCATTGTCGAAGCACCAGCGCCGAGTGCGGGTGGCCAGCCCGCTCCCGCGCAGCAAACCATCGTGCGCATCGAGCCGTCCAATCCCCAGGTCGTTTACGTGCCTGCCTACAACCCGACCGTCGTCTACGGCGGCTGGAGCGCACCCGCCTACCCGCCCACCTACTGGCCGCCGCCTCCCGCCTATTACCCCGGCGCCGCGCTTGCGACCGGGTTCGCGTGGGGACTTGGCATCGCCGCAGCGGGCGCAATCTTCAGCAATTGCAACTGGGGCGGCGGCGACGTCAACATCAACGTGAACAAGGCCACCAACATCGACCGCAATTTCGACCGTACCAAGGTGGAGGGTGGCAAATGGAAACACGATGCGGGGCATCGTCAGGGCGTCGCGTATCGTGACAATGCGACTCGCAACAAGTACGCAAACGGTACACAGGGCGCCGACGGGCGACGCGACTATCGCGGCCGCACCGGCGGCGCCACAGAGCGCGCGGGGGTCGCCAATCGGGCGAAAGCCGGGAATCGAACAGGTCGTCAGAACAACGTGAGTACCGCCGACCGCGCTGGCCGAAGCGCGGGTGCCAACAATCGGTCCGACAAATCGGCTCGAGGTGCGACAGCCGGCAACCGGGCACAGACGTCCAACCGGACTGCTGGCGTCAACAATCGCGCAGAGTCGCCCAACCGCAATGCCGCAGCCGGCAATCGCGCACAGACGTCCAATCGAAGTGCGACCGCGGGCAATCGCGCGCAAACGCCCACCCGCGTGGGCTCGTCAAACGCACAAGCCGGTCACGGAGGCGCGGGCGGGTACGCGGGCGGCGGCCGCGACTCGGCATTCCAGGGTGTCGGCGGGGGCGCGGCGACGACGCAGCGGGACTTCAATCGCGGACAAGCGAGCGCACAGTCTTCGAACTTCAACCGTGGGAGCGGCGCAGCCCGTGGCGGCGGCGGAGGCGGCGGAGGCGGCGCACGCGGCGGCGGCCGGCGCTAGTTCGTAGCGTGACGGACCCTTCCGGCAGCGACTCAACGTAAGAAGCGGGTCAAAGCGAGCACGTACAAAGCGGACACGGCAAGCTGCGCCAGCGTAATGGGCAACCCGTACCGAAGGAATGTGCCAAACGTGATGGGCCTTCCTTGACGCGCGCAAATGCCCGCCGCAACGATGTTGGCCGCTGCGCCGACGAGCGTCGCATTGCCACCGAGGGTTGCGCCGAACATCATGCCGATAAATACCGGCACGGAAACGGGGGGCCATTGGGAAAAGCCCGCCGAAAGCGCGGTTTCAGGCACGACCTCGGCCATCACGAGATAACCCTTGACCATCACGATCGACGCGGCGGCGACGGGTACATTGGCAAGCAGGCTCGACAGCAGCCCAATTCCAGCGAGCAGCGTCAGAGCAACGAGCGTCAACTGCCCGCCAAATACCTGATAGAGCTTGAGTGCCAGGATCTGGAGCAGTCCTGTCTTCGCCATCGCTTGTACCAGACAGAAAATGCTCGCAAGAAATACCAGGGTTTTCCAGTCCACGTCGCGCAACACGTTATCGGTGGGTTCGACTTTGGCGGCAAAGCCCACCAGTAACGCCAGGGCGCTTGCGATCAGCGCGACGGCAGGAGGCACGATACGCGTCGGCAAGTTTTCACCGAATACGAATAACACGATCATGAAAAGGAGTACGGAGCCAGCGAGCGTCGCATACACCGGCCGTTCAATCCGTTTCGCCGGGCCGCGCGGCGGCAAGGCGCGCTTCAGGTCCCACAGATCCCGCATCAGAACGGGCAGAAGCGGCACGATGACAAGCACCGCGATCAGCCCTCCGAGCGACACATGGCGCAGGTACTCTCCAAAGGTCATTCCGATCGCGCTGCCTACGAGGAAGGTTGCTGGATCGCCCACTATCGTGAGCAATCCAGCCGAGTTGCTGATGATCGCTGTCAGCACCATAGGCCTGACGTAGTCAGCGTCGAGCGCGATGCACACGCGAACAATAATTGGCGCAAGAAGAATGACCGTCGTGGCGTTGGGCAATACAGCGCATATTGGCGCGACGAGCGCAATCAGCATCAGCAGAAAGCGTGTTCCGCTTCCGCCTGTCGCGCGGAGATAGGCGTCTCCGATGATGTCGAACAGGCCTGTGGTTGCGAGGACGCGTGCCACGACCATGCCGCCGAACAGCAAGCCAAGCGGCCCGGCAGCCGTGCGGGCCGCTTCCACGAGGTCCCGCTCTTCCAGTATGCCGAGCGCGATCAGGATGCATGCGCCCGTCAGTGCCGCGACAGCCATGTCGATCACGTTGAAGGCGATCAGTAGAATGACGGCCGCGAATACGGCAACCGTGATATAGATCTGCACCTGGTTCATGTCACCGTCCAGATCTGTTAACGGAAAGGCGGCGCGTACATCAAGCCGCCTTGCGTCCACAGCCGGTTCAGGCCGCGGTCCAGTTTCAGCGATGTATGAGGTCCGAGATTCCGATCGAACATTTCCCCGTAGTTGCCGACACTTTGTACGGCGCGAACCCGCCACCCTCTTTCGACGCCCAGACTGCGATCGCTTTCGTCGCCATCGGCAAGGGCGCGCCTGATTGCCGCTTCGCTCAGCCGTGATTGCAGGTTATCGCGCGTGACACCCAACTCTTCGGCCGCCACAAGCGCGAAGAGCACCCAGCGTACGAGCGTCAACCAGCTTTGATCGCCACCGCGAACGGCCGGGCTGAGCGGTTCTTTGGCAATCCGCTCCGGCAGGATCTGCACGGATTGCGGCCCATCGGGCGCCTCGATGCGCACTGCGGCGAGTTGTGCCGAATCGGCAGCATAGGCGCTGCAACGCCCTGCGAAAAAGGCCCGCCGCGCTTCGATGGCGGAGTCGATCTCCAACGGCATGATCTCCAGCCGGTTGTCGGCGGAGTAATCGCGCAAATGCACCAGTGTGGAGGTCTCTTTTTCCACGCACACTGTTGCACCCTTCAGCTCGGCAGCCGTCTGGATGCCGCCCGGGCGGCGCACGAGAAATCCCTGCGTGTCATAAAAGAGAACACCCGCAAACTGCACCTTGAGCGCCGCTTCGCGGCGCAGCGTCCACGTGGTGTTGCGGGCGAGAAGATCGATCATGCCTTCCATGAGTGCCGGGAAGCGCGCAGAAGCTCTGAGCGGCACATAAGCCACTTTGGACGGATCGCCCAACGCTGCGGCGGCCACCGCGCGACAGAAGTCCACATCGATTCCGCTCCAGAGCCCGGATCGGTCTTTGATGGAAAACCCCTGGACGCCCTCGCTGACACCGCATCTCACCACACCGCGTGCTCGAACCTGCGCGAGCGTGTCACCGTCGGCCGCGCACGCACTGGTTGAAACCGCTACGAGCACGAGGCAGACCGCCAGGACTGCCGCGCCGCATTGTGCGAGACGTACCATGGTCAACTCCCGGACCGGCGTCGGCTATGCTGAACGGCTGCCGTCGAAGATCATCATTGAAGCCAGCCGTTGATATTCGCCCTCCGCAAACGACGACTCACACGCAGCGCGCCTTCTAATGCCACTCATCGATCTGGGAAAGGCGGATTGCGGTACAAGGCTAAAAACGTGCAGCTACCTGGGTTCACGAGAGGCGAGCCGTTGCACTCCGCTCCTGATTGAATGCGATGAAGAATGAGCCGGTCACAATGCATAGATGTAAAAGCACTCTAGCAGCCGTCATCAATCATCGCCACCCGACTTACCCTGCGCCGAAAGCACTGGCTATTTGCATCGCAAGCGCCGATAGATGTTCTAACATCATATTGAGAAGACGCCGTAATATCCCGCAAGCCATTCTGCAATCTGCCGTCAGTCGCAACAGGACCGATTCATCGAGGTTCCTGTCATCCAGTCTGAAGGAGCGGCCATGTCCTCGTGGAACCTACGACGGGCCAAAGCCACATGTCTTTGGCTGCTTGTCGTGCTGACGCTCGGCGTGGGCTCTGCGCGCGCCCAGGAAGCCCAGGTCGCGCAGCCTGCGCCAGCCGAATCATTCAAGCCGGAAGAAATCGAGGCGCTGGTCGCGCCGATCGCGCTGTATCCCGATTCCGTGCTGTCGCAGGTTTTGATGGCGTCGACCTATCCGCTGGAGATCGTGCACGCGGCACGCTGGGTCAAGGCCAATCCCAACGTCAAGGGTGACGCTGCCGTGAAGGCCGTCGAAAACCAGCCCTGGGATGTCAGCGTGAAATCGCTCGTTGCGTTCCCACAAATTCTCGAGCCGATGAATGACAAACTCGATTGGACCCAGAAGCTCGGCGACGCTTTCCTTTCGCAGCAAAAGGAGGTGTTCGCCGCTGTGCAGCGACTGCGCGCCCGCGCGAAAGACTCGGGTAATCTCAAGTCGAACGAACAGCAGAACGTGGTCGTCGAGCCTGCACCTGCGGGTGGGCAAACCATTGTGAAGATCGAGCCTGCGAATCCGCAAGTGATCTATGTGCCCGCATACAACCCGACGGTGGTCTATGGGGCCTGGAGTTATCCCGCCTATCCGCCGACCTACTGGCCGCCCTATCCAGCCTACTATCCGGGCGCGGCGCTGATGACGGGATTCGCGTGGGGAATCGGGCTCGCTGCCGCGGGTGCGATCTTCAGCAACTGCAACTGGGGTGGCGGCGACGTCAACATCAACGTCAACAAAGCCGCGAACATCGATCGCAACTTCGACCGCACCAAGGTGGAGGGTGGACGCTGGCAGCACGACGGCAGCCATCGCCAAGGCGTGGCGTACCGCGACAATGCAACCCGCGACAAGTATTCGCGCAACGTCGGCGGCGCCGAGGGACGCAATGATTTCCGCGGGCGTGACGCGGGCGCGGATGGACGCGCCAATACAGCCGACCGGGGGAACGCAGGCAATCGCGCATCCGTCGCGGACAGGTCGAATATGGGCGATCGGGGTGGCGATCGGGCGGGTGGCGCGGGTGTCGCTGACAGATCCGCTGGCGGTAATGTCGGCGGCGGGTCGAACCGCGCGGGCACCAGCGACTTTTCGCGTACCGGCGATCGAGCAGGCGGCGGTGGCGGCGTCAGTGGCGGGCGCGACAACGCATTTCAGGGCGTAGGCGCCGGCGGCGCCACGCAACGCAGCCATGACCGGGGACGCTCCAGCATGCAGGGCTCAGGCTTCAGCCGACCAAGCGGCGGCGGCATGCGTGGGGGCGGCGGGCGCGGCGGCGGAAGACGCTAGGGAGACACGAGCATGACATCCACCTCAAGATTTGGTTCGGGACGGCTTACGGGCATCGTGCGCATCTTTGCCGTGGGATGCGTACTGTGTTTTGGCGCATTGCCTGCGGCGCACGCCGAGAAGGACTTCAGGACGCCCGATGCCGCGATGAATGCATTCGGCGAAGCCGTCACGAACAACAACAACGAGGCGACACTGCAGTCCATCTTCGGACGCGACTTTCGCAACCTGATTCCTCCCGTCGGCGCCGACATCCGCAGCCGCTTCCTCGACGAATGGGCCAAGGCGCATCAGGTCGAGCAGATGGGCGACAAGCATGCCCGTATTACCGTCGGCAACGACGGATGGACTTTTCCCATTCCGCTCATCAAGAGCGCGAAAGGGTGGCACTTCGATATGCAGGCGGGCGTTGAGGAAATGCGCCTGCGTCGCATCGGCCGAAACGAACTCGCTGTCATTCAGACGATGCTCGCGGTCTACGACGCGCAGCGCGAATATGCCCTCACCGATCACGATGGCGTCGGCCTGCTCAGGTATGCGTCGAAACTGTCGAGTTCACCGGGAAAGCACGACGGCCTGTATTGGCCGACAGAACCCGACGCGCCTCCTAGCCCGCTCGGCCCGGCTTTCGTGCAGGCGACCACTCGCAATGCCGGGGACGCCGGATACCACGGCTACCACTACAAGCTGCTGACGTCGCAAGGTCCGCATGCGCCGGGTGGTGCCTACGACTATGTCGCGCACGGCAAGCTGTTCGGTGGCTTCGCCGTGCTCGCGTGGCCTGTGCGCTACGGGGACACGGGCATCAAGAGCTTCATGGTCAGCCATGCGGGCCAGGTCTATGAACGCGATCTCGGCCCCGATAGCGCGGCGAAGGCGAAGGCGACTTCCTCGTTCGATCCTGGACCCGGCTGGGCGAAGGTGCAGCCTTGAAGTAAAGACTCAGGCTATAAGATTGGTCTGCCGCGTAAGCCCGTGACAAAAACGGACACTCACGGCAAAACAGCCCGCGTCTTCTTTCATCCCGACTTTCAGGGCTAACACACGCGTAAAGCGGCTCAATGCGGGGAGGCAACATGAGACATTCCGGCTCTTGTATCGCCTTGCTGATCGTCGCGCTGGCGGCCACAACGTTGGCTGGCGCCGCGATACGCCGCGATCCCGGGTTTGACTCGCTGACCGACGATCCCACCTTCTCCGCTGCTCCGACGGATACACAGCAGGTCGATCTGGAAAGCCTCCTCCTGAGGGCGGGCATCGACCCGAACTCTAACAAGGCTCACATCATTCGCGCGTGGGTCGAGAAGATCCGGCACGACCCCGACATCGCAACGGGCACCAACGGCGACACACGGCGGGTCGATCAGATTTTTCTCGATCCGGTCGCGCGTGAACAATACATGTCGAACGGGCTGACCCATCTCACGCCTTCGGACCGGCTCAAGTATGTGACATTGCTGACCCGATTCCTCGACGAGCTGGTTCCCGTCAACTGCTTCGGTCTGTCCGACATGCGCGCGGTGATGAATCGCATCTCGTTGCGTGAGATGACGGATTCCGACGTCGACCTGTACTTCTCACTGCTGTTCAAGGTGCTGGTCATCGAGGCATCAAATGCGCCCGTTGCAACGGGAACGCCACAACAGTATGCGGCCGCCGATCAGCAACTCTCCCGCACGCTCATCGCGGAACTGCACGGCGACGAGATGAACATGGAGCGATATGCGTTCTACGCGTCCAATCCGTCGAAGGCAACGGCATCGGATGTTTGCTGGATGACGAGAGTGACCTTGCACGCGATCATCGCGATGCCTGATCCTGAACGGGATTTCATCCTGCTTCGGACCATGGCGCCACACGGTGGGCAAGACACATCGTCCGAAGGACAATTGAGCGTGCCGCACACTGCGGATCCTTCGCCTGCCTCGTCAAATCCCGGCGGTGCCGACGCGCCGTAGCGTGTCGCCGGCAACGCCACGCTCAACTCGCTCGCGCAGCAATTGAAGCAACCGTTGCCGCATGCGTGCGCCTCTCCCTGCGCCAGGCAGGCGGATAGAAACCGACCCCGAGCGCGTGCAGACCGATCCGCGTACCAGCCCTGCCCCGTGATCGCGACGATATCCGGCAACGCGCCGATCACGACGTCCTTGCCGGTATTGCGCGCGAACTCGATGGCGGCCTGCACTTTGAGCCGCATCGACCCCGACACGGGACCCAGCATTCCAGGTCGTCTGGATGCGCCTCGGCGATGGCCTTTTGCGCCGGCTTCCCCATTCGACGCAAGCTGCGTTGATATGGGTTGCTACGCCTCGCAGCTTGTTATTTCCGTTGCAGCACGCCGGGATTCCGCACCTCGCGAATGACGGTACCACACACGGTTTTCTGGCCTACCTTCGAATACACCGGGTCGATCGCCTTGGTCGCGCGATACAGATTGAAAATCTGTATCGCGATATTTTCGGACAATGTAACGACTATATTGAAGGACTTCAAAATATAAAAATGTAAGCCTGCTGGTTATTGGTTTGTCCCATATCGCGCGGCGGCGATAGCAGCATCACGCTCTTTCTTGGCCTCCGCCTTTTTGTGGTCATAGATCTTCTTCGCGGCCGCCACCCTCTTTTCATAAGCGCGATTCGCGGCAGCTTCCTGCTGACGCATCTTCACGATCGCATCGTTGCTGCCACCCTGCGCCGAAGGTGCGGCTGCCGGGGAAGACGCAGCCTCGTTTTGTGCCGTAGCAATCGAGGCGAACGTGACAATCGCACCAGTCAATATGAGTCTGACGATCTTCATAGTCTTCTCTCCGGTCTGTGGTATCCAGATTCACGCGATTGTCGTCATGCGTATTGAGAGTACGCGGCAGCACGTGAATAAATGGCACGAAAGCGCACGCATAGCGGGAAAAGAGGCGATGCAAGCACAATCGTTCGATAATAGAAATATGCCTTCGGACCGAGTACGTAAAGGTCTGTCGGCTGTTATAGGCGACATCTTGCGCTATCGCAAGCGGATGTGACTTATCTAACAAGGCTCGCACAACGCGAATGCGAACCAGATTGCAACTTCTTATCAAATGGTGAGGTTAGTGTACCGTCGCGCGAGTTATTCCCGACATTCCTTTCGGCGAATCGTGCTGCGCACGTCAAATCTTACAGGATTGAACTCATTTAGGGTTTCTAAACTGTATTATTGAAAAATTCTCATTGAATAATAAGTTCGCAAATTGCAGGAATGATTTATAGATTTCCATGGCCCGTCGCGCAGAGGAAAGACGCTCAACGCCCCATACGCCGATCGTAGCTGCGCGAGATGCGATTGAGCAGTGTGGGGTCGCGCGCGTCTACCGAGTTGAACTGCACGACCACGCTGCCATCAGCTTGCTGGCGTACGCTCGCCGTCACTGTGCTGCCCTCGAACGTGCCGACAACGTTGCCGCTGGCCGGGTCCTGGACAGTGATGACCAGACCCTCGTCATGCATTGCGCCGGACGCAGCGGCGAAGGACCGATCGAAACTGGCTGGTGTCGTGACGACGGCTCCGGCTGGCACCGCGTAATATGGACATCCCGCCAACGGCAGCAAGCACGCGCAGATGCTGATGAGCAGGGCGCACTTTACGGTTAGACATCCGCTTTTTCCGGACCTGGTTCGAATGACAATTCCCAGGACCGCGTGAAATTGCCGTTTGCCCCACAGAGTCATCGTAGTTCCCCTGGACTGACTTGACATCGACATTCAGACGGCTTCACCCGCAAGTAAAGCATAGTCTTCTCCCGCAGATTGCCGACGGGGATCGGAGGTTTTCGCAAACCCATCCGTGTAGCGGATGCACGATGCAGTTGCATCGAAAATAGCGCGAGCCACTCCAATACCACGGGGTGCGACAGTCAATGAATTCAGCGTACCGAGCGTGTTTCTTCGAAACGGCACAGATATGGATGCATTGAAAAAATAGCGTCAGATACTATGATTTACGCTGACATCATGATGCCGCGCGTTCGACCGCGATCGGACGGCAGGGTGTAATGCGCGTTCTCCTCCGCGGTTGTCCACAACAGGACTTGCCAGATGAAAGCGACTGTCGATCGTTTCGGCTTCCATTGCGCTTGGCTGCCTTGCTTCCCTTGCGCCGGTACTGACCAGCATCTATATCGCGGAAGAAGACGCCGAGCGTCGGGAACAGGATGATCTGCGGGAATTCGCAGCGAAAGCCGTCATGCGCGCGGAACTCGTTTCCTATCAGGCACTGGCCGCCATCGCCGACATGGAGGCGACGCCCGGCGCGCCCTGCTCGTCCGCCCACATCGCGCAACTTGCCCGTGTGATCTTCAACTACCGGTACGTGCAGGACGCGGGCGCTTACGGCGGCGGCCAATATTTGTGTTCACCGCTTTTAGGCGACGTACGGGCACGGCATCTGATGATGCCTGAGCCTGACCGGCGCAGCAACGATGGCTTTCTGATCTGGTACAGGCATAAAAACCCGCTCAGCAACGCGCGCCAGGATATTCAGGTGGGTCGTAACGGCAATTACGTTTCGATCGACAGCCAGTCTTACGTCGATCTGATCGATCCTGCCCGAAGGCCGATCGCCGTGTTCAGCAGCGACATCAACGCGCTTCTGGCGTTGTCGACCGGAGCAGATTCGGCCGATATGCTCAATGCCTGGAAACAGGCGGGAAACGTCAGCAGCGACCAGTGGCACTATGCGATTGGCCGTTCGGCAACCCTGCCTCTCGCCGTGGTAGTCAAATCCCCACGTCGTAGCCTGCTCGGCAGCTGGACGGGATTGCTTGGCATGTGGCTCTCGATTGGCGTTGTCGTGGGTGGCCTGTTCGGCTGGCTTTCGTTCAGGAAGATCTCACAACAACTCTCCTTCCCGTCGACACTCGAATGGGCAATTGCTAGCAAGCGGATCGACGTGTGTTTTCAGCCCATCGTCAGGCTCGCGGACGGCGAATGCGTCGGCGTAGAAGCGCTGGTCCGATGGAAGCTGAACGGGCGTAACATCTCGCCCGAAATCTTCGTTGCAGTGGCCGAGCAAAACGGCCTTATTCAGCCATTGACGGATCTCGTACTGGACAAAACGATTGACGAACTAACGACACTCCTGCGTTCGCGCCCGTCGTTCTACGTTTCCATCAACGTGAGCAGTGAAGATTTGCAAACGAGTCGCTTCCTGGATGTTCTCACCGCTCGACTGAGAGGAACAGATATCCGTCCCGCGCAGATCAGAATCGAATTGACGGAGCGCATCTTCATGGACGCCGACACGACGCGACAAACAATAGCGGCGTTCAGAAATGCCGGCCACCCGGTGTATATCGACGACTTCGGAACCGGATATTCCAGCCTGTCGTATCTGCAAACCTTCAAAATCGACGTCCTCAAAATAGACAAGTCGTTTATCGACACCATTGCACAGGATGCGGCATCGAGCATCGTCGCGCCTCATATCATCAGGATGGCGCACGAGCTAGGTGTGGAAATTCTGGCGGAGGGCGTGGAGCATGATGCCCAGGTCGACTATCTGGTAGAGAGGGGCGTGCAGTACGGACAGGGCTGGCTGTTCGCAAAGGCGATGCGCAGCAAGGAACTCATCGCCTGGCTCGGCGAACCCAGAACGCAGCTTGAGCCGATGAAACAGTGCGACGACCGTTGAAATGCGGTGAATGCGGGTCCCTGACTTTGGCGAACTATGCGGCGATCATTCAACACGACTGTTAGCTGGTCGCTTAATCCCGTCATGCGAAAGTCGTGGCTGCGGAAAGCGTTGCCCGTATTTGCCGTGCTGGTTGCTTCAAATATCGTGGTCAATACCTACCAGTCCTTGCATGACTTTCGGGCGGCCGATCAACAGGCCGCACAGCGTCTGGATGTACAGACTTCTCTTATCCAACGGCTGGTCGAAGACCGCCTCCGGGATCTCAATGGGATGATGGCTGTCACGCGAACCCTGATCGACGCAGACAACCTCACCGATAAATCTCTCCACGATGTAACTGACACGCTAAAGGAGTCGCTAGGCGATTCGTCGATTGCCGTGTTTGACGGGAGTGCGCGCCTCGTCGCTGGATCTCGCCCCGGCATCCGCAACGAAATATCGAACTTCACTACCATCCTGGACACGGTACGCGCCGCCCCCGCTACCCATCTCTGGCTACCTGTTGTGTGGAGGCAAAGCGGCGCGCTGGTCGTAGCAGAAGGCCATCGCAACCGGGCGGGGAAATTCGATGCCATCGCGGTCTATCTGATTCCCCTCGAACAGCACCTGCTCGAAGGCGTGAAGCTGGTGAATGGCACCGCGATCATATTGAGCGACAGCGAGCATCGCGTTATCGCGCGCTATCCCCGCTATTCCGGATTGGCAATCGGGCATGAACTCGTTGAAGGCAATGCTGCTCGCCAAGGACCAATCCCGGGCACTCACTATGCGCGCTGGAGTTTTGACCCGACCGAGCGCCTCGTCGCGACGCGCAGGATAGTGTTGGGACCGGCCGCTGGTTACTGGACACTGGATGTCGGTTACGCCGTCAGCGGCTACCGTGACAGTCTGCGGAACAGCATGTACATCAATCTCGCCGGAGCCACCCTGCTCCTTCTGATGTTGGCGGGCGGCGTGCTGCTTATCCAGCGTGAGCACCGCCTGCACGATCGAATCGAGGGATTTGCGGGCACGGTATTGACCATCGTGCAAAACATGCCGACACCCGTCACGATCGTCGACATCAAAACGGAGAATATCGTGCTGGCCAATGAAGCGCTGCTTGCGCTGTTTGGCGCCGTAGCCGGTAAGGGCCAACCGTTTTCCCGGCTCTTTGTCGACGCCGGCAGTTGGACGCGAGTGCGTGAAGTCGTTACGGACGAGCCCGTTCCTCTTCTCACGCGTGACGGAATCCGGCACATGCTCGTGCATTGCACCCGGCTTCGAACAGGTGATAAAGGAGATGAACCGGATTCACTGCTCGTCACACTGGTGGATATCACCCATCAACATCAATTGCTTAAACAACTTCGGACAGAAGCCGACTTCGATGCGCTGACCGGGCTCGCCAATCGCCGGTATTTCGCAAAGGCAGCCGAAAAAGCAGTCGAACACGCACGACGTCATCACCGGCCGCTATCCGTTCTGGCATTGGACCTGGATTTCTTCAAACGCGTCAACGACACGTGGGGACATGCGGCCGGCGATCGCGTGCTTCAGGTGACCGCCCGATCGTTCGAGAATGCACTTCGCGAAGACGATCTGGCGGCCAGGCTTGGAGGCGAAGAATTTGCCGCGATCCTGCTGGATACCGATCTCGAACAGGCGCGAACGATCGCCGAACGCATTCGTATCGCCGTGCAGGACACGCCTATATCGCTCGAATCCGGAGCTACGGTTTCGCAAACGCTCAGCATCGGCATCGCCCTGTACGATGAGAAAGAAAGCGATCTCAGCGCAACACAGGAACGCGCCGACGCAGCGTTGTACGCAGCCAAGAATCACGGACGCAACTGTGTTCAGATCTGGGTGCCTGACACAACCTCGCCCTTGAATGAAGGGTAGTTTCTGCGCCTCTGCCCGGAACCGGAAACGTCGATCGCGAAAGCCTTTTATCCGCCTGTTTCAAACGGCTCGGCTTGAAGCAAGAGGCGAAGAGGACTTTAGTAACGATTGCGGCCCGCTACTCCGACTCACACACCGTCACCGCCACCGACCAAGACCGCCTACATCCCGCCGAGAGGCTTCTTCACAGCCAGTTTGTTAGTCACCGAAGTCACGCCCGGAACGCCTTTCGCGAGCTCCACGACCTTGTCGATCTGCGATGCATCGGTAACCGAGCCATACAACGTTATCGCGCCGTCTTTCGCGGTGACGCCGATATCCCCGGCACTGATCTCCTTTTGCTTTCCAATGGCCGCATACACTTTCCGACGCAGCGCTCTATCTGCTTTCCTTCCGGTAGCCGGTGCGGCTGCGCCGGACGCCGTCATCGCGGATGCGCCCGGTACACTGGCAGGCCCACTTGCTGGCTGACCCGACTGGGGCCATGCATTCATGGACGCTGCGACGAACAATAGCGCGACGGCCAGTTCAACTATGTGATTGTCTTTCATCGAATACTCCCGTTGATCTTTGTGGTGAACTCAGAACGCATGGCGAATGCCGACCATTGCCGCAGTGGTGGACTCTCCCGGCGCAACCGGCGCGCCGTAGATGATCGTCTGGTTCATGGTCCCCTTGTTGTCGACATAGCCGACCTGCGCGTAGGCCTTGGTCCGTTTGGACAGGTTGTATTCCGCGCCCACTGCGAATTCGCTCGAGTGGTTCGCTGAATTGTTCCGGTCCTTCAGGTAGTAGTAGCCGGACGTGACCTTGAGGCTAGGGTTGAACTGGTAGCCAAGGCCGCCCGATATCATTTCGAAATCGGCAGTATTGCTTTTTGCCGGATTCTTGCCGATGCCGTAAGACGCGGATATCGAAAACCCGCTGATCGTGTACATCGCGCCAAAATAGTAGAAACGGTTGTTGGCAAGACCTGTCGCGGGCACGGCGGGAGCGGCGGGATATGTCAGCGGGAACGGATTCGTATCGTGTCCGTTGTAGTACACGGCGGACAGATTCAGACCGTAGTTCGAATATTTGAGCACGGCGGATTCACGCGTACCGCCCTGGAACTGACCGGCGACGCCGCCCGGCGCGTACTCGAGCGCAAGCGAAGCACCATAAAATTTCGGCGAATTGTAGACGAGTGCATTGCTGTCATACAGAGCGCCGATCGGGGCGTTGGTACTGGTGCCGGGCCAGCCGGCCGCCTGATTGATGCCAAGCCATGCAGTCAGGATACTGCCGAAATACTGTGCGCCGCGCACATCGGTTTCGGCCATCGCGTAGATCATCGGGATGATCTGCCGTCCGGCGTCGAATGTTCCGAATGGCCCGGATACCCCGACCGTCGCAAACTGGTTGAAGATCGCGGTCGTGCCGGGCGTATCGGCGAGACCGAACTTGCCGTTCGTGGAGTTGAATACGCCCTGCAGCTTGAAGTTGATCTTGTAGCCGCCGCCGATATCCTCGCTTCCCTTGAGCCCCCAGAAGCTGGCGTAGATACCGCCGTCCTTGAGCTGGTAAACGTGGCCGAGGTTAGGCGCATGCGGCTGGAACGTTGCCGCCGACGTGCTCTGATACAGCATCCCGGTGTCGATGACGCCATACAGCGTGACCGACGATTGCGCATGGGCTGCCGTGGCGAAAATCGCCAGCGCAGCAGCGCAGCATAACTTCAATTTCATTTTGTCTCCTCTGGTTCTATAAGTGCCGGGATGTTCCCGGTCGTTGTTTGATCAAATGAACGCGTGTCTTTCAGGTTCGCGTGTCAGGCCGTCAGGTAATAGTCGCCGAATTGATCTCTCAACTGATTCTTGAGCACCTTGCCGGTTGCGCCGATAGGAACGCTATCGACGAACACCACGGCGTCGGGTTTCCACCATCGGGCAATGCGTCCGTCAAGGAAAGCCAGCAGTCCGTTCGCGTCCAGCCCGCTTCCCGGCTTCTTCACGATCAGCAGCAACGGCCGTTCGTCCCACTTCGCATGCCGCGCGGCAATGCAGACGGCAGTCGTCACGTCGGGGTGCAGGCACGCAACGTTTTCGATGTCGGTCGAACTGATCCATTCTCCGCCCGACTTGATGACGTCCTTGCTGCGATCGGTGATCTGCATGAAACCATCGGCGTCGATCCTTGCGATGTCGCCCGTCGGAAACCAGCCGTCGCGCAGCGGCGACTGGCCTTCGCTGCCAAAGTACTCCCGCGCGACCCACGGACCGCGCACCAGCAGATCGCCCGCCGCGATGCCGTCCCACGGCAACGCGTTGCCATCCGCATCGACGATCTTCATGTCGATGCCGAACACCCCGCGCCCCTGCTTCGCCTGGACCGCGTAACGCTCGCTGACAGGCAGCGAAAGCTGATGTGCCTTGAGACTACAGACCGTGCCGACCGGGCTCAATTCCGTCATTCCCCAGGCGTGCAGGACCTCGACGCGATGAGACTCCCTGAATGCGGCCGTCATCGCAGTCGGACACGCTGCGCCGCCGACGATCGTGCGCCTCATATGCGAGAACGCACCCTTGATCGAGTCGACGTGTGCGAGAAGTCCTTGCCAGACCGTCGGCACACCCGCCGACAGCGTGACCTGCTCGGCTTCGATCAGTTCGTAGAGGGATTTGCCGTCGAGCGCCGGCCCCGGAAACACCAGCTTTGCGCCGACCATGCACGCGATATACGGCAATCCCCACGCGTTCACATGGAACATCGGCACGACGGGGAGAATCGCATCGCGCGCCGAACAGTTGAGCGAATCGGGCAACGCTGCCGCATAGGTATGCAGCACGGTCGAGCGGTGGCTGTACAGCACGCCCTTCGGATTGCCCGTGGTGCCCGACGTGTAGCACAGCGACGAGGCGCTGTTTTCATCGAGCAGCGGCCAGTCGAATACATCATGGTGAAGATCGATGAGATCCTCATAGCACATCAGCATCGAGGACAAGCCATGCGTTGTCGGCATGTGCGCCCGATCGGTCATCGCAACGAAGATCTTCGGGCTTTTCACGCGCGACGCGACGCCCTCGATCAACGGCAGGAACGTGAGGTCGAAGAACACGATGCGATCCTGCGCGTGCTCGATGATGTACGCGAGCTGATCGACATGCAGCCGTGGGTTGAGCGTATGCAACACGGCGCCCGATCCCGACACGGCAAAGTAAAGCTCCATATGGCGGTAGCCATTCCATGCGAGCGTCCCGACCCGCTCGCCTTGCTCGATGCCGAGGGCGGTAAGCGCATTGGCCATGCGGCGTGCGCGTTGTGCGAGGTCCCGGTACGAATAGCGGTGAATATCCCCTTCGACGCGTCGCGACACGATTTCCTGCCCACCGTGATGACGTTCCGCATGCGTGAGCAGCGACGAGACCAGCAGCGGCTGCTGCATCATCAAACCTTGCATTGTTGCTTCTCCTGTCTGGTCGCGCAGTGCCGCGCTTCCGGTTGTCCTGCTGCATTGCCGCCTGTCACGTTCCTCAGCACTGCGTTCTGTTCGTCGAGATTCAGGACCAGCTTCGAATCGACTGTCTCGACGGCGAACCTGATGAGGCTCAAGCCGACCGTTCCGGGCGTGCATCCCGTGCGCAGATCGAAGCGCAGACCGTGTGCGGGACAGCGCAGCACGGGCCCTTCCAGCTGACCATTCCCGAGCGACGCGCCGTTGTGCGGGCACGAGTCGTCGATCGCGTAAATCGCACCGTCGACGTTGAAAACCACGATGCATCGACCGTCGACGAATACCCGCTTGCGCTGGCCCGGCTCGATTTCGCCGGCAACACCGATCCCTACCTGACGTGACATCGCAGGCTCCTTTTCTTGCCAAATGAGGTAACAGTCAGATCAGAGCAACTCGCGGATCAGCGTCGTCGCCATCGGCCATTCGCCAAAGCCCGCAGCGGGATTGAGGTGACCGACTTCGCCGAGATCGACGAGACGGCTGCCCCAGTCACGCGCCATCGCTTCCACACGCTCGAACTTCCCGAGCGGATCGTTGCGGCTCGCGCCCACGATGCTCGGAAACGGCAGCCGTTCGCGCGGAATGGGATGCCAGCCATTCACTGCGAGCGCATCGAAAGTCGGATAGCCAGCCGGCAGCGGCGTTTCGAGGTCGGCAGGCGCTGCGAGCAGCGCACCGTGAATCTTGCGGTCGTGCTGCCTCGCCCAATGCACCGTGATCATCACGCCCGCGCTATGCGCCACCAGAATCACCGGGCCGTCGATTTTCGCGAGCGCCGCATCGAGTGCCGCGACACGCGCCGCGCAACTGAGCCCGTCGTATTCGAGCGGCGGCACGGAAGCCGCGTTCGGCAACGTCTGCTCCAGCAGCGTTTGCCAATGCCCGGCGACGTGATCGCGCAAGCCCGGCACGATCAGAATGGTGGGTGTGATACCGAGAGTCATGACGACGTTGCCTTTCCCATCAATACGGCTTGTCGCCGATAATCCCGGCGCGCTCCATCTTGCGATGGCACGGCGCGTAGTCCATCACCGCATAGTGTTGCGTGCTGCGGTTGTCCCATATCGCGATGCTGTTCGGCTTCCAGCGCCAGCGCACCTGGTACTCGGGTAGGTAAGCCTGGCTGACCAGATAGCGCAGCAGATCGCCCGCACCCGGATTCGCGTCCTGCCCGAAGCGCACCCGTGCCGGCGTGTGATAGTTGGTGAAATGCGTGGTGAAAGCATTCACGAACAACACCTTCTCGCCTGTTTCAGGGTGCGTGCGCACCACCGGGTGCTCCGCGTCCGGGAATTGCGCCTTCAGTGCGAGGCGTTTCTCTATGGGCATCGCGGCGCCGAAACTCGCCTCGATACTGTGGCGGGCACGCAAGTCCGCGATTTGCGTCTTGATGTGCTCCGGCAGGTTCTCGTAGGCGAGGACCATGTTCGCCCACATCGTGTCGCCGCCCACGGGCGGACACTCCACGCAACGCAGCACCGCGCCGAACTGCGGCGCTTCCCGCCAGGTGGCGTCGGCGTGCCAAGCGTTTTCGTAGCGGTCGTTGGGCTGGTCCGGATTCTTGTAGATGCGCACGAGGCCCGGATGGTCCGGATCGCTGCCTGCGACGGGATGATCTTCCAGTTCTCCGAACCGGCGCGCAAACGCAACATGCTCGGTGCGCGTGATCTCCTGGTCGCGCAGGAACACCACGCGGTGTTTCATCAGCGCCGCACGGATTTCCGCAAACAGGCCGTCATCGTGGATCGCATCGGCGAGATGCACGCCCGTCAGTTCGGCGCCGATCGTACACGTCAAGGGTTCGACTCGCATGGCTTGTTCCTCAGATGACGAAGACCGACGAGCCGGTCGTCTTGCGCGCTTCCAGGTCGCGGTGCGCTTGCGCCGCATCCTCGAGCGCGTAGCGCTGGTTGAGCTCGATCTTGATGCGGCCCGCGGCGATATGCCCGAAGATTTCGCCTGCCAGTTCGTTCTTTTCGACGGGGTCGGCGATATAGTCGGCCAGCGCCGGGCGCGTCATATACAGCGAGCCTTTCACCGCCAGCATCTGCGGATTGAACGGCGGGATCGGACCCGACGCCGTGCCCACGCAGACCATCAGACCGCGACGCTTGAGCGAATCGAGTGAAGCCTCGAAGGTATCCTTGCCGACGCTGTCGAATACCACGTTCACGCCGACGCCATCCGTCAGTTCGCGCACGCGCTTCGCGACGTTCTCCCGGCCGTAGTAGACGACGTGGTCGCAGCCATGCGCGCGGGCAATCTCGCCCTTGGCTTCCGTCGAAACCGTGCCGATCACGGTCAGACCCAGCAGCTTCGCCCATTGCGACACGATCAGCCCGACGCCACCCGCAGCGGCATGCAGCAGAATGACGTCGCCCGCCTTGAAGTCATGGATACGGCGCATCAGATACGACGCGGTCAGGCCGCGCATGGTCATGCCAGCAGCCGTTTCGCTGGAGATCGCATCGGGCAGCTTGATGAGCGGACCCGCAGGAACCAGGCGTTCGGTGCTATAGGCGCCAAGCGTATTGACGAAACCCGTGTAAGTCACGCGATCGCCCACCGCGACGTTCGTCACACCCGGGCCAATCGATTCGACCACGCCCGCCGCCTCGACGCCCATGCCTGCAGGCAGTGGGACCGGGTAGAGGCCGCTGCGGAAATACGTGTCGGCGAAATTCAGGCCGACTGCCTCGTGACGCAGGCGGACCTGCCCTGGGCCGGGATCGCCCACTTCAACGTCCTCGTAGCGCAAGACTTCGGGACCACCCGTTTCATGGAAGCGCACTGCCTTTGCCATGTTGAATCTCCTATCCATTACTCAACTGCGAATTAGTTTTGGCCCGCGGCGTAACGCACGCGTTGCCATGGATCACTCAGTGTGCGGCCTCTTCGCGCAGCGTATTCAGGCGATCGAGATCGCTCGTGTAGTTGCGCTTGCCGATAAAGAACGCGATAGCTGCAATGAGCGGCGCAAACGGCACGAGTTGCAATGCGCCAAGCAGTCCGAGCCGGTCGGCAATGACGCCTGTGAGCACGGCAGCGGGTGCCAGACCCAGCAGGTTGTTCGCGAGCGTCAGGGTCGCAAACGCCGATGCATGTATCGACGGCGGCGTGAGGTTGGCCACCATCGCACCCGACGGGCCGCTCGCCCCTGCGCAGAAGAACATGCCAACGCCGATCACCATCAGTTGCAACGGACCTGCTGGCATGCGAAAGCCAATCGCGAGCAGCGTGAAGGACGCCAGGCAGAAGGCGATAGCAGCGCTCCACTTGCGTTCGCGTCCATTCTTGCTGAGCCGGTCGGCGAGACTGCCGCACACCACCATGCCAAGGCCCGTCACCAGCACGAACACTGCCGCGCTCGTCGCGGCCTTGCCGATGGGCATGCCGTAGTAGCGATTCAGGAAGCTCGGCATCCACGCCCACACAGCGGCGGGAACCAGCAGATGGATACCGCTGCCGACATAGGCGCACACGACGGACTTCGTCGAGAACAGCCCCTTCATCAGCGCGCGCAGGCTCATCCGCACACCGAGCCCTTCCGCCTTGTTCAGGCTTGCCGGCTGCAGCAGCGCGAGACGCTGTTCGGTAACGACGAGCCGGTAGACGATCACCAGCACGATCCCCAGTGCCGCCATCGCGCCAAACGCCATACGCCAGCCCATCTGGGCCGCGACCGCGCCGCCCAGTGCCATGCCCAGCACTGAGCCGAACGCCCCGCCCGCCATGAACGCGCCCGTCAGCGTGGAGCGCAGCCGTGCGGGGAAAATGCTCAGGACCACTGCGATCCCGACACTGCCGTAGGCAGCTTCGCCGATACCGACGAACGCCCGCGCCAGCAGCATCTCGCCATAGTTCGTCGAGATCGCGCAGCCCAGCGTCGCTAGACTCCACATCGCCGCCATCAGGACGATGCTCTTCACGCGCCCCCAGCGGTCGGCAAGCACCGACAGCGGAAAGGTGAGCACGCCGACCATCAGCGCGACCACGCTGCTCAGCGAACCCAGCCGGGTATCGGAAAGGCCCCATGTGGCCTTGAGCAGCGGAAACACGGCGTTCAACACCTGCCGCGACATGTAGTCGGAGAGCAACAGCCCGACCGTCAGGGCAAATACGATCCATGCATAGCCGCGCACGTCCGCTTGTGTGACGGGTACATTGCCCGCCGTGGGTTCGGCATGCTGCATGAGCATGATGTGTCTCCTTCGTCCCGCTTTGTAGCGGCCGTCTTTGCCCGCAGGGCACAGTGACCGCTTATGAATATCGCAACTCGCTCCCCGGCGCCAACCGGGGAGTCCCGCCTTTTAAACCGGCGACAACTACCGCCTGGACTGCACCATCACGCCGCGCGCAGCGGCAGGTTCCTGACGCCCGACTCGCGGTTCGGCGCCATACCGTTGGCCGCGAGCGTCTCATCGGCCGTCTCGTACTGCACGCCGATGCGGTAGATCTCGCGTGCTTCCTTGCCGGTGGCAATTTCGCGCCCGAGTTCGCGTGCGACGCGCACGCACTGCTCGATCTGCTGCACCGACGTGAAGCGATTGCCGTGCTGATCGATGATCGTGTCTTCGATACCGCAGCGAGGATGCAGGCCCATCGACATTGCCATCATGTTGAACGGCAATACGTTCTTGAGCAACGACTCGGCAGTCAGCGTGCAGCCATCCGGCGCGCGATGCACGAAATTGAAGAAATTGAACGGGTTCGGGCCGTCGAAGCCGCCACCGATGCCAATCCATGTCAGGTTCAGCGGCCCCTTGTAGACGCCCTTGCGCACAAGGCGCTCGAGCGTTTCAAGAGCGTGGATGCCCGTGAGCTGGAAATGCGGCTGAATGCCCGATGCCTGCAGGCGGCGCAGATGTTCCTCGACCCATGCCGGGCCCGCCGGCACGGTCATCTCGCTGTACGCCGCCATGAACGCCGGATTGGACAGTGACGTGCCTGCCAGATATTCCGGATAGAGCAGCTCCATGATGTTCATCTGCGTCGTGTTGATCGCGACCGTCACCTGGTCCGGCTTCGGGTCGAGATCGGCCAGCATGTGACGCGTATCGTCGGAGAGCCACTTCGCGGCCTGTCCGTCGTTTTCCGGTGCAAACGATATCGAACCGCCCACCTGGATAATCATGTCAGGCACGGCGGCGCGCACACCCGCGATCAGTTCGTTGAACTTCGACAGGCGCTTCGAGCCCTTGCCGTCCAGTTCGCGCACGTGCAGGTGAAGCACCGTGGCGCCAGCGTTGTAGCAGTCGACGGCCTTCTGGACCTGCTGGTCCATCGTCACCGGAATGTCTTCGGGGAAGTCAGCCGGCATCCATTCCGGACCGTACGGCGCGGTGGTGATGACAACCTTGTCCTGGTTCTCCGGGTGGAGCGAATCGTCGAGAAACTGCATCTTTTATCTCCGGTGTGGGGTGAGGATGTTCCGGTGGCGCGTCGCATCAGCGAAAACACCAGAACCGATATCCGCACAGTACGGGAATCACGCGCTACACTTTTGTGATTGGGCGCCATTGTTTTAGCGTTGCATGCCACTCCGTGAAAACACCTAGCCTGTAGCAGGCGCGAGTTGGCGGCCCACACGTTCAAGCGGGAGTAGCGATGGAAACGATGCTGCGGTCGGTAGCGATGGGCGGCTATTTCGATGTGACACGGCGGCTCGGACTGAACCCGTTCGAGCTCGTGCAGCAGTTCGGGATCGATGCGGCAGCGCTCGCCAATCCCGACGATCGCGTGCCGGCCACCGCATGCTGCCGGCTCATCGAACTGACGGCCGATATGGCGTCTTGCCCGACCTTCGCCCTGCAAATGGCGGAAACCCGTCAGAAGTTCGGGACTGGCGTGGTCAATATCCTGCTCGCCCACAAACGCACATTGCGCGAGGTGCTGCTCGCCGCAGCCGAATACCGGCATCTGCTCAACGAAGCGCTGGCGGTCTACGTCGAGAACGCGGGCGACACGGTTACGATCAGGGAGGAACTCGTCGTCGAACCGGGCACCCCGACAAAGCAGGCGATCGAGCTGGCGGTCGCCGTGCTCGCACGCCATGCCAGCGCCCTGCTCGGCGACCACTGGAAGCCGCGCACTGTCCATTTCACTCACGCCGGACCTGCCGACCTGACGTTTCATCGACGGTTCTTCGGCTGTGCACTGCAGTTCGGAAGCGACTTCAACGGCTTCGTCTGTGCAGCGGCCGATCTCGACTACCCGAATCCTGCCGCTGATCCAGAACTGGTGCGATACGCCGAAAGCCTCGCCACGCCAATGAACGCGGCGAGCGCCGACTCGGCTGCGCTCGAAGTGCGCAAGGCGATTTATTTGCTGCTACCGCTCGAGCAAGCCACGGTCGAGCTGGTTTCGCGGCAGCTGGGTCTGAGCGTACGCACCATGCAGCGTCAGCTCGAATCGGCGGAGACCAGCTTCTCGACGCTGGTCGAGGAAGTCCGGCGCGAACTGGCCGTGCGCTATATGAGCAATCCACGCTATCCGATCGGCCGGGTCTCAGCACTGCTGGGCTACTCGCAACAGGGCTCGTTCACGAAGTGGTTCACGTCGCAATTTCGCATGACGCCGCGTGACTGGCGAAACAGCCGATTGAAATGACGATAGCGCCGAGCCGGTCATCACCGGCGTCGGTTTCCACACGGAGCATTGATCTCGACGCACTGGCGCACGCCAGTGCGCGACGATCCCGCTTTGCCGTGATGACCAGCATGGCCTGCTTTGTCACTGCAACGGCAGGTTTGGACACGGGCATCGACGGACCCTGACAGTACGATATCAGGCACGACAAACCGCTCGGACTAACCGAACGATGCAGCTCCATGACGTGCGAGACACGATGAAAGTGGGGACTGCACGCCGGCAACTGGAAAAACGCATGAACGAACTGAACGGTTACGACTACGAAGACCTGCAGCCTGGTATGAGCGCCAGCTTTGCCAAGACCATCACGGAGGCCGACATTCTGTTGTTCGCTGGTGCGTCGGGAGACATGAACGCGGTTCACATCAACGAGCAATTTGCGCAGACGACGCCCTTCAAGGGGCGCATCGCGCACGGGATGCTCACGGCGAGCATCATCTCCGCGACCATTGCCGGCCGGCTGCCGGGTCCGGGCACCGTCTATCTTGGGCAGAACCTTCGATTCAAAGCCCCCGTACGCCCAGGCGATACGGTGCACGCAGAAGTGACCATCAAGGAACTGATTCCGGAGAAACGCCGCGTGGTGATGTCGACGATCTGCACGGTCGGCGGCAAGGTCGTGATAGAAGGCGACGCGCTCGTCATGCCCACTTCGCGCGACGAGCTGAGCAAGACATCCACGGATCTTTCAGCGAATAAAAGGTAATGGTCGGGACTTGATATGAAGATGTTATTTAGCATGCCGGATGAGTTCGCTACAGGTTGGCTCGATGCCAGCTTCAATTTCTGGCGAGGACTGCCGCTAACCGACGGTCACGACATGACTGTATTGGACACCGACGGCAACGAGATCCATCCCGTCCCGTCCGGCGCGCGAAACATCACGATGCGTGCCAGCACCCGATACTGGCAACAGCAAGCAGGGCTTTGGAACAGCACCTTGATTCGCGTGCTCGGCGCAAAGCCGGGCGTGAATCCGGTAGTGGAGCCAACGCGTGGCGACCGGCGCTTTCATGCCGAAGAATGGTCCGGAAATGGCTGGTTTGGCTTTCTGAAGGAAAACTATCTGATCAACGCCCAGATGCTCGAAGACGTGACCGAGGCGAGCGCGTTGAATGAGAAGGAAAAACAGAAACTCCGTTTTTTCATGCGGCAGTTCATCGACCTGGCGAGTCCTTCGAATTTTGCTGCAACCAATCCCGAAGTGATCCGGCGTGCGCTCGAAACCAGCGGGAGCAGTCTGCTGGCGGGCCTCACGCATCTGCTGGAGGATATGAAGCAAGGCACCATTTCGATCACCGATCAGAGCGCGTTCGAAGTGGGCAACAGCGTCGCGGTGTCCGAAGGGTCGGTGGTATTCGAGAATGATCTGTTCCAGCTGATCCAGTACGCACCGCTCACGCCAACGGTCGCGCAGCGCCCGCTCGTGATCGTCCCGCCTTGCATCAACAAGTTCTACATTCTGGACCTGCAGCCTCAAAACTCCTTCGTGCGCTTTGCCAATGAACAGGGTCTCACCGTGTTCATGGTGTCCTGGCGCAATGTAGACGCACAGACGGCTCATACCAGTTGGGACGATTACCTAGAACATGGTGTGATGAAGGCCATCGAAGTGACGCGCGCCATCAGTCGCGCCGATAAGGTCAATGCATTGGGCTGGTGCGTCGGCGGCACGATGCTGTCGTCCGCACTCGCGGTGATGCGTGCCAATGGCGACGATTCGGTATCCAGTGTGACCTTGCTGACAGCGTTGCTCGACTTCAGCGAACCGGGCGACCTTGGCGTTTTCGTCGACGAAGCGGGTGTCTCGATGCGCGAGCAGACGATCGGTCGCGGTGGGCTGTATCCCGGACGTGAACTCGGCTTCACCTTTCAGACGCTCCGCGCGAACGATCTGATCTGGCCGTACGTCGTGAACAACTACCTGAAAGGCAAGACGCCGGCCGCATTCGATCTGCTGTACTGGAACGCGGACACCACGAATCTTCCCGGGCCGATGTATAGCTGGTATCTGCGTAACATGTATCTTGAGAACAATCTCCGCGTGCCCGGCAAGCTCACGATGTGCGGCACGCCCGTTGATCTCAAGCGCATCGATATGCCGGGCTATCTGCTTGCAACGCAGGAGGATCACATCGTTCCCTGGCAATCCGCGTGGCGCTCTACACAACTGTTGGGCGGTAAGGTCGAATTCGTGCTGGGCGCTAGCGGGCATATCGCTGGCGTCATCAATCCTGCTTCGAAGAACAAGCGCAGCTATTGGACGAGCGACGAGTCTGTCAGCAACGCCGGAGCATGGCTGGAGTCCGCCGAAGAACAGCCGGGTAGCTGGTGGAACCATTGGATCGTGTGGCTGAAGCAGCATGCAGGCGAGCAGGTGAAAGCGCGCACGCGGCTGGGCAATGCGAAACACCGGCCGATCGAACCGGCGCCTGGCCGATATGTGAAGGTGCGGGCGGACTAGTGTTGTCGCTCCCCGCCTACGGGGACGATTGCATGAAGTGGACGGGAGCATCGCTATCACACGCGTCCCGCAATGCTGCTGTACTTGCGGCGATCAGGATGGAGAACGGTTCGCGGCCGAGTGCAGCCGACAGCTGTACAAGTCCGCCTGACCGGTTCACTGAAATCCAACGTGAGCGCGCAAGATGTCACGCTCCACACTCTTCCCGTGCAGTTCGCCAAACTGCAGTGCCGCAAGCTGCGCATAAAGCGGCGAACTCTGCAGAAGCTCTGTGTGACGACCTTGCGCGACAATGCGGCCCTGGTCCAGAACAACGATGCGGTCCGCTTGCTGCACAGTAGCAAGACGATGCGCGATGACAAGCGTAGTGCGGTTCAACGCGGCGTTGTCCAGCGCCGTTTGCACGAGCCGTTCGCTCGCGGCATCGAGCGCGCTGGTCGCTTCGTCGAGCAGCAGAATGGGCGGGTTCTTGAGAATCGCGCGCGCGATCGCAAGGCGCTGACGCTGACCGCCCGACAGCCGCACACCGCGCTCCCCCAGGAACGTGTCATAACCTTGCGGCAGTTCCGCGATAAAGCCGGCGGCAGCCGCCATCTCGGCGGCGCGCTGCACCTGAACGAGCGTTGCGTCGGGCATCCCGTAGCGGATGTTATCGAGCACGCTGCCCGAAAAGATCACCGATTCCTGCAACACGACACCGATCGCCTTGCGCAATGAAGCGAGCGATACCTGATTCGTCGACACACCGTTGATCAGTATGTCGCCGGACTGCGGCTCGTAAAAGCGCAAGAGCAGTTGAAACAGTGTTGTCTTGCCCGCGCCAGACGGCCCGACCAGCGCGACATGCTCACCCGGACGCACATCGAGCGAGAAGCCGGAGAGCGCGGCGATGCCGGGACGCGACGGATAGGAGAAGCTGACGTCGTGAAAACGGATACCGTCTCCATGCGCGGGCAGCGGCACGGTCGTCCCGGCCTCCTCCACTGGCGAACGCGCCGCCAGCAGTTGCAGTAGCCGTTCCGTTGCGCCGGCAGCCCGCTGCAGATCGCCCCACACTTCGGCGACGGCTCCCACCGCACCCGCCGTGAAAACCGCATAAAGGATGAACTGCGACAGCTGGCCCGCTGTCATCTGTCCGGCGAGTACCGCCTGCGCGCCCAGCCAGAGCACGAACACGACGGCGGCGAAGACGAACACGATCACCACTGCCGTCAGCGACGCACGCGCGCGAATGCGTGTGAGCGCTGTGTCGAAGGCCAGTTCGACAGCGCTACCGAAGCGCTTCGCCTCGTAGGTCTCCTGCGTGTACGACTGCACAGTCGGCATTGCATTGAGCACTTCACCCGCCAGCGCGCTGGCGTTCGCGATCTTGTCCTGGCTTGCGCGCGAAAGCCGCCGCACGCGCCGCCCGAAGATCACGATGGGCGCGACCACTACGACCAGCGTCGCGATGATGTAACCGGATAGCACGGGGCTCGTCGTGATCAGCATCGCAATGCCGCCGACGGCCAGCAGCACATTGCGCAGTCCAAGCGACAGGCTCGTGCCAACCACGGTCTGGATCAGTGTCGTGTCGGTGGTGAGCCGCGACAGCACCTCGCCCGTCTGCGTGGTCTCGAAGAACTGCGGGCTCATCCGCATTACGTGGTCGTAGACGGCACGCCGCAAATCGGCCGTGACCCGTTCGCCGAGCCACGACACCCAATAGAAGCGCAGCGCCGTTGCGGCGGCGAGAATCAGCGAGACGATGAAGAGCGCGATGAAGTAGCGATCGATATGCGTGCGGTCGCCGCTCGCGAAGCCACGGTCGATCAGATACTTGAACGCGACGGGGAGCGCCAGCGTCGCGCCCGCCGACGTCAGGAGCGCCAGGAACGCGAGCGCCCAGCGCTTCGCATAAGGATGCAGGAACGGCAGCAGGGCAAAAAGCGGAGCGACACGTAGCGTGCGCGCGGCAGTATCGGGCATGGAGATTTCTGGGTGGATGGGCGACAGGTGGATTATGTCAGCCCGTCAATTGGAACGTTCGCGGCGCGGTTTGTCGTCGGTTCGTCTCTGTGGCTACAGCAGATTGTCGTCTTCCCTCGTCAGCGCGTCACCATAGCGTTTTCGTTCGAGGCGCGCGGCGGCTTCCAGCAGATGCACGCCGGCGGGCGTCAGCATCGGACGACGCCATCCACCAACGCGCGGCTCGATAGAGATGAGCCGGTAATCCAGCAGGGTATCGAGTTCGACACGCGTCGTGTCGATCTGATCGGGTGCGCTGCGCACGAGCATCAGCGTTGCCAGTTCATGTGGACTGAGCATGGTCATTTCAACCTTGATGTGGAACGGCTGTTCAGCGCATCCTGACGAGCGTGATGGCGTGCTCGGGACACGCCGACACACAATGCCCGCATGCGCGGCACGCGTCCGCACGCGGCGCGTAGGCGACCTTCATCCCATGCACGCGCAGCTTGAACCGTTGTAATGGGCGGAGTGTCTGGTAATCGGCTGCATCGATGCGGCGGATGTCGAATACGTTTTCAGGGCAAACAACCGCGCAATCCGCCTTACCTTCGCAGCGCGCGAAATCGACCTTTGGAACGATCACGCCGGGCGGCTGTTTGCAGGCCGAAGTGGCATTGCGTGTCATGTGCCCGCTCCCTCGTTCTGGCGCGAAGCCGACGTTGGGTCGTTGCGCAGCCGCTCACGCTCTTGCTCCGTCATCTGTTGCCAGTGACGCCATTGCCGGGCTTTGTAGCAGCCGCCATGTCCCCGGAATCCACCGAAAAGAATCCGGCAGAGCACGAGCAGACCGATCGCGCGCGGATAGTCGATCGCATGCGCATCGATGACGAGGGTCGGGATGATCCAGTTCCATAGCCTCATGACGATCCAGCCCAGCAACGCAATGATCAGCACGAGCAACAGCGCCTTGGCGAAAATTTTGCGGCGGAACTTCATTCCATTCTCCTTGGGTTCATATCTCGACGCCGTCGTAGGACGATCGCAGGCGCTCGCGCAGATGCAGGACCGCGTAGCGCTTGCGCGCGAGCAGCGTGTTGATGCCGACGCCCGTCGCGGCCGCCATCTCCTTGAAGCTGCGGCCGTCCAGTTCGTGAGCGATGAACACCTCACGCTGGTTCGCGGGCAACTCGTCGAGTGCGGCGCGCAGTGTGTCGAGCAGCGCCGCGCGTGCGTAAGCGGCCTCGGGTCCGGCGTCGGCCGAGGGCAGCGTCAGGTCCAGGCGGTATTCGTCGTCCGCATCTTCGGCATTGGCGGCATCGGGCAGCGGCGCTTCCTTCTTCTTGCGGAAGCGGTCGATGATCCGGTTTCTCGCGACGCGAAACAGCCACGCGCCGACCTGCTCAACGGGGTCCGGCAGCCGCCAGGCCTCGACGAGTTCTTCGAAAACGTCCTGAAGGATGTCGTCGGCTTCGTCCTGATCGATGACGCGGCGGCGGATGAAATTGCGCAGCCTCGGACGCTCGCGGGCGACCGCATCGGCGATTTCGCGGTCCTGCTCGGTCATCGTGCTCGGGGCGTTTGGCGGTTCCATACCCGTGATGACGATCCGCGAAGAAAAATATTGTGATGCGAGTGACTGACTCGCGAAATTTTGTCTAGCGAGCGCGCGTGAGCCCGCGTTGGGCTAGTCCATGCCTGAACGGAAGGCTTTCGCAAGCAAAGGCCGAGGGATTTCTGGAGGCGAGTCGCGGACATCGATTCGCTCCATGATGGGTCGGACAAGACGTCAATGTGACGTGCATGGCCGAACAGCAAGGCTCTGGACGGGGCGCAAACATTCACGGCCTATCGTCACACAAAACATCCAATGCAGCACTCAACCTGCATCCCGCCAACCGTTTCTCACATCTCACAGAATCGCACTATGATGCGTTGTGTTGCCCGTCACGCGGCATAGCCCAAGACGCCCGCGGCAAGCGCAGTCCAACTGGTGTCCCGGCCTGCATCAATCGGGAAATGCAGCAAGGATGAAATCATGGTCCGTCTCGCGATGATTCTTCTTGGTGTCGACTATCTCCGCGTCCGCTGGCGCGAACTGTTGATGGTCGGCTGCCTGAGTGTCGTGCTCGGTGTGACGATCTTCTGCGATGCGCTCGACGGCGCACTGTGGTTCCCAATCATGCCGTTTGCCGCCCTGCTGCTGCTCGAGGGCGTCGCGACGGCATGCGTCGCATGGACGGGCATGGGCGGCCAGCGCACCCTGCGCTACGTGAAAGGGATCACGTTCATTCTGTCCGCGGCCCTCGTGCTGGTCGGCGGGGAACACGGCAACTTTATTCTGTCGATGATCTTCGGCACGCTGTTTCTCGTGGACGGCGCATTGCAAATGATCGCGGCCAGAGTGGTCCGCTACCGGAAGTGGAAAATTGCAGCCGCAGGCGGCGGGCTGGAGGTTGCGATTGCAATCTTCTTCTATCAGCCCTACCCCGATCACTATGCGGGCACCGTTGCGTATTGCGTGGCATTCGGCTTGCTGTTTGGCGGCTGGAACATGATCCTGCTCGCCATGCGCGTACGGCGAATGGCGATCAACCCCGCCGTCGCCGATGAGCAACCCGCTGGGCACGCGACTGCAGCGGCGACGACCGCCACGACGGATACGCCAGCAGGACAAAAGCGCCCGCTACCGGACTCATTCGACGGTCCGCCCGAACCGCACGAGCATGTGCTGACCGTGCACGTCTGGACGCCCGTTGGAACAGTAAAAGCCGAAGCGCGGCGGCAGCCGATCGTCGACCGCTACATCGCCGCCGTCGACAGGAACGGCTCGATCTCGACGGGGCACGCCGCGCTCGAAACGGCCGAAGGCATCTATATCAGCCTGTACCCGGCGGTTGAAATCGAGCGGTCGCCGGAGGAATTTTCGCGGATCCTGCGCGCGACACGCGACAACGACGTGCCCGGTCTGTTCCAGCCGGACTACGCGACGGAATCGGCAGCATGGTGTCCGTCGACGCGGCAAATCCGCATCCGTAACTACGATCCGGAGCGTCTCGCACGATTCTGGGCCGAGTATCGTCGCGATACGACCTACAACCTCACGTACCGCAATTGTTCTAGCACGGTCGCGAAAGCGCTGGAGGCGGCGATCGAGGGCGCATCGGTGCGTGCGTGGGGAAAGCGCAGCGGCTGGAAGCCGTTCCTGCGCGTGGCGACCACGCCCGAACTCTGGGTCGCGGCACAGGTCAGAAAGCGCTCGGCGACGATGGCATGGACGCCCGGACTCACGCTCGACTATGCACGCGCGCTCAGCATGCTGGCCGACCCGCGCCCCTCCGGATGGGTGAAGATGGCACGCCTCGCGCTACAGACGATGTACGCATCGCGCCAACGCTGGCGCGCGGAAAAAGCGGCCGCGTCGAATATCTATGACACGGACGCCGCCGACGGCCAGGACCCGGGTTCGGAAGGCAGGTTGGAGCCGCCCTGGCAGCCGGTCACCGATCAGCATTACCCGGCCAAACGCCCTGACGCTTCGTAACGCAGGTCCATGCTGTTCGCGCGAATCGCCGTCCAACCCTGTTACGCATCGATAACGCCACGCGCAACGCTGCGTTAATCGTGCTTGCGCACGGCTGCGAACAGATCGGTGACCTCCTTCATCGTCGCCGCTTCGTTCGTGTACGTGAACGTGCCGCGCCCGAGCATCTCATTGGCGGCGCGCAGCAACGCGCCCAGCGCCGCTCGCGCAAGCGCCCCGCCGACGCTGATCCGCTTCACGCCCATCTGCGCGAGATCGTCGACGGAAAACGGCATGCCCGCCATACCCATCAGCACGTTGACGGGCCGGTCGACGGAACTGACGACGGCGGCAATATCCTCGCGCGTTTTCAGGCCCGGCGCGTAGAGCACGTCGGCGCCCGCTTCCTGGAAAGCCTGGAGACGGCGGATCGTATCCGCGAGATCGGCGCGGCCGTTCAGATAGTTCTCTGCGCGCGCCGTCAGCGTAAACGGAAACGGCAGCGAACGGGCCGCTTCCACGGCGGCGCGCACGCGCTCGACGGCGAGTTCATGTGCGTAGATGGGATCGCCGGCGCGGCCCGTCGCGTCCTCGATCGAGCCGCCGACGACACCCGCCGCAGCCGCCTGGCGAATCGTCTCGGCCGCTTCTTCCGGCGCGTCGCCGAAGCCGTTTTCGAGGTCCGCGCTGACAGGCAGATCCGTCGACGGCGCGAGTTCGGCGAGATGCCGGATCATCTGGTCGCGGCCGACGGCGTTGTCCGGCAAGCCCAGCGTGAAAGCGTAGCCGGCGCTCGTGGTCGCCAGCGCCTTGAAGCCGAGCGCTTCGAGCAGGCGCGCGGAGCCGATATCCCACGGATTGGGAATGATGAACGGCACGCTGGCCTCGTGAAGCGCGCGAAACGCCCGCGCCTTGTCTGCTTGTGTTGTTGTCATGGCGGCTCCAACGGTCGCACAAGTGGATGCGGAATGTTCGGGATGTGCGGAATGGGAAGTTTTGCCCAGCCTGTCTCATGACCGGGCAAAAGCAAAAGATGCGCAATATGCGCCGCTCGCTCAGGTTTCGAGCTTCGCGTCCATCGTGATCGTTGCGTTCAACACCTTCGAGATCGGGCAACCGGCCTTGGCGTCGGCCGTGGCCTTGTCGAACGCGGCCTTGTCGCCGCCTGGAATCTTCACCACGACGTCCAGATGCGAGGCCGTCACCGCGAAGCCGCCGCCGTCCTTGTCGAGCGTGACCGTGGCCGTGGTCGCGATGCGCTCCGGTTTGATGTTCGCCTTGCCGAGTTCCGCCGACAACGCCATCGAAAAGCATCCCGCATGCGCCGCCGCGATCAGTTCTTCGGGGTTCGTGCCGATGCCGTTTTCGAAGCGCGTCGCGAACGAATACTGCGTGTCCTTGAGCACGCCGCTATCGGTGGAGATCGAGCCCTTGCCGTCTTGCAGACCGCCCTGCCAGATTGCTGATGCTTTGCGCTTCATTAGTCGCTCCTGTGTCGCGTTCGCGCTGCCGCGTTCCCAACCACGATGCCGGCCGCGACGGTCCCGCCCGAAATCACGCGGCGTCGGCATCGGTCACGCGTGCTGCGCCAAACCCGTGGGCCGTGGGCGTGGACCGAAGCTTCATCATAGGCGGATATCGGTGGCACTGCCGTGAAGCAGCGCGCATGACCATTATTTCATCCACCGCAAGAATCTTTATCCAATCTGCCGCTTTTTTCATCACCCTGTCGGAAATACACTCTGGTCAACGGTTCGGACATCGGTGTTCAAACCGAACCGATCAACAAATGTTCTCGGAGGTCATCATGAAATCGCTTCTTTCCGCAGTGGTCGTCGCATCCGCTCTGATCGTTCCCGCCGCCGCGTTCGCGCAGCAAGCCAATGGCCCCGTGACGCGCGCGCAAGTCCAGGCTGAACTGGTCGCCGCGCAGCAAAACGGCTCGCTGGACCAGAACGACGTGGCGTATCCGCCCGCCAAGCCGCAATTGGGCGCAACGTCGGGAGCGACGGAAGTCGGCGGCGTCTCGGCTGGCTCGTCGCAATCGGGCAAGCGTCCGAGCGTCGAACAGCGCATCTTCTCGACGTTCCGCGGCAACTAAGTATTTTTTGCCGTGACGTGACGCGGCGCGTGTGATTCAAGGTTCACGCGCCGCCGTCGAACGAACGAAGGCCCCGGCTGACTCATGAAGTCAGCCGGGGCCTTTGCTTTTGTCGCGCTGGATTGCGCCGAACCCGCTTACTCGGTGAACGGCAGCGAGTCCTGCCCCTGTGCGCGCATACCGAACACGTTCAGCGTCATCGCGACCAGCGCGTAATAGCCGAGCAGCGCGACCAGATTGATCGCGACCTCGTGACTGAAGCGTTCGACCGTCTTCGCGTAGGTCGCGTCGGACACGCGCTTCGCGTCGTACAGTTCCGTCGCGAATGCGTAGATGAGCGCATCGTCGGCGTCGGCGAACGAAGGCGTCTGGCCCAGGCGGATCGCTTCGGCGTCTTCGGCGCGCACGCCGGCGTCGATGGCGATCGGATAGTGGATGAACCACTCGGCCTGCGCCTGCCAGCGCGAGGCCGTGACGAGAATCGCCAGTTCCGACAGGCGCAGCGGCAAGCCCGTCTTGTAGCGGCAGAATGCGCCGAGGCGCTGGGCGTGCTGCGCGAGTTCGGGGCTATGAATCCAGCCGAGAAACGGCCCGTTCAGATTGCCGCGCGGTCCCGACAGGATTTCGTCGAGCACGGCTTTCTGGTCGGGTGTCGCGTGGCTGGCGTCGAAAGGAGGCAAGCGGTTGGTCATGAATAGCTCTTCGTGCAGGGTTTGTGGTTCGATCAGGCCGCGCCCGATGCTGCGAGCGCGCCTTCGATCGCATCTGTCAAGCGGCTGACGATCTGTTCGATATCGCGCGGCGTGCAGATGAACGGTGGCGCGAGCAGCACATGATCGCCGATCTTGCCGTCGACCGTGCCGCCCATCGGGTACACCATCAGACCACGCTGGAACGCCTCACGCTTGATCGCGGCATGCAGCTTCAGTTTCGCATCGAACGGCGTTTTCGTCGCGTGGTCCTGCACCAGTTCCACGCCGACGAAGAGGCCGCGTCCCCGCACATCGCCGATGTACGGATGCTGCGCATAGTGTTCGCGCAGCAGGGAACGCAGTTGCTCGCCACGCGCTTTCACGTTGTCGAGCAGATGTTCATCGGCGATCACGCGCTGCACTTCGAGCGCGGCGGCGCAGGCCGTCGCGTGGCCGATATAGGTGTGGCCGTGCTGGAAGAACCCGGAGCCGCCCGTGATCGCCTGGTAGATTTTGTCGCTCACGAGCGTCGCGCCGATCGGCTGATAACCCGCGCCGAGGCCCTTTGCGATGGTCAGCAGATCAGGCGTGATGCCGTCCTCTTCGCATGCGAACAAGTGGCCCGTGCGGCCCATGCCCGACATGATTTCATCGAGAATTAGCAACACGCCATAGCGGTCGCACACCGCGCGAATCTTGCGGAAATACTCGCGCACGGGCGGCACCGCACCCGCTGTCGCGCCGACCACCGTCTCCGCGACGAACGCGGCGACCGTGTCGGAACCGAGTTCGAGAACCTTCTGCTCCAACTCGTCGGCGAGGCGCTGCGCGAACTGTTCTTCCGTCTCGTCCGCGCGCTGCTCGCGATACGCATAGCACGGGCTCACGTGATGCGCGTCGATCAGCAGCGGCAGGAAAGGCTCGCGCCGCCACGCATTACCGCCGATCGCGAGCGCGCCCAGCGTGTTGCCGTGATAGCTCTGACGCCTCGCGATGATATGCCGCCGCTGCGGCTGCCCCACTTCGACGAAATATTGACGCGCGAGCTTCAACGCGGCTTCGATCGCCTCCGATCCGCCCGACACGAAATACACATGGGCGAGACCTTGCGGCGCGCGTTCGACGAGATAGCTGGCGAGTTCCTCGGCGGGCTGCGTCGTGAAGAACGACGTGTGCGCGTACGGCAGTTCCTGCACCTGACGCTTGATCGCATCGATCACGCGCTGGTTGCTGTGGCCGAGGCACGAGACGGCCGCGCCGCCCGATGCATCGATATAACGCTTGCCCGTTGAATCGACGATCTCGATGCCCTCGCCTTTGACGGCCACGGGCAAGGTCTGCTTCGGCATGCGGTGGAATACGGTAGTCATGCGCTTTCCTTGAGTGAGCGGAAGCCAGCGACGTTCAGGCCGCCGTGCGTGCAATGAAGGTTTCGAAAACGACGGCGCGTTGCGCGTGAACACGCAATGCGACACCGTCGTCGTGGAGTTGGAACAGCGCCGTCGCGAGCGTGTTTTCGTCGTCGGGATCGCGTGGGTCGTCGCGGTAGATGGGCAGACCGGTGGCCGCCTTGTCATGCAGCATGTCGACGAGCGCGTCGCCGTCGATCTGCGCGCCGCGCTGTTCGAGCAGCACGCCGACGCGCGCCTGACGATCGCATGACGAATCGGTGACGATCTGCGCCTCGGCTTCGCAGCCAGCATGAATCATGTGATTGGCGTGGCCCGCAATCCGCTCGACGGGTTCGACCGAACAGCGCATTGCCGTGGCCTCGACGCCGAACACGCGGCGATCGCCCGCTGCTGCGAGCGTGTGATGAAAGCCGCTCGCGCGCGGCGTGTCGTGCAGAAACTGCACGGCCTGGTCGAGCGTCGATTGATCGAGCACCGCACGCGCCAGGATCATGCGCGGCACGCCCGTCACGGGCTGACGGATGCGCAGATTGTTGATCGCCTGCGCGAGACCCGCGCGATTCGCCGCGAACGTGTGGCCCGGCAGCGAGCCGGGGTAATAGAAGCTGATGAAGCCGGGCTTGCCCTTCGGCTGGATGTCGACGAGCAAACCCTTGCCAAGCAGGAACGGATCGCCGTCTTCGTTGTGCGCGATCAGCGTGTCGCCGCTGCGCACGGCCGCGAAAGTCGTGCAGCCGTCGGGCGTGTTGTGCACCAGTTCGCCGCGGCAGTTCCACAGGAAAATGTCGTCCGCCCGCCAGCCGAGACCCGCCGCGATGCCATCTAACTCGGCTAGCTGATCCGGACAGTGCGCGCGCGCCGCGTCACGCAGATGTTGCACGAACGCGTGGCCGCGCCACGCCTGCACGTCGCGCCACGCCGCGCTCTGCTGCATGTACGGATCGAACGCCGGCCGCGCCAGTTCGCCAAGCTGACGGCCGATTTCAAACGGCTCGCCCGCTATCCGATGCAACTCCCAACTCTGCTTCGACACACGACACCTCGAACATCAATCAACACGCGATGCACATTTATAGTTCATTACAACATATGTTGTCAATGACGGCGCAATGCGCCCGTCTGTTGCGATGAACCTTGCCGTGAGCGTTGCGGGCGCCGGTCAGGGCACGTAGGCGCCCTTCGCGTGCAGCGACTGCTCGGCGAGTTCGAGCTGCTGGACGGCGTCTGTGCCTTCGAGCGCGAGCAGATGCGCGACCAGCGATTCCGCAATCGCCGTCGCCGCCACTAGCGACGGAAAGAACGACGGGCTTTCGTGCGAGAAGATCAGCACCTTGTCGGCGTTCAGCGCGATGGGCGACACGGCGCTGTCGGTGATCGCGATCAGCTTGCTGCCCTTTTCCAGCGCGGCTTCGGCGACGCGCGCCGCCTCGACGGAATATGGCGCGAAGCTGACGACGACGGTCGCGCTGTCGCGTTCGATTCCGCGCAACTGCATTTCGAGCGTGCCGGCTTCGCCTGACAGCAGCGAGACGGACGAGCGAAACAGCCGGTATCCATAGACGAAACCGAACGCGACGGGAAAGCACGACCGGAACCCGGCGACATGCACGTGCGGCGCGCGCCGCAGCAGCTTGGCCGCTTCGACGGTGACGCGCGCGTTGTGCGCGGCCGTGACTTCGAGATTGTGCTGTTGCGCGACGAGCAGATCGTGCGCGAGCGCGTCTTTCGCGTGACCCTTGACGAGCGAGCGGGCGCGGCTCGTCAGCGGCTCGGGCCGGGTGCGCACCCGTGCGACGAACAGATCGCGCAATTCGTTCCAGCCCGGAAAGCCCAGTTGCTGCGACAGCCGCACGAGCGACGCGGGTTGCACCTGCGCGCGCTCGGCGACCTTGCGCATCGACGAGACGGCGACCTCATCGGGATGATCGAGCAGAAACGCCGCGCCCATCTGGAACTGCGGACTGAGTTCGGAGAAGCGTCCACGGATCAGGGCGGCGAGCTGGTCGAAGGTGTCGGGCATACGGTGTACCGGGGGATGAGGATGACAACAAATGTTATCACCGGGTATGGAGGGGGGCCAATGAGGAGTGGCGTGGTGGGCCTGCTGAAGAATCATGATGTTTTGTTCGCTTGCCAACACTTCGAAACACGCAATCACCCTGATTGACCTAACGTAATGCAGTAGCACTCGTCGACGATTTGAAAGCAGATAAATCATCCCGCGTCGCAATTGCGCCCATAACAAGGAGTGAACCGTGGTTACTGGACCTATCGTCAAGGCACCCGTAGATACCCCCGTCCGCTTTGCTCACGAAGACATCCTCGTCGACGGAGCAATCGGCTTTACGTCGACACCGGCTGGTCCGATGTTCAACCCTGCCGCGGACAAGTCGGCAATCAAAGTTCCGACTCTCGTCCGTGTCCGCAGCGCAGACGGAGTACCTGTTGAAGGCCTGATTGCGCGAAATTTCTCGGCCGCTTTCTGGGGCAATGGAGAGCTGGAAACAATAAAGGTTTTGACTTGTGACCCGATGCACACCAAGAAGGGGCCAACATCGGAGGCGGGAATCAGCCTTTTGGGGATGTACTCGCTCTATCTGAAAATGCCCGAACTCTGGTGGTGGCAAACGCCCGACAACAAACGAAACATCACCAACCTGGTTTTCATCCTGAACGTTTCGATTCTCGACACGAGAGGATCAATCATCGTGAGCAAAACAGGCCAGGTCTTTCTGACCACGCCGTGCCTGCATATGCCTCGCGTCTATCGTGAAGAAGACGATGCGTAGTTCGCGTGAACGCAATGGCCTTCAAATCCCGCTCGACATGCGTGCGCTTACGACCAGCACTCGAAATCCCACATTGCAAAATCATTGCCCGTGTCACAAAACCGCATGCTGCATGGCATCGTGAAAGCGATGCACATGGGGAAAACTCGTTTCGCTTTGTGAAATTAAATTCGCATCAATTTGATTTTTAAACGTTTTTTATCCGTTCGACGCACCACATTCCTACCTCGCGGCGATCTCCTGATTCGGTACTCTCTTATACAAGAGGTGGATACTCGACGACGACCAGCCGACCGATCGGCGAGCCGGTGCGACCCGCCCAGTGTTTTTTTCATACCGCTGGAGAAAATCAAATGTTGCACGTTTATGTCGAACCCGTACCGAAGGGCCGATGGGGGCCGATCGATGGATACACCGTCGAATTCAAGGACGGCACCAAAGTGACCCCGGAGATCTACCGTTCAGAAATGCTCGCTGTCGGCGAGATCAAGTTGCGCGGCTATGTACCGCTGCTCGCGAAGGTCCGCATCACCGACAAGGCCGTCACCGAGCACTGGCAAACGGCCGGGCAACCGCTGCCGCAAGGCTGACACCGACCCACCGCGCACATTCGCTGCGCGTAACGCGTGCTTCGCGGCCGTCATCGTGCGAAGCACGCGCCCACCCCGCATGGAACATCACATTCCATCTCGCTGGCGCAACAGCGCTGCTTTGCATGCTTCGCGGATAAGCAGGTATCGGTCCGCGCGTCGGTCGATGTGAATATGATCGGTAAAGGTAGCCTGCATTCCGGCCGGGTCGACGAGGCACGAGTGGCACTCGGCGAGACGCATCGCAAGCGGTAGTGCCCTGCTCGACAGCATGACCCGGCGCGTGACATCGACCGCGCTCGAATCGGGCATGTGCCAACGTCGCATTGTGTCGACCGCCTGCAACGGCGACAGCCACCATCGTGTTTCGGCATAGACGAGCAGATGCAGCGCGACTATCAACGTAAGCAAAGTGACCTGAGCTTCCACTTCGCTGTCGAATGCGGCTTGAGTCATGGGTGCGTTGCTCATCTTTCGCTCCCCACGAATCGATGAACAGCGCGGAGCATGAAACAGGCCTGACGTCGCGGCAGGTATTACAGTGGAGTCTTCCTCACGTCGCAGCTTCAGTAAAAGCCCGATTGTCGCCCCTGCGTCGCCAAAGCGTTTCCGCAGCAACGGTTTATCCGACGCGCTGCCGTCGTCATACTCGTGCCCATTCTCGGGAGATGTCGCCGATCACCGCGTCACGTCCCGATGTGACGCAATCTCCACGGGCGACGAAGATGGTGACCAGACAGATCATTGACTCAGGCGCATACCTGCAACACTTCGAATCGTTGCCGGACCTCTGGACGCTCGAACAGATCGCCGCATCGCTCGAAGCAACGCTGCGGGACAAGCCAGCCGACGCCGGCTCGATATGGGTATTCGCCTATGGCTCGCTCATCTGGAACCCGATGATCGAGTTCGACAAGCGGATGGTCGCGACGCTGCACGGCTGGCAACGCAGCTTCTGCCTGCAGATGACAGCGGGCCGCGCAAGCCCGGACAACCCAGGCAGGATGCTCGCGCTTCGTCCCGGCGGGCACACCCGGGGCATCGCGTTTCAACTACGCGCCGCGACATCGAACGACGAGCTGCGGCTCATCTGGATACGGGAGATGGTGCTCGGGTCGTACCGGCCCACCTGGGCACCCATCACGCTCGAAGACGGCAGGCAAACGCACGCCATTGCTTTCGTCGCGGACGAATCCCGCGAGCAGTTCCAGCACGATTCGTCCGTGCCTACCGTCGCCCCGCTGATCGGGTGCGCGACGGGCACGTTCGGCACCAATGCCGAGTATCTGTTCAAGCTTCACGCGGCGCTTGCGGAATGCGGCGTGAACGATCCTTATGTCGAAGCGATTGTCCACGCAATCGAACGTCCTTCGCACGACTCGCGCGCCGTCCCAGTCTGCCGTGGCGAGCATTGAAAGACGCCTCGACACGAAGCACGCAATCATGGACAAACTTCAGGCGATGCAGGTCTTTACGCGGGTCGTGGACTGCAACAGCTTTTCCGGCGCGGCCGACGCGCTGCAGATGACACGTTCGTCGGTGACGACGATCGTCCAGAATCTGGAGGCATACCTCAAGGTGCGCCTGCTGAACCGCACCACGCGACGCATCAGCCTGACGCCCGACGGCGCGGCCTACTACGAGCGATGCGCGCGCATTCTTGCCGAAGTCGAAGACTCCGAAACCTCGCTTTCGACTGCGGCCCTGCCACGCGGAAAACTAAAAGTAGACATGCCCGGCTCGATAAGCCGGCTCGTCGTCGTGCCCGCGCTCGACGACTTCCACGCGCGCTATCCTGACATCGATCTGATGCTCGGCGTCAACGACAAACCCGTCGACCTCGTGCAGGAAGGCGTCGATTGCGCGATACGCATGGGGCATCTGCCCGACTCGACGCTGGTCGCGCGGCGTATCGGCACATCGGAGTTCGTCACTGTCGCCAGCCCGGACTATCTGTCGCGATTCGGAGAGCCGAAGTCGCTGGCTGAGCTCGACGCTCACGTCGCAGTCAACTATTTCTCGCGCCGCAACGGACGAATCATCGAGATGAACTTCATCGTCGACGGCGAGCCGGTGGAAGTCCGCATGCACTCGAAACTCGCCGCCAATGATGGAGACGCCTACCTTCAATGCGGACTGCAGGGGCTCGGGCTGATCCAGGTGCCTCAATTTTTCGCTTCGCGCCATCTGCAAACTGGTGCGCTGATCGAAGTGCTGGGCCAATGGCGCCGCGCGCCCCTGCCTGTGTGGGCGGTTTATCCGCACAACCGGCATTTGTCGCCACAGGTCAGAGCGTTTGTCGAGTGGGTGTCCGAGCGGTTCGAAGGTTGTCATCTGCTACGTAAAAGCCTATCCGTAGCAATGAGCCACGACCATCAAGGCATCGCACGATCCCAGGAAACGGACCTCGTGCATTCATAGCCGGTTCGCGGACGACTGCGTCGAACGCACGCAACATTGTCGCCCCACAAGCTACAAAGAAACCACTCCCGCCCGCTTTATCCGCCAGATCGCACAGTCCATACTCGCGGCAACGCTGACAGCCCGCGAATGCAACGGGCTCGCGCAGGAAATCAATTCGACCGCTTCTTCAATGATCCATTTACATTGATAAGGATATCTATTCATGTATCCAAACCGAAAACGGATGACCGTCGCACTCGGTGCTGTCGCCTTCGTTGGCGCTGTCGCCGGGCTTGGCTATCTTCGCGGTCCGCTCAGCGGTCCCGTCGACACCGCCCATGCCGCCGATATGCCGCCAACCGCCGTCGAAGTCGATGTCGCGACGGTCCTGTCTCAGACCGTCACGGACTGGCAAAGCTACTCGGGACGGCTCGAAGCCATCGACCGCGTCGACGTGCGCCCGCTCGTACCCGGCACGATCGTCGCCGTGCACTTCAAGGACGGCGCACTGGTGAAAAAAGGCGACCCGTTGTTCACGATCGACCCGCGTCCCTATCAGGCGGAAGTCGATCGCGCGGCGGCGCAGCTCGCGGCTGCGAAAGCGCGCGCTGCGTATGCGTCGACGGATGCGGCGCGGGCTGACCGCCTGCTCGTCGACAACGCGATCGCAAAACGCGACTACGACGAAAAGCACAACGCGGACCGCGAGGCATCGGCGGCCGTCAAGGCGGCTGAAGCCTCGCTCGAATCCGCTCAGGTGAATCTCGGCTACACGAACGTGACAGCGCCCGTGACGGGCCGCGTGTCGCGCGCGGAGTTGACGGTCGGCAACGTCGTGTCGGCGGGCGCCAACGCTCCGCTGCTGACGACCCTCGTTTCCGTGTCCCCCATCTACGCGTCATTCGAAGTCGACGAACAAACCTATCTGCAGTACCTCGGCCGCGACCGCAATGCAAAGGTGCCCGTCACGATCGGTCTTGCGAACGAGGAAGGCTATTCGCTCAAAGGCACGATCAGTTCGGTGGACAACCGGCTCGACACATCGTCGGCGACCATTCGCGTGCGCGCCACCATCGATAACCGCGACGGCGCGCTCGTCCCCGGCCTTTACGCGCGCGTGCAAGTGGGCGGCGGCGAAGCGCACCCCGCGATCCTCATCGACGACGCCGCCGTCGCCACCGATCAGGCCAAAAAGTACGTCCTCGTCGTCGACAGCGCGAACAAGGTCCATTACCGCGAGGTCAAGCTCGGGGCGCTGCACGACAACCTGCGCGTCGTCGATTCCGGTCTCAAGGCAGGCGAACGCATCGTCGTCAACGGCTCGATGCGCGCCCGTCCGAACGACACCGTGCAGCCTCACGCCGTCGACATGGTCAATGCAGCACGCCAGCCGGCGTAACGGGACGAGAGACTCATCATGAACATCTCAAAGTTTTTCATCGACAGGCCGATTTTCGCGGCCGTGCTGTCGGTAGTGATCCTGCTGGCGGGCGTGATCGCGCTGACGAAATTGCCGACGGCGGAATATCCCGAAGTCGTGCCGCCTTCCGTCGTGGTCCGCGCGCAGTATCCAGGCGCGAACCCGAAAGTGATCGCGGAGACCGTGGCGTCGCCCATCGAGGAACAGATCAACGGCGTCGAGAACATGCTGTACATGCAGTCGCAGGCCAACAGCGACGGCAACATGACGACGACGGTCACGTTCAAGCTCGGCACCGACCCGGACAAGGCGCAGCAACTCGTGCAGAACCGGGTATCGCAGGCGATGCCGCGCTTGCCCGAGGACGTTCAGCGGCTAGGCGTGACGACCGTCAAGTCGTCGCCGACGCTCACGATGGGCGTCAATCTCGTCTCGCCGAACGATCGCTACGACCTGACGTATCTGCGCAACTACGCGCTCATCAACATCAAGGACCGCTTCGCGCAGGTGCCGGGCGTCGGCGAAGTCGTGCTATGGGGTTCGGGCGACTATTCGATGCGCGTGTGGCTCGATCCAACCAAAGTGGCGCGCCAGAACCTGACGGCTACCGACGTCGTCAAGGCGATTCGAGAGCAGAACGTGCAGGTCGCGGCGGGCATCGTCGGCGGCGCGCCGATGTCGACCAACATTCCGCTGCAGCTGAGCGTGAACGCGCAAGGCCGCCTGAAAACGGAGGACGAGTTCCGCAGGATCATCCTGAAGACGTCGTCCGATGGCGCGGTCACGCATCTGGGTGACGTCGCGCGCGTCGAGATGGGCGCGTCCGACTACGCGCTACGCGCTGGTATCGACGGAAAGAAGGCCGTTCAGATCATCCTCTTCCAGCAGCCCAATGCGAACTCGCTGCAGATTTCGGACGATATCCGCCGTCTTACAGCCGAAATGCAGAAGGACATGCCCGAAGGCGTCAAAGCCGAAATCGTCTACGACCCGACGCAGTTCGTGCGAGAAAGTATCGATGCCGTGGTGCACACGCTGTTCGAGGCGATTCTCCTCGTGGTGGTCGTGGTCATCGTGTTTCTGCAAACCTGGCGCGCTTCGCTGATTCCGCTGCTGGCGGTGCCCGTGTCGATTGTCGGCACGTTCTCGTTGATGCTCGCGTTCGGCTTCACGATCAACGCTTTATCGCTGTTCGGCATGGTGCTGGCGATCGGCATTGTGGTCGACGATGCGATCGTCGTCGTCGAGAACGTCGAGCGCAATATCGCGGCGGGCCTCACGCCGCTCGAAGCATCGTATGAGGCGATGCGGGAAGTGAGCGGCCCGATCATCGCGATTGCGCTCACGCTGGTCGCCGTGTTCGTTCCGCTTGCGTTCTTGTCGGGGCTCACGGGCCAGTTCTACAAGCAGTTCGCAATGACGATTGCGATTTCGACCGTCATCTCGGCGTTCAACTCGCTCACGCTGTCGCCTGCCCTCTCGGCGCTGCTGCTGAAGGACCATCACGCGCCAAAGGACTGGCTCACGCGCGTTATGGACCGCGTCTTCGGGCCGTTCTTCAATCTGTTCAACAAGCTCTTCAATCGCGGCTCCGACGTGTACGGCAAGGGTGTCGGCGGCATCATCAACCGCAAGCTCGCGATGATGGCCGTGTATGCCGTGCTGCTGGGCGGCACCGTCCTGCTGGGCAGGATCGTGCCCGGCGGCTTCGTCCCCGCGCAGGACAAGGACTATTTCGTGAGCATCCTGCAACTGCCCGCAGGCGCATCGCTCGATCGCACCGAGAAGGTGGTGAACGAAATGGGCGACATCGCGCGCCAGCAGCCAGGTGTCAAGCACACGACGGAATTCCCGGGGCTGTCGGTGACGGGCCTGATGAATTCGTCGAGCAGCGGCCTGGTATTCTCCGTGACCAACCCGTCGAAGGAGCGCGGCAAAGGCGAAAAGGCGGCCGACATCGTCGGCGGATTGAACACGAAATACGCGGGCATCAAGGACGCGGCCATTGCGACGTTTCCGCCGCCGCCCGTTCAGGGTCTCGGCACGATCGGCGGATTCAAGCTGCAGATCGAAGACCGCGGCGCGCTCGGCTATGAAGCGCTGAACAAGGCTACCCAGGCGTTCCTCGCCGCGGCGGCGAAAGCGCCCGAACTCGGCCCGTCTTTCTCCAGCTATCAGATCAACGTGCCGCAGTTGAACGTCGAACTGGACCGCGAGAAGGCGAAGCAACTCGGCGTGTCCGTGACGGACGTCTTCGACACCATGCAGATCTATCTCGGCTCACTGTACGTGAACGACTTCAACAAGTTCGGCCGTGTGTATCAGGTTCGGGCGCAGGCCGACGCGCCGTTTCGCGCGACGGCGGACAGCATCCTGCAACTGAAGACGCGCAACGACAAAGGCGAGATGGTGCCGCTGTCATCGCTCGTGAAGGTGACGCCGACTTACGGCCCGGAAATGGTGGTGCGCTACAACGGCTATCTCGCCGCAGACATCAACGGCGGTCCCGCGCCAGGCTACTCGTCGGGTCAGGCGATGGCGGCCGTCCAACGCATCGCCGCGCAGACCTTGCCGCGCGGCATCCGGTTCGAGTGGACCGATCTCACGTATCAGCAGATTTTGACGGGCAATACCGCGTTCTGGGTGTTTCCCATCAGCGTGCTGCTGGTGTTCCTCGTGCTGGCCGCAATGTATGAAAGCCTCACGCTGCCGCTCGCCATTCTGCTGATCGTGCCGATGAGCATTCTGTCCGCCCTGTTCGGCGTGTGGCTCACGCGCGGCGACAACAACATCTTCACGCAGATCGGCTTGATGGTGCTGGTCGGTCTGTCGGCGAAAAACGCGATTCTGATCGTCGAGTTCGCGCGCGAGCTGGAAATTCAGGGGCGCTCGATCGTGCAGGCCGCGATCGAAGCATGTCGTCTGCGCTTGCGTCCGATTCTGATGACGTCGATCGCTTTCATCATGGGCGTGGTGCCACTCGTCATCTCGACGGGCGCGGGCTCGGAGATGCGTCGCGCGATGGGCATTGCCGTGTTCTTCGGGATGCTGGGCGTCACGTTCTTCGGCCTGCTGCTGACGCCCGTGTTCTACGTGATCCTGCGCAAGCTCTCGGGTGGCAAGCGGCTCAGGGACAAGCACGGCCGCCGTCCGCACGTTCATGGTCCGGACGAGCGCGACGGCAACGAACATAGTGCGAGCGGCAGACCCGTCGCAGCGGATGCGAAGGTCCGCGAACCGGCCTTGCAGGATTAAGGAGCATCATCATGAGAAGCACATTCTGGAAACAGGGTTTTACCGGTTCGCTGCTGCTTGGCGCGCTGCTGGTCGCCGCCGGTTGCTCGCTGGCGCCGACCTACGACGTGCCCGCGACGCCGGGCGTCAGCGGCACATTCAAGGAAGCGCCGCCCCAACCACTTGCGGGTGAAGCAGTGGGCGCGTGGAAGACGGCGCAACCTTCCGAGGACGTGGCCCGAGGCGAGTGGTGGAAAGTGTTCGCTGATCCGAAGCTCGATGAACTCGAACAGCAGGCGCTCGACGCCAATCAGAATCTGAAGGCGGCCGCCGCGCGCGTGAAGGAAGCGCGCGCATTGAATCAGGCGGCGCGCGCGGGCCTGTTCCCGACGCTCGACGCGGGATTCGGCCCGACGCGGCAACGTGTGTCGGCGGCATCGCTATTCGAACCCGACGGCACGAATGTGCCGCAGCAAACCTTCTGGCGCGCGCAGGCCAGCGCATCGTACGAGGTCGATCTGTTTGGCCGCGTCGCGTCGAGCGTCGATGCCGCCAAAGCCGATACGCAACAAAGCGAAGCGCTCTATCGTTCGGTGCTGCTGACGCTTCAGGCGGATGTCGCGCAAAACTACTTTGCATTGCGCGAACTCGATGCCGAAGCGCAAGTTTTCGTGCAGGCCGTGTCCCTGCGTGAACAGGCGTTGAAACTCGTGCAGCGTCGATTTGCGGAAGGCGATATCACCGAACTCGATCTGCAACGGGCCCAGGCCGAGCTTGCATCAGCGAAGTCCGACGCGATGACGGTGCAGCGCCTTCGCGCGGCTTCCGAACACAGCCTCGCGGTTCTGCTCGGCCACGCGCCCGCAGAATTTTCGATGGAGGCCAATCCGCTCGAATCCGTCAACTTGCGGATTCCGCCTGGCCTGCCTTCATCGCTACTGGAGCGCCGTCCGGATATCGCTGCCGCCGAGCGCGGCATGGCGGCCGCCAATGCGCGCATCGGCATTGCAAAAGCGGCCTTCTTTCCATCGCTGACGCTGACGGGCACGGGAGGCTTCGAATCGGCAACGCTCGGCGATCTCTTCAAATGGAGCAGCCGCGCGTTTCTGCTGGGTCCGCTGGCGGGCACCGCGCTGAACGTGCCGATCTTCGACGGCGGCCGTCGCAAGGGCAATCTGGCTAATGCGCGCGCCGTCTATGAAGAGGATGTGGCGAAGTATCGCCAGCAGGTGCTCGTCGCGTTTCAGGAAGTCGAAGACAACCTCTCCGACATGCGCATCCTCGAAACCCAGACGCGCACTCAGGACGAGGCCGTCAATGCGTCGCAGCGCGCCGCCGATCTCTCCCGCAAGCAGTATGTGGAAGGCGCTGTGAACTATCTCGATGTGATCGACGCCGAGCGGACTGTTTTGCAGGCAAGACGCGCGGCCGTGCAACTGCAGGGCGTGCAGGCAGCGTCGACGGTCAATCTGATACGCGCGCTCGGCGGCGGTTGGGGTGATGTCGTTCCGCAGCCGGCCGCGCTGGGTGAAGCGGGGCATCCAACCGCGACGCAAACGACAGTCGCACAGAAGTAAGGCTTGATGGTGACAACTGTGAGCAGGCTTTCGCGTCGTACGCATCACTCCGGACTGGAAAGCAAGGTCGGTGTCGCAAGAGCGCAGACTTGTGTGACGCGACAACCTACACACAGTTTGCCACCTGGGCGGCAGCAACGATTCGCTGCCGCCAGCCTCTCTACGGGTGATTGAAGGAGGTGATGTGACTGGCAAGAGCGTTGGCAGCGGGTCTCAGCAAGAACGCCGCCGCGAACGGGACGCGGCCGTTGGGGGCCCGCAGGCAATAACAAGGATTGGCGGTGTTAGCCGCTTTCTTTTGCCTACTTTTCTTTGCGGCGGCAAAGAAAAGTAGGTGCCGCCCCGCACAGGGGCAACGCCTGAAGCACGTAGGCATAACGCGGATGCCAGCAAAAGCGAAAGCGAAAGCAAAAGCGAAAGACCAACGGCGTCCGCGCAGAACAAAACTCAAACATCCGGCAGCCACGCCCCCCGAAACCCTCAATAAACCCTTTATCGGAGAAATCGAAACACAAGCGCCTAGCGCCCCTCTCGCTGCAACGTCTCCGCGAGATGATTGACGACCGCGCGCGTCTTCGCCGCCATTTTCTGCCCGAGCGAGATGATCGCGTGCACGGGTGGTCCATCGACATCGGCATTCGGCAACAGATGCACGAGCCTTCCCGCCTTCACATACGGAAGCGCCACGCGATCGAGAATCTGCGCGACGCCGAAACCGGCGACGGCCGCTTCCACGAGCGCCTGTCCGTCGGCGAGCACCAGCACGGGCTGTGGCGAATACTCCCTGACAGCATCACTATCCTGCAACGTCCACGCGCGCAAACGTCCTGAAGGTCCACGAAAAACGATCGCATCGTGTGCAGCGAGCGCGCCGATATCGTGAATATCGCCGCGCCGTTGAAGGTACTCCGGCGACGCGTAGAGCCCGAGGCGCAGATCGCACAGCTTGCGCACCGTCAGCTCGCTATCATCGGGCAACGCACCGATACGCACGACGACGTCCCATCCTTCGCCGATGGGGTCCGACATCCGGTCGGTAAGCGCCACTTCGAGCGTGATCTTTGGATGCTTGTCGCGCAGTTGAATGAAGCTGGGAAGAAGTAGCCGGCCGAACCCCGCAGGCAGATCGATCTTGACGCGCCCCGCCGGCTCCGAGCGTCTCGACGCGAGCTGCTGCTCCGCGTCGCGTAAACCGTCGAGCGCCTGTTGGGCGGCCTGTAGATAGGTCTCGCCATCTTCGGTGAGGCGGACCGCGCGCGTCGTACGCTGGAACAGCTTCGTGCCGAGGCGCGCTTCGAGCCGCTGTACCGCCTTCCCGACATTCGACTTGCTGCTGCCTATTTCTTCGGCCGCGCGGGTGAAGCTGCCGCTCTGCGCGACCGCAACGAAGACCGCGATCTCATTGATCGGTGCATCTGCGCGTTCGTTCATGTGACGATCGATTGGCGTGGAATCGAGGGGTTCGGCCACTGTATCAGGTCCGTTGCAATTACGCGTGAGACAGCCGTGTGGTTCACGCTATGCGTCCACCGTTTCTTTCATCTGCTTCGCTCGCGCCTGCGCGTCGGGTTCGTCATTCTGACCGGGCGTGCGACTGAGGAATGCGAACGTCGCCACGGCGGATAGCAGCGTGATGACGATCAGCACATGCAGAAGGCGCGTGAATGCATCGGCGTAACTCATCGAGAGCGCGTGACGGGTGGCTTCCGGAAGAATCGCCGCCGCATGGATCATGTCGCCGGCAACGACGCGTTGTGCCGCTTCCGCGATTCGCGCGGCGACTCCAGCGTCCGTATCCGGCACCACGTGCATCAGGCTCGTGTTCGCCAACGCCGCAAGAATGGCCGTCGCGATGGCGAGCGCAATACCTTCACCCGCCACGCGCGTCGTGCTGAATATGCCTGCTGCCATGCCCGCGCGCTCTTTGGGCACGACGCTGACGGACAGGCCATCCATCAGCCCCCACGGCATGCCCGCGCCGATGCCGATCACCAGCATCGGCATCACGAGCGCGGCCTTCGCTCCGCTGAAGTCGACGAGGCTCAGCCAGTAGAGTCCCGCCGCGGCGATCAGAAAGCCGACACCGGACAGCACACCGGCCGATACCCAACGCGTGAACGATGCAACGAGAAGCGGCACCACCAGCATCGGCGCCGACAACGCGATCATTAGCACGCCCGCGTCGATTTCGCTGAGTGCTTCCGCGCCGATGAAGCGCAACGGCAGCATCACGACGAGCACGATATAGCAGTAACACGTCCCCACCGGCAAGATCTGCACGCCGACGAATCGCGGATAGCGAAACAGACTCAGTTCCAGCATCGGCCGCTTCACGCTGGTCTCGATCACGATGAAGGCAACGAGGAAAACGGCGGAAGCGATCAGCAGCAGGACCACGGGCGCGCTGTCCCATCCGCTCGCCGGCGCCTGGATGACACCGAACGTGAACAGAACGAGCGTCGCCGTGAAGGTGATCGTGCCGGGATAGTCGAGGCCCGTCGCGCCCGGATCGCGCGTCTCGCGCATGCGCGGCACGCCGAACATGAACGCAAGCGTACCGATCGCTGCGATGACCATGAAAATCGAACGCCAGCCGAAGTGCTCGATCAGCACACCCGCCATCAACGGCCCGAATGCGAGGCCGATACCGAAGCTCGTGCCAAGCAGGCTGAACGCGCGCGTGCGCGCATGTCCATCGAACTCCTGAGCAAGCGAAGCTGCGCCGCTCGACAGCGATGCGGCGGCGACCACGCCCTGTGCGCCGCGCAAGATGTCGAGCCATAACACCGACGGCACGAAGCTCATCGCCGCCGACGTCAGCACGAAACCGCCGAGTCCGACAACAAACAGCTTCTTTCGACCGAACTGGTCCGCGAGTGCGCCCGCTGCCATCAGCAAGCTGCCGAACGTCAACATGAACGCATTCGTGATCCAGGTCAGCGACGTGGCCGTCCCTCCAAGATCGCGACCGATTGCGGGAGTCGCGACAGCGCCTCCGGAGAAAGACAGGGGCAAGACTAACGCGGCGAGGCAAACGGCGGCCAGAATCAGCAGCTTGTTGCCCTCCGCGCCGTGAGACGAGGGAGTGCGCATGATCGGGAGAGAGGTAATGACAGGAGAGGAGCCGGGGATGCAACGCTGCATCACGGCTGATAGACAGGGGCCCGATTATGCGGCCCGATTCTCTCTCGATAAACAACCGCGCGGTATTCAGTGCGTCTCCCACGACGCGACAATCGAAACACGTTGCGCCCGCACAGAACCGCGTGACGTACGCATGCCCCTGCCGGATTGTCGCTTGCAAAGCGACTCAGCGACTCCCCTTCCCCCGTTTATCGCGCAACCGGAATTGCCCATACTTCGCTGCAACGGTGCCTACGACGGCGCCCCAACGAAACCCGACCCTGACCGGTCCGCGCTACAAGGAATGTCGACCATGAAGCTCTATATCGCCAAAGCAACCTGCTCGCTCGCCGTCCAGCTCGTCGCCAACGAACTCGGCCTCGCGCCGGAACTCGTGCACTTCGACGTGTTCGGCAAATCCACGTCGAATGGCTCGGCGTTCGCCGATGTCAATGCGCTGCTGTATGTGCCCGCGCTCGAACTCGACAACGAAAGTCAGGACGTCCTGACGGAAACGGTCGTGATCGCGTCGTACCTGGCGGACCAGCATCCCGGCTCCGATCTGATTCCGCAACGCGGGACGATCGAGCGCGTGCGCATGGATCAACTGCTGACGTTCGTCGCCACCGAGATCGCGCAAAAACACATTCCGCTGATGCGCAAACTGATGACGCCGGAAGGCATCGAATTCCATACGAACAAGCTGCTGTCGGCCTACGCCACGCTCGACAAGCGTCTCGCCGATGGACGCCCGTATCTGACGGGCGAGCAGTTCACGGTCGCCGACGCCTACGTGTGGGCAACGATGTGGCATGAGCGTTCGGGTGTGAAGCTCGACCATCTGAAGAACCTGATGGCCTATGTGGCGCGCGTCGAAGCTCGCCCGTCTGCGCAGAAGGCGCTCAGCGACGAAGCGGCCGTCGTCGGACGTCACGAAGAATTGCTCGCGGCATAACACCCTTTGCGTATCGCGCGATCAAATGCGCAACAAGCCACGCGGCCCGGAAGTCTTGCTTCCGGGCCGCGTGGCTTCGCGTCGACTACGATCGGATCGTCAGTCTCACGCAGCCTGCGTGCCGTCGCTCAGCGTCTTCAGGTCCGTCACCGTGTACGACATCGACAGCCGATAACCCGTGCCGACGCGCACGGGCGCGAGGTCGGAAATCTCTTCACCTTCGGCGACAGGCAAGCTCAGTTGTCCCTCGCCTGCCCACACGTCGGCCATGCGCGGGTCGTCCATGATCGACATCACGAGTTCGTGTACGGCGGGCGTCTCATGCTGCCCGGCAGCCAGTCTCGGGAAGTGACGCAGATTCACGATCGGACGTCCGGCGAGACTGACCGTTGAAGGATCGTCCACCTTGCCCGTCAACTTGACCTCTGCGCGCGCAATGCGCTGGCCCGCCGTCGATGCCGTCGCCGCAAATCGCGCGCCCGGCGCTACCTGCGCAGCAGCGAGGCTGGGTGCCGCGAACGTGCGCGTCTGGTGCACGGCGCCGAGGCGCTTCGGGAAGCCTTGAATCAGGCCGCGCATCATCGCCGAGTCGTTGTCCACGAAAATGTACGGGCAATATGCGACTGGCTGGCCTTCATACAACGCATCGACGAGCAGGAAGAACTCGCGATACTGATAGCGCGCCGGGTCCAGCAGTTCATCGTTTTGGCCCGTGAACTGCCAGTCGACGAACAGCGCCGTTGCGTGACCCGGCGACGACGGATCGACGCTCAGACCCGCCGGCAACGTCGCCGCCACAGCGGCAGGATCGGCCCAGAACTCGACGATCAGAAAGTCGCCCGAATAGTGCCACGGCGGCGGCGGCGCGATGCTCGACAGGCCACGGGGCGAAAGAGGAACGGCGTATTGCTTCGACATGATGTTCTCCAGAATCAGATTTGCGTAAGGCGGATGGATGTTTCAGGCGGCAGTGCCGGCGGCTGTCGAGCCGTCCGCTGCCAAAGCTGCGCTTCGTCCGGCGAGTCCGTTTCCTGCCGACCAGTTCTCGCCCGCCACCTCGATGAGGTTGATGAACACATCGGCGGGTTTGACGCCCGGGTTCTTTTCGAGCCGTGCAACGAGGTCTTGATAGAAGCGTTGCTTGTCGTCGGCTGAACGGCCCGCTGTCAGCGTGATCTGGAACAGCAGCACGTCGGACGAGCGCGCGAACGGAAAAGTCGTGTTGACGTGAAAGTTCGCGTCCTCGTGTTCGCTGACGGTCATGAAGAACGTCTCGGGATGCACGCCAAGCGACGCGTGCAGCGTTTCGTGGATACCTTCGAGAACAGCGGTGCGGTACGCGGCGGGCTTGCCGCTGCGCATCGAGACATGGGTCATTGGCATTTGAAGCTCCTGAAGTGCGTTTGCTTGAGATGAATCTTAGGGTTGCGCTTCGATAACAACAATTCATCACTAAGTATTTCTGCGATGATTTTCACCAATGATTGAAACCGCACTTTCTTGCTTCGCCCCGCCGTGTGGGTGGCATCGCGCTGCTACTGGGAAAAACCAGGCACTCGTCTATGATTTAGAAACGCGATGACTGGAGCCGCTAACATGAGCACCGATTATCAATCGACGACGCGACGCCTCGATCTCGACGACGTTCAGGCATTCGTGCTGGTCGCCGACCTCAGCAGTTTCACGCGCGCCGCCGAAGTGCTCGACATCACGCAATCGTCGATCAGCCTGAAGATGAAGCGGCTCGAAGAACGACTCGGGCGCCGCCTTCTCGAACGCACGCCGCGGCGCGTGCAACTGCTGCCAGAGGGCGCGGCGTTCCTTGCGGCCGCCCGGGAGTTGCTGAGCGCGCACGACCGCGCGCTGAATCCGACGATGCAGGCGCAACGCAGCCTGCGGCTGGGCATCATCGACCACACCGCCGCGGACGGGTTGATACCGTTGATTGCGCGCATTTCCGCGCAGGACCCCACGTTGCGGGTCGAAGTGAAGATCGGCGCATCGAGCGAAATGCTCGCCGGCTACGACGCGGGCGAACTCGATGCCGTCTTCGCGCGACGCGACGCCACGCGAAGGGACGCGGAAAAACTGTTCGTCGAACACTGCGGATGGTTTGCCTCGCCGCAATGGACGCACAGTCCCGGCGAGCCGTTGCGGATCGCGTCGCTGTCCGCCCCTTGCGGCGTGCGCGCGAACGCGCTGAAAGCGCTGGATGAAGCCGGCATCAAGTGGACGGAGGTATTTGTCGGCGGCGGCATCGGCACGGTGGGCGCCGCCGTGATGGCAGGTCTCGCGGTCGCGCCCATGACACGACGGGGATGCCCGCCGCGAGCCGTCGATGTCGGCAGCCGGCTCGGTTTGCCACCGCTCGCGCCGATCGAAATCGCCGTCTATACGCGCGTGCGGGATGCCGGCATGAGAGAAACGATCCGCAGCCTGGGCGCCGCGCTGCGCACGACGAACGCGTCGGCTTGACGCGGCCGCTTAGTGATCTGCTTAGTGACCTGCTTAGTGATCCGCTTCGTGTCCTGCCTACTTCGACGCACTGCGCCCGTCCTTCTCCACGCCGTCAGCCTGAGGACCATGCGCGGCGCAGGATTGAAGCGCGACGACGGCTTTCCTCGCGACCGCCATCGTTTCGTCACACACGGCGCGTCGCACTGACTTCGGGCAACCGCCGTTTGCGGCGATCTCATCGAGTGCGCCCCTGACTTTTCTGAGCGCGGCCTCCGGTGAGCCGGTATCGGCGATCAGCTTGGCGATGTTGAACACGCTGCCCGACGGCAATATCACGAAGTCGGGACAAGTGGACTCGGCGTGGACTGGCGTCGCAAGCAGCAACGCGAATGTCGCGGGAATAAGCCTGGGAACAAGCGCGGAAACACGCCCAATGGAGCGAGAGTTGATCGGCATGACGGGCGACCTCTGAATGGACATCGACGCTGTCGTCGGTTGAATCCGCGAGTCCGGGTCACCCTTTTTTGATCGTTGACTGGCAGCGCCGCGCAGATCGCATTTGCATCAAACGTTATAGCTGCGCATCCTTAACGATGGCTTACGCCCGCTGAACTTTTTGCTTTCTGTTTCGTCTGGCGTATTGGTTGACGCGTCCGTCAAAAGTGCGGGTGACATTCGAACGTGAGGTCGGCCTCGTGAGCTTCGAGCGCCCGCACGCCTCTGGAAGACTCCGACACGACGCTCGGCACCTCCCCGCGTTGCGCGCAAAAGTTGCTTGCGCTCTGCATGACTGCCTTGTGAGACCTCGCCCACGCCGCGCTGCCGCCCGCCGCCGATGCGTGCAGCGTGTATCGCCCCGCATCGCCCGTCTCGACGACGGGGCTGGAACTCGCGCACGCCTGCATCAGCAAGGGCACCAGCGCGAAAATTGCTGCACCCACGGGCCGCCTTCGCGCCACGACTGCAACGCGTTGCCTGACCAGATTAGTCAGACCTGACAGGACTTGATTGACTTCAAATGTATTCACGACAACCTCTAAGCTGAACGCTCGCACCTGCACGATGCGGTGCGCGACCATCGCGAAGTATGAATTGGCCCCGTCTTTCGATCAGCTATCGAAGTTGCAACACAGTGTTCGCCCGGTGCACGCTCCGCAATTCAGGCTTGACGTTTGCTCAAAACGTGCTCAAAGCGCTTCCTGACACAAGGACATCATCCGTTGCACCATCGTGCTCGCTTCGTTCAGTTCCATCTCGCTCGTAAAGAGCGCATTGACGCTGGACAGACGCACGGCGATGCCCGCGTCAAGCAGATCCTTGCTCGCGATCTTCAACGCGAACTGGCCGATCCGGACCCGGTCGAGCCAGTCCATCTTCACATCGTTCTTCGAGAGCCAGCGGCGGCAGCATTCGACGACATGATCGACGCGCCACTCCTGCGTCAGCGCGTACGACGCTGCCGCGGTGGCCACGAGGTAGCAAAGCAGTTCTGGACGCGCGCTGCCCGCGTCATTGAATTCGGGTTTGAGCATGGGTTGTGGACCTCAATTCTGTTCGGCCTGTCTTCAATACGTATGTGCTGTAGCACTGAAAACAACCTGCGCACATGGCAGACGGGGCGACTCGAATGAGCGCCCCGTCGCACCCGGTTCAGCGTGCGTAGCCGAAAGTCTACCCCTTTTTGCGCGCCCGCCAATTTACGGGGGCACCCCTTGCGCAAACACAAACAAACCGCGTGGTCAGCGCAGCGCCTGTCGTATGCCAAGCGCGACGATCACCGCACCGCACGCCCGGTCGATCCATTTCTGTGCGCGGCGATACGCGCCTGAAACGGCCTCATGCGACAGAAACAGCGCGACGCCGCCGTACCAGCACGACGCCACCACACCCACGGTAGCGAGCATCGCGAGGAAGGTCGGTGCGGACACATGCGCAGGCGCCGCCGTTGAGAACACAGCCGCGTAGAAAGCGATCGATTTCGGATTGGCAATGTTGGTCGCGACACCTTGCATGAACGCAGAGCCAAAGCTCGACGACGCCGACGGTTTTTGCACCGCCATCGGACGCGTGCCCGCCGACATGATGAGGCGCAGGCCAAACCAGATCAGATAGCCCGCTCCGGCGAGCTTCACGCCAATGGCTATCCACGGAAAGATCGCAAACACAACGCCGACGCCGAGAATCGCACAGGTGGCCCAGAAGAGATTGACCAATACGATCCCCGCGACGAGCGCAAATGCATCGGGACGTGTTGCCGACACCGACTTGTGCGCGACAGCGACGAAGTTCGGCCCCGGTATCACGACACCGACGACATAAACAGAGAACACAGTCGCCACGGCGGAGAAATCGATCATAGAGCCTCGATGAATATCGACTTGAAGTTGCGAGTCCGGAGAGAGGGCCACTATGCCACAACGTAATCCGCTACGCGGCTGATCTGCATTTCACTGCGAAAGTCCGTTGTAAATCGCATTGCATTTGGATAACAAAGTAGAAATAGTTGCTTCGTGTTTAGTGTTCTCCCCAATAGCATCGGGTTCCTTATTAATCCAGTGACTTCAATAAAAAGGGAATCCAATGAAGCGTGTTGTTCTGGCCAGCGCCGCAAGTCTTGTCGCTGCATCGCCCGCACTCGTGCATGCGCAGAGTGCCGTCACGTTGTATGGACTCGTCGATGCGGGCATCACCTATACCAACAACCAGAAAGGCGCGAGCAACATTCAGCAGACGAGCGGCAAGCTCAACGGCAGCCGCTGGGGCTTGCGCGGCGTCGAAGATCTCGGTGACGGACTGAAGACGGTCTTCACGCTGGAAAGCGGCTTCCGTCCGAACGACGGCACAGCGGGACAAGGCGGACGTCTGTTCGGCCGCCAGGCTTTCGTGGGCGTGCAGAAGACGGGGATCGGCACGGTAACCGTTGGCCGCCAATACGAGCCTGTGACCGATCTCGTCTCGCAGTATGCGGGCCCGGGCTTCTGGTCGCCGTCGACCCACATCGGCGACAACGACAATCTGAACCAGACCTTCCGCGTGAACAACGCAGTCAAGTTCCGCAGCGACACGATCGCGGGCTTCACCGTCGACGGCCTCTACGCATTCAGCAACCAGGCGAACGGCAGCAACGGCACGGGCTTCAGCAACAACCGCGCATGGGGCGTGGCGGCGAACTACACGAACGGTCCGTTCTCGATCGGCGGCGGCTATAACGTATTGAATCATCCGAACGCCGCATCGAACACGGGCGGTGCGATCGGCGGCGCGTCGACCACATCCGGCGACGACTACAGCGGCGCGTTCTTCTATGGATTGAATGGCGGCGTCGTGCGTCAGCAGATTGCGGCAGCAGGCACCAGCTACGCGCTCGGCGCAGCGACGTTCGGCTTCGCATGGAGCCATACGCAGCTCGACTACAGCGATGGCTCGTCGCGCAAGTTCAACAACTACGATCTGAACGCGCGCTATCTGTTCACGCCCGCACTGACATTGATCGGCGTGTACACGTACACGGATGGACGCGCGAGCAATCTGCCCGGCACCAATGGCGCGAACCTGAAGCCGCGCTGGCATCAGTTCACGCTTGGCGTCGATTACGCGCTGTCCAAGCGCACCGATCTTTATCTGTCGGCGGCTTATCAACTCGCCGCAGGCGATGCATCGACGCGCGTCGGCACCGGCTATCAGAAGATCGCCGCTATTGCCGACGCCGGCACGGCTTCATCGACGAATCGTCAGGTCGCCGTGTTCTCGGGTGTGCGCGTGAAGTTCTAATAGTTCTGGTATGGGTTCGAATGCGTCACCCGTTATGGGTGACGCAAGTACTCGCGACAACTCACTGCGTCACCGTTTCGCGCGCATAGCGCGAAACAGGCTGCGTCAAACCAAGGTTCTCGCGCAGCGTGCGCCCTTCGTACTCGCTGCGGAACAGCCCACGTCGCCGCAGTTCCGGCAGCACGAGCCGGATGAAATCGTCGAGGCTGTTGGGCAGCAGCGCCGGCATCACGTTGTAGCCGTCCGCGCCATGATTGACGAAGCGCTCTTCGAGCGCATCGACGATCTGCTCCGGCGTGCCGACCAGTTGCCAGTGCCCACGCGCGCCCGCGATGCGCAGATACAGCTCGCGGATCGTCAGGTTCTCGCGCCGCGCGAGTTCGAGCGCCAGCAACTGGCGGCTCTTGCTGGCGTTGGTTTCCGGCAGTTCCGGGATCGGACCGTCGAGTGGATAACCGGACAGGTCGAAGCCACCCGTCACCGTCGATACCAGCGCAAGCCCCACAGCGGGATCGATCAGCGCCTGAAGCGCGTCGAACTTTTCGCGTGCCTCGCTTTCGGTCGCGCCGACAATCGGCATCACGCCCGGCATGATCTTGAGATCGTCCGGCTCGCGGCCATACGCCGCCATCCGGCCTTTGACGTCCGCATAGAACGCGACGGCATCGTCGAGCGTCTGCTGCGCGGTGAAGATCACTTCCGCCGTGCGCGCGGCCAATGCCTTGCCCGCCTCGGACGAACCCGCCTGCACGACGACGGGCCTGCCCTGCGGCGAACGCTCGACGTTCAGCGGCCCGCGCACATTGAAGAACTCGCCGCGATGGTCGAGCACATGGCGCTTCGACGGATCGAAGTAGCGCCCTGATGCCTTGTCGCGCACAAACGCGTCTTCGTCCCAGCTGTCCCACAGACCTTCGACGACCTCGGCGAATTCAACCGCGCGCTCATAACGCCGCGCATGCGCGAGATGCTCGTCGAAGTTGAAGTTCTTCGCCTCGTGCGCGCTCGACGACGTGACGAGATTCCACCCCGCGCGCCCGCCACTGATGTGATCGAGTGACGCAAATTTGCGCGCGATGTGGTACGGCTCGTTGAACGTCGTCGATGCCGTGCCGACCAGACCGATCCGCTCCGTGACAGCGGCGAGTGCCGACAGCAGCGTGAGTGGCTCGAACTGCGCGACATAGCTGTGCGCAGTGCGGCTCAGAAAATCGACGTTGTCGCCGCGCGTGCCCGCGCCGTCCGCGAGAAAGATCAGATCGAATTTCGCGGCCTCCGCGGCCTGCGCAAGCTGGACGTAGTGCCGGAAATTGCGCCCCGCGTCGACCAGCGAGTCGGGATGCCGCCATGCGGCAATGTGATGTCCCGTCGGATAGAGAAAAGCGCCGAGGCGCAGATGACCCTTGCGTGAACTCATGACTGGAGAGAATAGGAGTGGATGTGCGTGGACTCAGGCACTCTTGCGCCATAGCTGCGCATTGTCGGGACGCGCGAGCCCAAGGTGCTCGCGCAGCGTCGCGCCTTCGTAGTCGGTGCGGAAAATGCCGCGCTTCTGCAGGATCGGCACGACGCCGTCAACGAAGTCTTGCAGACCGCTCGGCAACGCATCGGGCATCAGATTGAAGCCGTCGGCTGCGCCGCCGTTGAACCAGTGCTCGATATCGTCCGCGATCTGCTCGGGCGTGCCGACGATCACGCGATGCCCCGTTCCGCCCGCCAGCGAGCGGATCAGTTCGCGCACCGTATAGCCGTGACGGCGGCCCTGCGCGATGGTCGCGTGAAAGAAGGTATGGTTGCCGTTGCCGCCGCCGGGCAGCGCGAGATCGTCTGGCAACGGCTGATCGAGCTTCAGACGCTCCGCGTCGATGCCCAGCGTACCTGCCAGACGGTTCAGGCTGTAGCGCCAGGGAATCTGATCGACCAGTTCGTCGCGTCGGCGCAGCGCCTCGGCCTCGGTCGCGCCGATGATGGTCGTGAGACCGGCAAGTACCTTCACGCCGGGACGCCCGTATGCCGCCGCGCGCGTGTTGAGGTCGCGCCGGTACGCCGCCGATTCCTCGAACGACTGGGACGCCGAAAACACCGCTTCCGCGTGGCGCGCGGCGAGATCGCGGCCATCGGGCGAACCGCCCGCCTGCACCACCACGGGATGCCCTTGCGGCGAGCGCGGCAGGTTCAGCGGACCTTGCACATCGAAGTGCCGGCCGCGATGCGCGACGGGATGCACTTTCGAAACATCAATGAAACGGCCACCCGCCTTGTCGCCGACGAACGCATCGTCTTCCCAGCTGTCCCACAGCGCTTTCACGAGTTCGGTGAACTCGGCGGCGCGCTCGTACCGCTGCGCATGGTCCGGCACGGCATCGCGGCCGAAGTTGCGCGCGGACGGCAGATCGGCCGTCGTCACGACGTTCCATCCCGCGCGTCCGTTGCTCACATGGTCGAGGGTCGCGAAACGCCGCGCGATGTTGTACGGCTCGTTATAGCTCGTCGATGCAGTGCCGATCACGCCGATGTGTGTCGTCGCGGCGGCGATGCTCGCGAGCAGCACGGTCGGCTCCAGCGCGGTGATGGGACGGAAATCGATCTGATCGATGATCGCGGCGTTATCCGCGAGAAAAACGGCATCGAGTTTGCCCGCTTCGGCGATCTGTGCGACGCGCACGTAGTGATTGACGTCGACGAATGCGCGCGGGTCCGCGTCGGCCAGCCGCCACGCAGAAGGCACAAAGCCCGAGTGCAGGATGTTGACGTTCAGATGCAGGTGGCGCGGCGTGGCCGGTGCCGTGATACGGCTCATCGAAATTCTCCGCTGTGTCGGGTGCGCTTGCACGCGCACTCATGATGCTTTCACTTATGCGTCAATGCACTTTCGGAAAGCCGTGGCGCTCGGCAAGCAGGTCGAGGATGCGGCGCGTGTCGGTGATGAAGCGGCGCTCGCCCAGCGTCTGCGCATCGGCGGGCGGGGGTTGCTCGTCGCCCAGCACGAGCACGGGCAAGCCTTGATGCGCTTCGTCGAGCGCTTCGACGACCGCCTGGCGCGGACGCTCGAACGGCACGCGCCGCACGTCGAGCGCTGCAACGCGCGCCGGGTCGCTGGCGAGCAGCCCTTCGATGGGCGCGCCGTCGGGACAGATGAAACGTTCGCCCGGATAACGGGGATCGGTAAATCCGGGTTCGAGCAACAGAAGAAGATCACGGCTCATCGCGGGAGGCCCCTGATTGGAACGTAACGTTGATATTGTCGAATGCGGCGCTTGCGCGCCGCCACGAAGAAATCGGCACATCGATATGCCGTTGCACGCTATGCGCGCTTGCGCGAGCGGATCGCCCTAGAAAACACGGCCTTCCGTCAGATGCGTCGTCACGCCGTTCAGTTCGTAATCGCCGATCACGCGTGCTTTATGCAATAGCGGGTTGTGGCTGAAGATGGTGCGCAGATTGCGCCAGTGACGATCGAAGTTATGCGCACGCGATGTCGCCGACGCGCCGCCCGCTTCGAACATGCGCTCGGCCGCATACAGCGCGAGCTTGCTGACGATCAGTTGCGTGCGCGCCGTCGCAAGCGCGCCTTCAAGGACGCGCGTTTCCGCATCGGGCTCGCCATTGCGGATCACCTGCGAAGAGCGCTCCAGCGCGCGCGCGTTGTCGCGCACCAGCACGTCGATCGTATGGCTGTGTGCCGTCAAATCGCCGATCACCTGCTGGATGAACGCGTCTTCGCGCGCGGACGGCGCGGGACTGTGCAGCGCAGGACGGCCATGCCGCAGCACATAGCCCTTGGCATCGGCGACGACATTACGCACGATCCCCGCACCCACTGCGACGAGATGCAACTGCCGCAGCGCGCCGCCGTGACGGCCGGCCAAGGTCGTCTGCACGCGCGGCGTGACCTCGTCTGCGAGCACCAGCAGGTTGTCGAATTCGAGGCTGCCGCTTGCCGTCATCCGTTGGCCCATGCCGTCCCAGTCGTCGAGCACGCGAAAGCCTTCGCGTTTGACAGGCACGATAGCGATCACGGGATTGCCGTTCTCATCCTGCAGGTTCAGCCGTGCGAAGTCGGAGAACGCTGTGCCCGTCGCGTAATACTTGCGGCCGCTCAAGCGGTAGTGCTCGCCGTCGCGGCGAAGTTGCGTCGTGATCTCGCCGGGACGGGACGTGCCCAGCTCCGTCGAAGCGCCACCGAAAATCGCGCCCTCGACCACGCGCTCGATCTGCAACGCGTTGAACGCCGTGCGCGGCTGTAGCAGCAACGCCTCGGTCTGGTCGAAATGAATGCGCAATGCGTGCGCTATGTTGCTTTCCCCGGCAGCGAGCGTGGCGATCACATCGAACACGTCTTCGAGCGAGCCGCCAAGGCCGCCCCATTCGACAGGCAAGCGCAAACGCCCGAGCCCCGATTGCCGGAATAGCGCGAAGCCGTCGTACGGCAACTCGCGCTGCGCCTCACGCGACGCAGCGCCTTCGCCGATGGCTTTCGCGAGCGCGGGCAAGCCGGCGAGCGTCGTCTGAAGGCGTGCACGTGCGGCACGATCCGTGAGGTCTTGAGCGGGCATTCGTGGTTCCTTGTTCTGGACATGCGGACCGGCATGAGCATGCCGGGGGTCGACGTTTCGCCGACCAATAAGCGTGCCAGTATAGGGACGCGTTCTTTCTCAGTTAACGACCAATTTTCGCTTACGTTATTCGCGTGAGTGCAATGAAGAAACGGCGCGCGTCTTCGTTCGATGCGCACCGAAGCAAATCACGTCGTGACCCTTAACGACGATCGCTCGATCCGTTCTTTGACCTCTGGATTGACGCATCGATATATTCGGCAACCCAATCTCACGTCAATCAGGAACGCGTTCATGCGCAGACTCGCCTTACTTGCGCGCCTCGCCACGGCTGCCGCTTGCTCGATGTTCATGTGCTCCGTCAATACAGCACACGCCGCCGACGATCCAGCAGCGAAAGCGCAGCAAACGCTGCGCATCGGATTCGTGCCGGGTCCGATCAGGACGTGAGTTCCCGAACCGTTTGCTCCGTCGTCAAAAGCGCATGCGCGAGATAACGGAAGTTGATGATCGCGGCCAGATATCCGTCGCCGTCCGGCAATCGCGGACCTGCCGTAGCGTCACGCACCACGGCAACTTCGAACCCTTGTTCGATCAACTCGCGCAAGTGCGATTCGATACAAAGATTCGCCGCCATGCCGGCGAGAATGATCTGCGAGACGCCCTTCTTGCGAAGTTGCAACGCGAGGTCGTTCGTCTCCGGCCCATACACCTTATGCGGCGACGCGATGATGGTTTTGCCGTCGAGAATGTACGGCTTGTACTCCTCGAGAAAGTCCGCGCCCGAACCCTCGAAATTCTCAAGCGTGTTCGGCCCTTTGCGATCGAACATGCAGATGTTGTGCATCACCTTTTCCAGCGGACCGCCAAAATGCCACTCGTGGTCGCACGGATAGTAATAGTGCGGCGAAACCGCCACGGTGAGGCCAACCTGCTTGGCCGTCTTGAACAGCTGCCCCAGATTTGCGACCGTATTGTTCTCGGTGATGCTCGGCCCGAATACCGACCAGCTGGCCCCTGACGGACTCAGGAAATCATTCTGCGGATCGATTACCACCAGTGCCGCCCTCGCGGGGTCCAGTTTGAAGCCCGTCTGCGGCAAAGCCGGATTGGCAGGATCGGCGTATGGGTTTGCGTTCTCTTGCGCTGCCTGGTTCGCGTTACTCATAAAACCCTCCATATAAAGGTCACTACATAAGAAAACCGCAACCGCGCAAAGTATGGACGCACGCCAAACATAGATGACCGGTCGCTTTATAAAAACTGCAAAAAAAACTTAACGAAGCAGCCGAGGCAATACGACCTTCTCGAAACGTTCGTAAGCGTTGCCGCTCTGCTCGATCTTGCCGCGCATGGCCGCGCCTTCGTAAGCCTCGATCACGATCGCCGCGAGCTCGTCCGCGTTCTGCTTGCGGTCCAGTTCATTGCGCTCCTGCGCCTCGCGCAAGCAGACTGCAAGCGCCTCTTGCCAGCGCGCGAGCAAGGCCAGAAGTTTCGAGCGCGCCTCGTCGCTGGCGTTCGACAGTTCCAGTGACAGGTTGCCAATCAGACAACCTAGCGCGAAGTCGCTCTTGCTGTGATCGTCCGTCAATGCGCGGAAGAATTTCGCAATGCGCGCGAGCGGCCTGATTCGCGCGTCGTACAGAATCGGACCATGGCGGTCTTCGATTGACTGCCAGTAGTCGTCGAGAATTTCGGCCGCAAACATTTCCTTGCTTTCGAAGTAGTTGTAGAACGAGCCCTTCGGCACGCCAGCGGCCGTCGTGATGTCCTGCACGCCGCAGCCATTGAAACCACGGTCGTGAACCACATCGCGCCCCACTGACAGCAGACGCGAACGTACTTGAGGATTGGCAGGACGTGGCAACTTCGTGATCTCCGCTGAGTCGATGGATAACAAGATAACTGGTCATCTATTTATTGTCAACCTCGCCTACCCCCACGCACAATCGAATCCCGTCACGTTCAGCTACTCCGTTGCCCAGTGCAATTTGACCGCCTGCATGTCGGAGATAGTGAGCGCAACGGGAGCCTGTTGCGTGCTGCAGAACCAATTCAGCCAGAGCCGCCGGCAGCGTCATTACGAATGCTGGAAGAGCGAGATCTTTTTCGCCTTGATCATGGACCTGACTTTCGACACAAATGGAGTCTGCGGATCTTTCGTGCATGCTTCGGCTACGGTCTCCGCTATGGGATGTGCCGTATCGACGACCATCGTGTCCGTCTCCTTGATACCGAGCTTGTCGACTCCGGCGACCCAGTAAACGAGAGCCGGCCGATACACCTCATCGACGGAGACATAATCGGCGCAGGTCATTTTCGCGGGGGACACCGTCTTTTCCTGCGCGCTAGCCGCTTGAGCGGCAACCAGACAGACCAGGACCATCAGGATTTTCGAGGGCTTCATAAGACACTCCATGAATTGAGAAAACGAGAATCGTCGCAAGCGTTGCGACTACGGGGGCGATTAACCGGCATGTGTCAGGCGGTATGACTGTGCATCGTAAAGACGCTGAATTAGCTCTGCATTAGTCCATCGCGAAGACCTTTTTGCTTTGCTATTGCACGTCTCCCGTGTTCGCGATTGAGCATGTCCATCTCCTCAAGCTGACGGCATGCCCTGATTGCATCAACGGGCGCCAAGGCGCCCGCTCATCGGTCGATGCGTACGGAGCGGCGGCTTTTCAATGGTGGTACGCGGCTGAACGAACAGCACCCTTTCGATCGCGACTCTGTCCACCTTGCCCTGCTCAGTGAGCGGTATCGCGCCAACCTCCGACAACCTGACCGCGTTCGCCACCAGATCGCCGAACGCCGCGTTCAGGGCACGCGTGCATCGCGCGACATCCACGCGCTGTCCGGCCCAAGGCTCGACCACTGCATTCCATGCATGCTCGCCATCCTGGGTATTCGCCGCGAATGCCACGGCATAACGCACGTCGGGCAGCCGACACAGAACATCTTCGATATGCACGGGACCGATGGTGCGCTGATCGATTTCCGCGACATCGGATGAACGGCCAATCACATGAAGATAACCGCCATCGTCGATCAAGCCGATATCGCCCGTCAGGCACCAGCCCTCCTTGAACTTCTGCGCGCTTTCGGAGGCCTGATTCCGGTATCCGTGCGCCACGGCAGCAGACCGGACCTCGATGCTGCCGGGGTGCCCGTTGGCCGCGAGCGTACCGTCGACGCAGCGCAAACGCACCTCGACGCCAGGCCGGATGCGCCCGGCGCTATCCAGACGCGCTGGATTCGTCGCATAGTCGGGTGGCGGCAGTACGCTGACGAGTCCCGCTTCGCTTGCGCCATACATATGCGCGAGCACCGGGCCGAGACGCCTGGCCGCGCGTTGCCGCAGGGCCGCGGGCGCGGAGCCGCCGACATGCGCAATACAGCGCAGCGACGACAGATCGCGACGGCTGACGTCCGGGTGATCCATCATCTCGAAGAGTTGAGGCTCGACGAGAAAAACATCCGTGATGCGTTCAGACTCGATCATTGCGAGCGTTGCCGGCGCACTGTACTCCCGTTCGAGCACGACACTCCCGCGGCCGATCAAGGTCGTATCGAGCAGCACTTGCGACAGGTACGCGAGCGGACCATTGATGAGTTGACGCCGCTTGCCGTCGCGCGCCGACACCACCATCGCGGAATACGCGGCAAACGAGCGGCGACTCGCTTTCGGCACGCCCGTCGTGCCGCCTGAGGAAACGATCACCGCGAGTTCGTGCGGCATGGCCCGGCTTTCGAGCGGTTGGTCCGACTGCACGCTGGCGAACCTGTCGAGATGCACCCATGGACTCTCGTAGCCGACGGAAACGATACGCTGATCGACTGCATCGCGAACCAGATGGGCGGTCTCCGGAAACACGACGAGAAGCGTCGGCCTGATTCGCGCGAGCAAGATCGCGCGGCTTTCGGCACTCGCCAGCGCAGGCAGGAACATGGTGGCCGCGCCGAGCAGGTTCGCCGCATAGCGAACAGCGAGCGCATCGGGGCGATTCGGCGCATGGAGCGCGACCACCGCGCCCCGGCCTATGCCGAGTGCGCCGAGCGCCCGCGCATAGCGGTAAATCGCGCTGCGCAACTCGCCTCTCGTGACGTCTTTTCCCTGATAGCGGATGACGGGTTCATAGGCGCGCGTTTTCAGTTCGCTCAGTAATGCATCGACATACGGGCGATAGATCGTTTCTGCATTGGCTTCCATGTCGTTCTCCTGAGATGACGTCCCGGATCCGGGCTCTGTTGAGAACATGTTGCCTTTGCAGAGTGAGACAGGAATTAGCGAACCGGGAAGACGGATGCGACGCGGCTGATAATTTTCTGCTCACACGCTACGTCTAGCATTCGCGTGGTTCACAGGAGACAACCATGACAGGCATTACCGGGATCGATCATGTCGCCATCACCGTAGACGATCTGATGTCCACCTTCGCGTTCTATCGCGACCTGTTCGGCGCCGAGGTTGTCGCCGAACATAGCGAGGACGGCAACCTGCTCGTGCGACAGGCCGCATTGGGCGGCGCCGTGCTGAGCATTCATCAGCGTGGCAATAACGTGAGGCTCGTCGCCGAACACCCGACGCCCGGCGCCGCGGATATCTGCTTTCGATGGAGCGGCACGATCGGCGAAGCACTCGATCTGCTGAGATCGAAGAACATCACCGTTCTCGAAGGTCCGACGCCTCGAAAGACGGCAGACGAGAAGCCGGGGCACTCGATATTCTTCAAGGACCCGGACGGCAATCTTCTGGAATTGATGGCGGCCGACTGAAACCCGGACACTAGCCCAGAATCGGATGCGACGTGCCGGGAATCGGCCAGCCCCGGTTGTCGGTCGGCACGAGCTGGGTCTGAAACGCGACGAACAGCGCCTGAAAGCGCCCGTCCACCTCCACCATCACCGCGCCGTCCTGGAACGTGCCGTTCTCCGACGAATGATCCCTGACGCGGCTGCCCGGCTGCGGCTTCGGATTGCCCTGATTCATATGCGTTTCGTGCAAGCCGTCGTGCTCGGGCTCGAACAGGAAGCCGAAGCCATACACGGTGACGTTCTTCGCCGGCTTCCAGCCGCGCCGCATGTCGTTACCGCTCTTGCCCGGATACAGATAGTCGACGGGCGCCGCCGACATATCCAGTTGCAGCATGTCGTTGACGAGCGCGTTGATGTCGTTGTGCGCGTTCGCCGTATCGAGCGTGATGGGTCGCATGGTCGACAGATCGACGAGACGCGGATCATGCACGTAGTCGAGCTTCGGAAACCCGGTCTGCGTCAGGCCAGGCGGCAGCTTCGCGAGATCGGCCACCATCGGGTGATCGAAGTACTGGCTCCACGAATACAGCACGTGATAGCCGGCGGGCCCCGTGAGCGAACTGTCCGATTTCACATTCGTGACGATCCTGAATTCGCCGCCCGCCGGATCATCGACGACGATCACATAGTGCGGATCGCCCTTGTAGCCGTCGAGAAAAGGCACGCCGAGCTTCAGCGCGCCCTTGAACACGACATAGACGTTCTGTTGCGGCATATCGTGCTCCGTCGAAGGCCCAGGGCCGATTGCAGCCGTCGACTTACAGCAGCGCGATCACCCGCACATCGCCCTGCTCCGCCGACGCCACGACCTTGCCCGCCACGCGCCGGAACGTGATCGACACCGACGCGTCGCCGACGCGCAGATCGCCGATCTCGATCCAGTCGATGCCTTCGGGCAACATCGGCTGCTCGATCAGCACTTCGCGCTTTTGCGCGTCGATCGTCATGCCCAGACACGCTTCGAGCATCATGAACGGCGAGCCGGCCGCCCATGCCTGCGGCAGACACGCGACGGGGTACGCAGTGGGCGGTTCGCCGCGACGGCGCGGGAAGCCGCAGAACAGCTCGGGCAGACGCATGTCGAAGTTGACGGCCGCCTGGAAGAGCGCCTGCAGCAGACGCACGGCAGCCGCCTTCGCACCGTAGCGCGCGAGACCGCGCGCACAGAGCGCGTTGTCATGCGGCCAGACCGAGCCGTTGTGATACGCCATTGGATTGAAGCGCGGCTGGCCCGCCGCCAGCGTGCGCACGCCCCAGCCCGTGTGGAAGAGCGTCGATTCGAGCGCGCGTGCGACGGCGACGCCGCGTTCGCGCGAAGGCAGCCCGAACGCGAGCAAATGGCCCGCGTTCGATGCCATCACGCGGCACAGATCGCCCTTGCCGTCGAGCGCGATGCCGTAAAAGCTCGAATCGTCCATCCAGTACTTGTCTTCGACGCACGCGCGAATCGCCGTGGCGCGCTGCGTGTAGCGGACGGCGTCGTCGGACTGGCCGCGCAGCATCGAGAACTGCGCCATCGTGTCGAAGGCGGCGCTCGCGTAGGCCTGCACCTCGACGAGCGCGATCGGCCCTTCGGGGAAGCGTCCGTCCGCGTGGAAGACGGAGTCGTGACTGTCCTTCCAGCCCTGGTTCGCAAGACCGCCGTCGGATGCGCGCTGATAATCGAGCAGCCCGTAGATATTGCGGTCGCACACGCCTGACACCCACTTCGCCGCGCGTTCGAGCGCGGGCCACAGCTCATCGACCAGTTGCGTGTCACCCGTGCGCGCCACGTACGCGCCCGCGAGCACGATGAAGAGCGGCGTCGTATCGACACCGCCGTAATACAGCGCGAACGGCACCTCGCCCGTCGCCGCCATTTCGCTGCGGCGCATTTCGTGCATGATCTTGCCGACGGCGGCATCGCGAAACGCGGAATCTTCCGTCGCCTGATGCTCGGCGAGAAAGCGCAGCACGCCGCGCGCAAGGCCGGGTTGGAGCCACAACATCTGCAGCGACGTGATGACTGCGTCGCGCCCGAACGGCGTCGAGAACCACGGAATGCCTGCATACGGATACGGCCCGCTGGCGAGATCCGTCGTCAGCAGATTCAGGTCTGCCTGCGAGCGGTCGATCCACGCATTGAACAGCGGGTTGCTCGAACGCACGCGCGCCGACGCGCGGCGCCGCTCGCGCATCACCAGGTGGGCATCGACGAGCGCCGCGCGCACGGCCGTGCGGCCCACGCGCGGCCGCGCCGCGTCGACCTGCGAGACGTGCAGCTCCGTGACGGTATGCGTCGATTGCGCCACGTGGACGTCAGGCTCGCCCTTGTGCGCCGCGACCTGCACGGCCACTGACAGATAAATCGACACGCAAGCCTGCGCCGGCAGGTTCACCGAATAATCGGCGCGGTCGGCAAGCAGCTTGTCGGGCATCGGCGAGAATGCGACGCGCACGTGGCGCGCCACGTCGTCGAGGCCGATGTAGCCGAGCAGCACTTCGTTCTTGTGCACGCGCGGCGTTTCGACTTTGCCCTGTTTCGCGCGCTTCAGGCCGCGCACTTCGAACATGTCGCGGAAGTCGCTGGCAAACGAAATGGACAGCGGCACGACGGCGTCCGTCGTGCCGTAATTGGTGAGTTCGATCGCTTCGTTCATCACCGTGCCCGACAGCACGCGCACACGCTCGACGTGAATCACGCCCTCCGGCGTGCTGTTGCCGCCGAGCGGCGGCAGCGGACGGTTGGTCAGATGCGCGGTGAATGATGTGTTATCGCTGCTGACGCTGCCCGACAGCAGCGACGGCGCGCGTCCGCCAAAGGTCAGACGCAGCTGCGACAGCACGCGGGTGTCGTTGACGAACAGGCCGTCGTCGTGGCCCGTGACGTCGCCGAGGGGATCGTTGACGATAAACGTGCCGCCCGACTTCAGCACGTGCTGGGTCGCGCTCGCGACATTCAGGTTTTCAGGTGCGATGAACGCGCCGTCGTTCTCCTCGCCGCGATAGTCCACGCCGCCCTGATGGGACAACCCGCCGAGTGCTTCTGGATCCTGCATCAGCTTGCTCCTGTGCTAGTGGTGCTGGTGGCTTCGTTTCGGTGATTGTAGAAGGTTCGTGCCGTTACGACAGCGGATAGTGCCGCAGGTGCCACGATTCTTTGTGATTTTTTTCTTCGAAATGTCACAATGCGGGTGCATGGCACGGGTCGTGCTGTCGGTTTTCTGAATGCTTCCGCTTTGCCAGTGCGTGCTGCGCTGGAGTATCGCCTTAGGCGGCTCGAACATTGAGAAAATTGCTTCGCCATCCTGTGGAACTGCAACGCATTTGTCGTTTTGCTGGCATTCGCGTGACGGTGTTTGTGTTTGCGCTTTCGCTGGCATCCGCGATTGGTTAGCGTGCTTCACGCGTCGCCCCTGTGCGGGGCGGCACCTACTTTTCTTTGCCGCCGCAAAGAAAAGTAGGCAAAAGAAAGCGGCTCACACCGCCAACATTTCTTCGTGCCTGAGGGCCCCCAAAGGGTCCTATGCCTCACACGGCAACATCCTTATCTGCGTGCGTTGCCAACGCCCTGAATGAGCGCCTCACCCGCTTCGAATACCCGTGCACGGGCTAACGGCAGCGAATGGTATCCGCCGCCCAGGTGGCAAACTGTGTGTAGGTTGTCGCGGCGTACACGTTAGCGCTCTTACAACGTGGAACGCGTGCGCTATCGGGTCCGAAGTGAGGCGTGCGTGGCGCTACGGCCTACACACAGTTTGCCACCTGGGCGGCAGTGGAATATCCGGCACGGCACGCTGCAACGCGGGGGCTTGAAGCGGGTGATGCGCCTCTTGGAGCGTTGGCAACGTACATGGGTCACGTGATTGCCGTGTGAAGCGTAAGACCCTTTGGGGGCCCTCAGGCACGAAGAAGGATCGGCGGTGTTAGCCGCTTTCTTTTGCCTACTTTTCTTTGCGGCGGCAAAGAAAAGTAGGTGCCGCCCCGCACAGGGGCAACGCGTGAAGCACGAAGACAAAGCGCGGATGCCAGCGCAAACGCAGGCCGCGCATTCCGGCGCAAACGCAAGCCGCGCATGCCAGCACAAACCCAAATCAAACACCCGTCGCAGACGAAACAAAGGCGCCACTCCCCTCATGCGGAAGCAGCGCCTGCGCTTTCACCCAACACCGCGGATAGCGGCATCCAAAAGCGAGCCTAAATAATGAAAATGAATAACCCTCACCGCTGCGCGATCGGCTTCGCGTCCCGCGCCGTCTCGCCAACGAACAATTGCCGCGGACGCCCAATCTTCTGCTCAGGATCGGCGATCATTTCATTCCATTGCGCGATCCAGCCCACGGTACGTGCGAGCGAGAAAATGCAGGTGAACATCGCGGTCGGAATGCCCAGCGCACGCTGCACGATACCCGAGTAAAAGTCGACGTTCGGATACAGCTTGCGCGAAACGAAGTATTCATCTTCCAACGCGATCTTTTCCAGCGCCATCGCGAGCTTGAACAGCGGGTCGTCGTGCAGACCCAGTTCGTTCAGCACTTCATGGCAAGTCTCGCGCATCAGCTTCGCGCGCGGATCGTAGTTCTTGTACACGCGGTGACCGAAACCCATCAGCTTCACACCCGAGTTCTTGTCCTTCACCTGCTTGATGAACTTCGGAATGTTGTCGACGGAACCGATCTCTTCCAGCATGTTCAGCGCCGCTTCGTTCGCGCCGCCGTGCGCCGGGCCCCACAGACACGCGATCCCCGCCGCGATACACGCAAACGGATTCGCGCCCGACGAACCGGCCAGACGAACCGTCGACGTCGACGCATTCTGCTCGTGGTCCGCATGCAAGATCAGAATACGGTCCAGCGCGCGCACCAGCACCTCGTTGACCTTGTACTCCTCAGCCGGGGTCGAGAACATCATGTGCATGAAGTTCGCGCTGTACGACAGATCGTTGCGCGGATACACGAACGGCTGGCCGATCGAGTACTTGTACGCCATCGCGACGAGCGTCGGCAGCTTGGCGATCATGCGGATCGCGGACACGTCGCGGTGCGTCGGGTCGGAGATATCGAGCGAGTCGTGATAGAACGCCGACAGTGCACCGACTGCGGCGACGAGAATCGCCATCGGGTGTGCGTCTCGACGGAAGCCACGGAAGAAGAAGTGCATCTGCTCATGCACCATCGTGTGCTTCGTGACGGTATCTTCGAACTCCGTCTTCTGCTGCAACGTGGGCAGTTCGCCTTTCAGCAGCAGATAGCACGTTTCGAGAAAGTCCGCGTTTTGCGCGAGGTTATCGATCGGATAGCCGCGATACAGCAGCTCGCCTTTGTCGCCATCGATATACGTGATAGCCGAATTGCACGCAGCCGTCGACATGAAGCCCGGATCGTAGGTGAATTTGCCCGTTTGTCCGTACAGCTTGCGAATGTCGATCACATCCGGACCCAACGATCCTTTATAAACCGGCAGTTCGATCTTTTCGTCGCTATCGGAAAACGACAGCGTGGCTTTAGTCGTTGATACGTTCATCAGGGATTCCTTTCGACATTGCATTGCTCTGAACACGCGAGGCCGGATGTGCGGCGCCTCACGCGCACATCGAACAACAAACGTGCGCGCCGGCTAGTACGCGTTTTGCCGCACCCGGCAGCCGTCAGCATTTTAAGGCGCGCACGGCGTTTCATTGCATCCCTCGTGCGCAACAATCCATCTCGCACCAAGCAATACTCGACCAGCCGACAAGGCTTTGCATCGACAGACAAATGAAAGTAAGCGCACCCGCAGCAACAATGTTTTGCTTCACGCAGGACGCCAAACGCAATCGCGTCTGAGATACTGAACCTGTGTTTAGCTTCCCCTGCAAACACAATGCTGTCTTGGACCCGCCGTTGAAACGGCGGGTCTTTTTTAGAGTCAGACACAGGAATAACCACAATGAACATGAACCTCGACACGCTCTTTCCCGCGACCGAAGAAGCCGAAGACACCGTTGTCACGGCGCTGAACCACCAGGACATCGTGTTGGCGATGTCAGCCGCACTCGCCTCGGAAAAGGTCGCCGTGCTGCACATGCTGTATCCGCGCACGGACGCGCGCACGCATCGCAGCCTCGACGAACTGGTCGACCGTCTGCATGGACATGGTCTGCATCAGGTCGCGCGGCTCGTTTCGCAGGAAGCGCACTATCTCGTGTTCAAGGAACCTGCCAAGGCGTGGAAGGCGTTCAACGAAATCCGCCACGACTCGCTCGCGATCGGCGTACATCTGTACTACTGCGGCCTGATCGGTGAAGGCGCCGAGCGCGCGCTCGACATCGACGCGCACGCCAAAGACTGACGCTTTAAAAGAAGCTCAACGCGTGCCTTGAATGAACGCGTCGACGAAACGGTTGAAGGCGGCAGGATGCGCGAGGTTCATGCCATGCGATGCGCCCATCACCGTTTCGCGCCGCGCGTCCGGCAGCCATGACGCGAGCGTCTCGGCCGCGCGCCGGAACATCAGCGGACTCTTCTCGCCGTCGATCAGCAGCACAGGACACTTCAAGTCATTCGCGCTGTCAGGCGTATAAGCCGGCAACGGATCGCGGAACTGGCGCGCGAGCGTATGCGCGTTGTCCGTCGCCATGCGCCGGAAGCCCGGCGTGCTCTTCGCCCAGAAACCCGGGCGGCTCACGGAATCGACGAACAGTTGCAGGCCCGCGTCGACCTGTCCTTCTTCGATTAGTTGCGCGGCACGCGCACGCAGCGCATTGACCGTCTCCGGCAAACTCGCCGGCGCGCGTCCCGCAATCTGCAACGGCCCGCCGGGATCGGCGAGCGTCAGCGTCTTCACATGCTGAGCATGACGCCGCGCGAAGTGATACGCGACGCAGCCGCCACGCGAATGACCCACGACATGCGCCGGCCCCGCGCCGAAGCGCTCGATGAACTGCGCGACTTCATCCGCATGATTGCTCCAGCTGAACGGGATCGCGATGGGCGTTTCAACAGCGGGCCAGTAATGCGTGAGGCTCACGGCCACGCATCGAAAACGCTTCGACAGACCCGCGAGTTGCGGCTCCCAATAGCGGTAGTCGCACAGCGAACCATGCACGAAAAGCAGCAGTTCGCCGTCGCCCTGTTCGACATAAGGCATGCGCAAGCCGTTGGGCAATTCGATGGAAAGCGTGGACGAAGCGGAAGTCTGATTCACTGAAAGAGGCAAATGAAAAGGCGCGCATTATCCATGATATGCGCGCCGTAAAAGCCTCATTGTCACATGACGCCCGAACTCACGCGCGCCACAGAAAGCGCGCTGTAAGCAATGTCAAACGATTGCGTCAGTCGTACGCGCCCATATCGAGCAGGCCTGCGCTCGCCGCCGCACCGGCACCGCGCACGGCACACGTGAGCGGCTCGTCGGCGACGCGCACGTCCAGACCCAGTTCATTGCTGAAATAGCGCGCAAGATTGCCGAGCAGCGCGCCGCCGCCCGTCAGCACGATGCCTGCGTCCGCGATATCGGTGACGAGTTCGGGCGGCGCGTTTTCCAGCGCGGCCTTCACGGCGACCAGCACCTGGCGCAGCGGCGCGGCGATGGCGTCGACCACATCCTGCGTCGACAGCTCGACCGTGCGCGGCAGGCCGTCGTCGACGCCGCGTCCCGTCGCGCGCATCGTATCCGGCGGCACGACGGCAAGCGCCGAGCCGATGGTCTTCTTCACATGCTCGGCCGTCTGCTCGCCGAGCAGCACGCCGAAGTTGTTGCGCACGTGCTTGATGATGGCGGCATCCAGCTGATCGCCGCCGACGCGAATCGAGCCGTTGTACGCCGTGCCGCCCAGCGCGATCACGCCGATTTCCGTCGTGCCGCCGCCGATATCGACGACCATCGAGCCCGTCGCCGACGACACCGGCAAGCCCGCGCCAACGGCCGACGCGAGCGATTCATCGATCAGGTTCACCTTCCACGCACCCGCCGCAGCCGCCGCCTCGCGGATCGCGCGGCGCTCCACCTGGGTCGCGCCGGCCGGCACGCAGATCGTGAACGCGGCGCGCCGCGCGAAGAACGGACGCGGACGGGCCATATCGACGAATTGCCGGATCATGTGCTCGGCGGCGGAGAAATTGGCGATCACGCCGTGGCGCATCGGCCGCACCGCTTCGAGGTTGAGGGGCACGCGGCCGAGCATCTGCTTGGCCTCGCTGCCGACCAGCGCGACGCGCTTGCGTCCCGCCGACTCCTGCTTGTCGAAGCACACCACGGACGGCTCGTTGAGCACAATGCCGCCGTCATCGGTATAGATCAGCGTATTGGCAGTGCCGAGATCGACCGCCACGGACGAGCGGAAAAGGCGTCCAAAAAGCGATGACTGCGCATTCGATCTGGCCATGTTCAGGCTCTTTTGAAAGAAGTGAGCTGCGTTGTAAGCAGCGAAAACGTCAAACGTACGGCGCAGCGATGCTGCGCGTGCGTTCCTCGGAAACTTTTTCCGGCTATTGATCGCATATCGGCAGATGCCCGGCGAACTTTAGGAGGATGAATTCGAAAACGTCTTACGGCCGCTTACACGCGGCCGTTTCGACGTATCAAGAAGAGGATTGGAATGCGAAGGACTTAGCCGCGGGCGAGCGGCGCAAGCGCGCGCACGAGGGCCTCGCGGCCCAGCGCGACGCCTTCACCGGAAACCGTGTGGCCGACGCCCGGCAGTGCGAACGCTTCGACGTCGAAGCCCGCGTCGTGCAGCGCGATGGCGGCACGTTCGGTTTCGTCGACGGAGATCACTGCGTCGTCTTCGCCGTGGATCAGCGTGACGGGCGTGGTGCTCTTCGCGGTGACGGGCGATGCGAGCCGCCCGGAAAACGCGACCACCACGGCCGCGCCTTGCGGATTCGACGCCACGTGATGCAGCGACATCATCGAGCCCTGCGAGAATCCCACTAGCGCCAGTTGCCCATAGCCGAGGCCCTGATGCGCAAGCTCGGCGTCGAGCATCTTGTGCAGCGCGGGCCAGGCAGCCGCGACGCGTCCCGTACGGTTCTGCTCGTCGACATCGCGCAGGCTGAACCACTGACGCCCGCCGAAGCCGCCGTCGAACGGCTCGCTGCCGTCGAGCGACGTGAAGGCAGTTTGCGGCAGCGCTTCGCGCCAGATGTCCGCGAGCGGCACGAGGTCCTGAGCATTGCTGCCGACGCCATGCAGCAGCACGACCAGCGAAGTCGCGGGTCCCGCGGCGGGTGCGAGCCGCCAGCCGTTGTCGAATTGTTCCCAGGCCATCGCCTTCATCCTTTCGTATTGCGCGGCGCGCACCGCGGGCATTGCGCCGTTGCCGTGTCACGCGCAGGCGGGAGCATACGACGCGCCCCGTATTTTTGCGTGGATTTCACGCAAAACGTCTGCGGCGCCCAACACCTGATATCGACGCGCGACACGGCACTGGACAACGCATTTCTGATTCGCTCTCCGCCTGCACGTGAACGCCTGGCCGATGCCGTTCAGCGCTTGCGACTATCATCGCCATGTTGCGCCGCGCGACGATTCCCGGCAACGCATGTCGCGCGACACCTTTTCACCGACGGAGACCCGCTTGAGCGAACCGAAACAACCCGACGCGTCGTCCGCCCCTTCGAAGCCCGCCGGGCCGCCGGGCCCGCCCGCGCCGCCGCCGCTGCAAGGCGGCCAGCTGGTGCTCGCGACCTTCGCCGTCGCGCTTGCCACGTTCATGAACGTGCTGGACACCTCGATCGCCAACGTTGCGATTCCAACCATCTCGGGCAACCTCGGTGTATCCGTCGATGAAGGCACGTGGGTCATCACCGTGTTCGCGGCATCGAATGCCGTATCGATTCCGCTGACGGGCTGGTTCACGCAGCGCTTCGGGCAGATCAAGCTGTTCGTCGGCGCGATTCTCGGCTTCGTGATTGCATCGTGGCTGTGCGGCGTCGCGCCGTCGCTGCCCATTCTGCTGTTCGCGCGCGTGTTGCAGGGCGTGGTCGCGGGTCCGCTGATTCCGCTGTCGCAAGCCATTCTGCTCAGTTCGTGGCCGAAGGCAAAATCGTCGACGGCGCTCGCGCTATGGGCGATGACGGCGACCGTCGGCCCGATCGCGGGCCCGGCGCTCGGCGGCTGGATCACGGATAGTTATTCGTGGTCGTGGATCTTCTACATCAACATTCCCGTCGGCATTTTCGCGGCGGGCGCTACGTGGATGATCTACCGCACGCGCGAAACGCCGACCCGCAAGCTGCCCATCGACGTCGTCGGCCTCGGCCTGCTGGTCACGTGGGTCGCGTCGCTGCAAATCATGCTCGACAAGGGCAAGGATCTCGACTGGTTCGGCTCGCCGGTGATCGTCGCGCTCGCGGTCACGGCCGTTATCAGCTTCGCGTTCTTCCTGATCTGGGAGCTGACGGAACCGAACCCGATCGTCGATCTGAGGCTCTTCAAGCAGCGCAACTTCCTCGGCGGGACGATCGCGATTTCGGTCGCGTACGGCGTGTTCTTCGGCAACCTCGTGCTGTTGCCGCAATGGATGCAGGAGTATCTGAACTACCGTTCCGTCGACGCCGGCCTCGTGACCGCGCCGCTCGGCATCTTCGCGGTGATCCTCGCGCCCGTGATGGGCCGTGTGCTGCCGCGCTCGGACGCGCGCATCATCGCGACGCTCGCCTTCGTCGGTTTCGCCATCGTGTTCTTCATGCGCTCGAACTACGTGGTCGAGATCGACACGTGGCATCTGGTACTGCCCACATTGCTGCAAGGCATTCCGATGGCGATGTTCTTCGTGCCGCTGACCGCCATCATTCTGTCGGGGCAGCCCGGCCCGAAGATTCCGGCGGCGGCTGGCCTGTCGAACTTCGTGCGTGTGTTTTGCGGCGCGGTGGGCACGTCGATCGCGGGTACGGCATGGAACAGCCGCACGGTCCTGCATCACGAGCGCCTCACCGAACAGGCCAACGCGAACAACCCCGTCTTCGCGCAACAGATGGACAACACGCAGACGCTGCTGCACGTCAGCCCTTCGACGTCGAATGCGCTGTTCGATTTCACCGTGAACACGCAGGCCGCGATGATGGGACTCAACGATATTTTCTATGCGTCGGCGATCATCTTCGTGCTGATCATTCCGCTCATCTGGATCACGCGCCCCTCGCGCGGCGGCGGTGGCGCGGATGCGTCGGGCGCGCATTGATCTCGCCGTCAGGAAACAGCCGCTTAAAGCTCAGCGGAAAAAGCGCGCGGGCGTCTCGCCCAGCGCGTCCTTGAACACCGCGATAAACGACGACACGTCGCTATAGCCGACCTCGAGCGCCACCTGCGTGACGCTCGCGCCCGCGCCAAGCCGCATCAACGCCGTCAACAGCCGCAGTTGCTGACGCCACTGGCCGAACGTCAGCCCCGTTTCCTTCATGAAGAGGCGCGCCGCCGTGCGCGCGGTGATCGACGCCTGCTCGGCGAAATCGTCGAGCACGCCGGCGCGCGCCGGATCGGCGGCGAGCGCATCGGCGATATGCCGCGCACGCAGATCGCGCGGATACACCAGCGACAGCGCCACTTCCGTCAGCCGCGGCAGGCGGTCGGCGATCACAGCCAGCAGGCGACGCTGTTCGGCATCGGCGGGTGCGGTCGCGTCGAATTCCGACGTCGCGCCAAGCAATTCATTCATCAGACCGTTCACGGCCACCACGCAGCAGCGCGCGGGCACGGGCAGCGCGTCCTCGTCGGCGTACAGGATGCGCAGCACGACGGGTGTCGCCGACGACATCCTGTGCAACACGCCCGGCAGCATCCAGACAGCGTGACGCGACGGCGCGACCCACAGCCCGTTTTCCGTATGGACTGCCAGCACGCCTTCCGCGACCTGCACGAACTGCGCACGGCGCATGCTCTGCCACGGCTGATCGAGCGCGTCGTGGCGCACGCCCAGCACGAAAGCCGTACGCGCGACAGAATCGGGATCGAGAGAAGCAGCACTCATTGGACGTGTCCGTTTAGCCCTGTTGGGGACCGAAACCAATCAAGACTAGCATGCAGACGGTTTGCATGCTTCATCGCCGTGCAACGCCGCGATCGGTCGAACGAATTTGAGATTGGGCTTGACGAACTATCTTTAGATATATATCTTACGATACATCTTAAGACATTCGGAGATGCCGACATGCGCCATCACCATCATCGTTTTTCCCGTGACTTCACCCGCGACGCCGACTTTGCCCGCGATCCCGCGTTCTTTGGCTTTTACGAACGCTTCCAGATGTTCAGAGACGCGATCGGCCGCCATCAGCGCGGCGGCGGCCGGCACGGCGGGCCGTTCGGCGGCGGTGCCGGCGGTCCGTTCGGAGGCGGCTTCGGCGGAGGATTCGGCGGCGAAGGCGACGGCTTCCCGCGCGGCCGCAAGTTCACGTCCGACGATCTGCAACTGCTGCTGCTCGCGCTGATCGACGAACAGCCGCGCCACGGCTACGAGCTGATCAAGGCGCTCGAGGCGCGCTCGAACGGCTTCTACACGCCGAGTCCCGGCATGGTCTACCCGGCGCTCACCTATCTGGAAGAACTCAGCTATGTGACCGTGCAGCTCGAAGGTAACCGCAAGCGTTACTCGCTCGCTGACGCCGGCCGCGAATACCTCGCCGGCAATCGCGAGCGCGCCGACCTGATGCTCGCCAAGCTGTCGCATATCGCCCGCAAGATGGACTCGGTGCGCCGCGCGTTCGCCGGCGAGGGCCAGCAAGGTGAAGCAGCCGACGACGCGAGCGAATACGGCGGCTGGCTGCCCGAGTTCGTGCAGGCGCGGCGCGCGCTGAAACATGCACTGCTGTTGCGCGACAACGCATCGCCGGACGAACAGCGGCGCATCGCGGCGATCCTCGCGCGCGCCACGGCCGAAATCGAAAGCAAGCCGCGCGAAAACGGCGGCAAAACGTCGGGCGAACCCGCTTAACGCAGTCGATCCACGACATTGAGAGAACACCTTATGCAAGCAACCCGAACCGATCTGACCGTGACGCGCGTGCGTCATCCGCTGAAATTCCGTCTCCTGCAAGTGAAGAACGTCGAGGCCGTCACGCCGCATCTGATCCGCGTGACGCTGACGGGCGACGATCTGCACGACTTCGTATCGGCATCCTTCGACGATCATCTGAAAGTATTCTTCCCCGCGCCCGGCGAAGACAAACCGACGCTGCCGACAGCGGGCCCCGACGGCCCCGTGTTCCCCGCCGACCGCCCGCGCCCCGTCGCGCGTGATTTCACGCCGAAGCGTTTCGACCGCGACGCGCGCGAACTCGAGCTGGAATTCGCGATGCACGAAGCCGGTCCTGCCGCCGAATGGGCGGCGCAGGCGAAAGCCGGGCAGTACCTCGGCATTGGCGGCCCGCGTGGCTCGTTCGTGGTGCCGACGGGCTTTGACTGGCATCTGCTGATCGGCGACGATACCGCCCTGCCCGCCATCGGCCGGCGTCTCGCGGAACTGCCCCAAGGCGCGCGCGTCGCGGCCGTGATCGAAGTCGCCGATCCTTCCGCGCGCATCGAGTTCGATACGCAGACCGATCTGTATATCGAATGGCGTTATCGCAGCGAAGGCGCATATCGAGGCGCAGAGTTGCTTAAAGCGGTGCGCGAAACGTTCCTCCCAGACGGCGAAGGCTACGTGTGGGCAGCGGGCGAAGCGGCAACGATGCGCGCCGTGCGCTCGCTGCTCGTCAATGAACGCGGCATCGACAAATCGCGTATCCGCGCGTCGGCATACTGGAAACAGGGCGAGCAGGCAGTCCACGAAAATCTCGACGACTGACGCCTCAATCAAACGGAGCCATGCATTGCTCTCATTGAACGAATCACACGAGCGGCGCCTGCTGTGGCTGCTCGCGCTTACGCAGTTCACGATCATCATGGATTTCATGGTGATGATGCCGCTCGGCCCGCAGATCATGCACGCGTTCGAGATCTCGCCTGCCCGGTTCGCGACGGCCGTCTCGGCGTACTCGTGGTGCTCCGGGCTGTCGGGCTTGCTGGCCGCCACGTATATCGACCGCTTCGACCGGCGGCGTCTGTTGCTCGCCATCTACGCGCTGTTCGCGCTGTCGAACCTCGGCTGCGCGCTCGCGCCGAACTTTCCGCTGCTGCTGGTGGCGCGCGCGTTCGCGGGCATTACGGGGGGCGTGCTTGCTTCGGTGGTGATGGCGATCGTCGGCGACGTGATTCCCGTCGCGCGGCGTGGCGCGGCGACGGGCACGATCATGACGGCCTTCTCGCTGGCGGCGATTGCGGGCGTGCCGGCGGGCGTGATGCTTGGCGCGCATTTCGGCTGGGCATCGCCGTTCGTGCTGCTCGTCGTGCTGTCCTGCGTGATCTGGATGGGCGGTTGGCGCATGGTGCCGTCGTTGACCGAGCATCTGCAGAGACAGCGCGTGCCGCTCGCACAGGTGTTGCCTGATTTGTGGCGGCTGTTCGCGAATCCGCGGCATCTGAATGCGTTTGCGCTGACGTTTGTCGTGATGGTCGGGCACATGCTGGTGATTCCGTTCATCGCGCCGACGCTTGTCGCCAATCACGGTGTCGCGCCTGCGAATCTGTCGTGGCTGTATATGGCGGGCGGCGCCGCTACCTTCTTCACGTCGCGCCGGGTTGGAGAGCTCTCCGATCGCTTTGGCAAGAAGCGCGTGTTCCGCATCGCTGCGTTGCTGTCGGTGTTGCCTGTGCTGTTCATTACGCATCTGCCCGACCTGCCGTTTTACGCGTTGGTGCTGTTCTTTCCTGTGTTCATGGTCGCGTTGTCGTCGCGTATGGTGCCGATGCAGGCGCTGCTCACGACTGTTCCGGCGCCGCAGACACGTGGTGCGTTTCTTAGCGCGAACAGCGCGGTGCAGGCGATGGGCACGGGTTGCGGGGCGTGGTTCGGCGGTTTGTTGCTGACGACGACTGCGCAGGGGCAGATAGCGGGTTATGGCACGGTTGGATGGCTGGCGGCGGCTGCCGCGGTGCTGGCGTGTGTGTGGATTGGGCGCCTGAGCGGCGCGGGTGATGCCGCTGCGGTGAAGCCTGCGGCGGGCGTTGAGGTGGTTGGCGAGGCGTGACGGTGGCCTTTTGCCCCTGGGCGGGGCGTGCTCTCGTTACGCGTTTGCGTTTGTTGTTCGCTGGTGTCTGCGATTTGCCTTCGTGATTCATGCGGTGCGCCTGGGCGGGGCGGACGGTTTGGTTTTTTTGCCTTTGCGCTGGTATCTGCGATTTGCCTTCGTGGCGCGGGTGGTTTGGTCTGGCTTGGTCTGGTCTTTCGCTGGCATCCGCGCTTTGCCTTCGTGCTTCACGCGTCGCCCCTGTGCGGGGCGGCACCTACTTTTCTTTGCCGCCGCAA